>CAYWWC010000043.1:0-19481 GCA_964461615.1 uncultured Anaerolineae bacterium
ATTGCAACTACACCTCTGGAGCGGGTTATCTCAACTAAGGTCTTGACTTTAACCACGGCGATCCATCTATTCCTTCTTCTTAGGCAAGAACTTGAACATCCCACTGCCACACTCAGGGCAGGTGCCCTTGGCCGCCAGGCGACCATTCTTCATAGTTACTTCCTTGGCATCTTTCATGGCTCTCTTCTCTCTGCACTTAACGCAATAACCTTCCACTTCCACTGCCTTTCACCTCCTTCCATGTTATTTGTTGAGGCTATTATAGCATAAAATGCCTATTTTGGCAATTTCTTTCACCGCGACCGTCACGAGTTTGGAACAGGGTTTGAGTTGCCTTTAGAGGCCAGGCGAAGCTGAGGCCGGCGCAGAGAGAAGCCAAGCGCGGACTCAGGGATCTCAGCCATCCAACGGATGAGCTCTGGCTCACTGATCGGGATCGTGCCCACCATCCATCGAAATCGTTCGGACGCAACATTCGGTCTTGACAATCGGTCTCGATTACGTTATACTACTGGCATCAAAGTCAGCGTCGTCAAAGGCGATACAGATGTGCGTATCCACGATTATCTCCGAAAAATGAGTCACCGGGTAAATGAGGTAGCGGACGCCTCATTAACGCGCTACTCGTTGACTCGTACTCATTTCCAAGAAGGCTAGAAGCCGAAAGGAGGTGGACTAAAACCAATTCAGAATAGGCTATCGGCGCTTAGTCTCGAAGTTCATCAATAAGGAGGAGGAAAGAAAATGGAAAAGCCCTGGCTCAAATTCTACGAGCCGCACGTGCCGGAGCACATTGATTATCCGGAAACCACCATGCCTGCTGTGCTGGAAGAGACAGCGCGCAAGTACCCCAACCATACGGCGCTCATCTTCAACAACGCCAAGATCGCCTTCCGCGAGTACAACGAAGCCGTGGATCGGTTCGCCGCCGCGTTGCAGGGGTTGGGCGTCAAGAAGGGCGACCGGGTGGCCATCCACCTGCTCAACTGCCCCCAGTTCCCCATCGCCTACTACGCCGTCCTGCGCATCGGCGGCATCGTGGTGCCTTGTAATCCCGTCTACACGGCCCGCGAAATAAGACACCAACTCAAAGATTCTGGCGCTGAGGTCATGGTCACCCTCAGCATGATGTACCCCCTCATCAAGCAGGTCCGCGCAGAGACCAAGCTGCGCCACGTCATCGTGGCCAACATCAAGACCTACTTGCCGCCGCTCCTGAGAATACTCTTCACCCTGTTCAAGGAGAAAAAAGGCGGCCACCGCGTGGACATCTCCGGCGATGCCAACACCTACTGGTTCACCGACGTGCTGGACAAAGGGCCGTCCAAACCCCAGCCCGTAGAGCTCACCTGGGACGATTTGGCCGTGCTGATGTACACCGGCGGCACCACTGGCGTCTCCAAAGGCGCACAGTTGACTCACCAGAACATCCTGGCCAACGCTTACCAGTGCAAGGTCTGGATCAACGCCGGAGAAGGCGAAGACATCTCCTTGACCGCACTGCCGCTGTATCACAGCTTCGCCATGACCACCTGCATGAACATGGATACGCTCGTTGGTGCGGCCATGCTCCTCATCCCTAACCCGCGCGACCTGGAAGACGTGCTCAAGAACATCACCAAGCACAAACCGACTTACTATCCTGGCGTGCCGGCTATGTACGTCGCCATCAACAACTACCCCGATCTGAGCAAGTACGACGTCGGCTCCATCAAGGCCTGCGTCAGCGGCGCAGCCGGGCTGCCTCCGGAGGTGCAGAAGCGCTTCCAGGAACTCACCGGTGCCCGGCTGGCGGAGGGCTACGGTCTCAGCGAGGCCTCGCCGGTGACTCACTCCAACCCTATTTGGGGCGATAACCGCGTCGGCACCATCGGCGTGCCCTGGCCCGATACCGAGGTCAAGATCGTGGACGCTGAAACTGGCGAGCAGGTGTTGGGCATCGACGAGGCCGGAGAACTGTGCATCCGTGGCCCACAAGTCATGACGGGCTACTGGAACATGCCCGAGGAGACGGCCAATACTCTGAAGGAGGGGTGGCTCCACACCGGGGACATCGCCGTCATGGACGAGGACGGCTATTTCAAGATCGTGGACCGCAAGAAGGACATGATCCTGGGCGCCGGCGGTTACAACATCTACCCCCGCGAGATCGAGGACGTGCTCTACGAGCACCCCAAGGTATTGGAAGTCGCCGCCGCCGGCATCCCGGTGGCAGGCAAAGGCGAGCGGGTCAAGGTCTACGTCGTCCTCAAGGAGGGCGAGACAGCCACCGACGAGGAGATCATCGCCTTCTGCCGGGAGAATCTAGCCCCCTACAAGGTGCCCAAGTTCGTGGAATTCCGCACCGACTTGCCCAAAACCATGGTAGGCAAGATCCTGCGGCGGGTGCTGGTCGAGGAAGATAAAAAGAAGATGGGGCAGTGAGACGTGATGCGTGAAACGTGAGGAAATGAAGAAGCGGAGCCGCAATGTGCGGCTCCGCTTCTTTCTGTCAACTCTTCTTGTCGCCTATTCTTCGGCCATAGCCTCCAGAAAGTGAAGGAACTCCCCGACATCTCTGACGAAGTCTGCATAGGCCGTGCCCAAATTGTCCAAAAGGCCTCGGATTCGCTCCCAGTCCAGCTCATGGCCATAGGCATGGCGGACCAAATGACGAAACCTCAGATATTCATCCAATTTGCTACGTGTCTCTTGGGTGATCACTCTCGGTCTAAGTTGTGGAATCTCCAGGGCCATGTTTCTCAGCAGTTGCGAGTGCCAGCCACCGCCAGTGGGCAAGCCCTCACCCAGTTCGAGCGCTACGCGTCGGAAGAGGTTTTCGGCGCCGTTGTAGAAAGCATGCAGATTAAGAGCTATGCCACTCAGCTCCAGAAAATCAGGAGTGCGCTCGGCACATTGAGCGTCGGCCTCATCCAACACGGCTTTGACCTTGCCCAACTCGGAAAGATCAGCTTGGATCTCGGTGGTGAGTCTACGAATCTCCGATCCTGTCACAGAGAAGTACTCCTTCAGTCAGAATAAGCTCTTTCACCCCGTCCCTTACCGTCTCCAGGTCAACCAGGTCAATCTGATAGCGATAACCACAGGCTCTATCGAGGGCAGCACCGGCCTTGAAGAACCGGCGAGGCTCGATTCCCTCGGCAGCCAGATCAATGTCCGATCGCTCGTAGAATCTACCCTCGCGCACTAATGAGCCGAAGAGGTAAACCTTCTTGGCCCCAAACTCTTGGGTCAACAAATCGCTTAACCGCCAGGCATCGGCTCTAGCCTCAGCCGCCAGCGTCCGTCTCAGTTCCCGCTCTCTCTCCGCTCTTCGTCTCCAATGTTCTTTGTATTCGTCATACTTACCCATCAGATCTCTACCTATCAGCTAGGCCAGCATAGCTTGCAACTCAGGTCCCTCGAGGGTCTCGTCCTCAATGAGGCGCTGAGCGAGAGCTATCAGCTTGTCCCGATAGGTGGTCAGGATCTCCTTGGCCCGGCTGTGGGCCTCGTCAATAAAACCCCGTACCTCCCGGTCAATCTCCTCTGCCACTGCTTCGCCGTAATCGCGCCGTTCGGCAATCTCCCGGCCCAGAAATATCAGCTCTTGCTTCTGGCCAAAAGTCATCGGCCCCAGCTTCTCACTCATCCCGAACTCACAGACCATCTTGCCAATCTGGTGGCCTGCCCCAGATCATTGGCAGCTCCCGTGGTCACATCGTCAAACATCAGTTCTTCCGCTGCCCGTCCTCCCAGAAGGCCGGCCAACTGATCCTTGAACTTGGTCCGGTGCCTGAGGTAGCGGTCTTCTTCAGGCAGAGGCATGGTGTAGCCCAAGGCCATTCCCCGCGAGATGATAGAGACCTTGTGAACAGGGTCGCAGTGGGGAAGCTTACCCATTACCAGGGCATGTCCGGCCTCGTGATAGGCAATGATCTCCTTCTCCTCGTCACTGATGATCCTGCTCTTGCGCTCCGGCCCAGCGACTACCCGCTCTATGGCTTCCCCGAACTCCTCCATGCCGATGACCTTCTTGTCCCTCCGTGCTGCCAGTATGGCCGCTTCGTTCACCATACTCTCTATGTCGGCTCCTACGAAGCCGGGGGTCCGCCTGGCGAGTATCTCCAAGTCCACAGTGCTAGCCAGGGGTTTGCCCTTCACGTGCACCTCTAGAATGCCTTTGCGCCCAAGTATATCGGGTATGTCCAACACCACCCGCCGGTCGAAGCGGCCTGGGCGGAGGAGGGCGGGGTCGAGAATATCGGGACGATTGCTGGCCGCCAGGAGGATGACATTGGTATCGGTATCGAAGCCGTCCATTTCCACCAGGATCTGGTTCAGGGTTTGCTCGCGCTCGTCGTGGCTGCCTCCCAGGCCGGCTCCGCGCTGCCGCCCCACGGCATCAATCTCGTCAACGAAAATGATACAAGGGCTGTGACGTTTGGCCTGATCGAAGAGGTCACGGACCCTGCTCGCTCCCACACCCACAAACATCTCCACGAACTCGGAGCCCGAAATGCTGAAGAAGGGCACCCCCGCCTCACCCGATACGGCCTTGGCCATGAGGGTCTTGCCCGTGCCCGGCGCGCCCACCAGGAGCACACCTTTGGGAATGCGAGCCCCCAGGGCAATGAACTTCTCCGGCTCCTTGAGGAACTCCACCACCTCGTACAGCTCCTCCTTGGCCTCCTCCACACCGGCCACATCCTCGAAGGTGACCGTCGGCTGGTCGCCGGTGAACATGCGAGCCCGGCTCTTGCCGAAGGAGAGAGCCTGATTGTTGGAGCCCTGGGCCTGGCGCATCAAGAAGTAGAAGAGACCCATGAATAGGATAGCGGGCAAGATGGCACTAAGCAAAGGCATCCAACTGGCCCAACCACTGGGCTGCTGGTAATCAATTGTAATCGTCGCTATTTCCTCCTCGCTAACACCCAAGTTGCGTAACACCTCGACGACATCTACACCGTCCCCCATGCGGGATTGCATCGGCTCCCGTCTGTCCTTGAACTCCACGCGGATGGTAGAGTAATCTCCTGAGATGATGATCTGTTCTACCCTGCCGGCCTTGATATGAGTAGCTACCTCACTAATAGGCATTTCCTCAACCTTCGTTGACTGCGAAGAGAAGTTGAAAAACAAGAACGCCGCCGCCATCAAGATGATCAGATACACAAAGATACTTCTAAACCTTCCACCAAACACCTTTTTCCTCCGTCCAGTGATCAGCCATTAGCTTTCGCCCCAATCGCTCTGTCCTGTAGACGACTGCCAAGAAAGTCACTTTCGATTTAGTTTTGTTACTCTGGAGTGCAGGCTCAAGTCTGCACTGTGAAAGCGGACTGGCATCCGCACTCCAAGCCGGCCATATTATACCAGAGATTGGCTAAATGTGCCAATTGAGAACACTGATGCGCAGGATTTGCGGATTCTTCCTCAGCCTATGCCACTTGTCCGTTAATCCCGCCGCTTGTCCTGAGCCCTGTCCTGAGCCCCGTCGAAGGGCTGTCGAAGGGATCCGTGTTTTCTACTGAACAGGAAGCACTCGCAACTCCTTTACTACGACGCCGTCCTGCAGCACCGTCGCTTCGCCAGAGTCAACCACCGGCAGGCGCTGCATGGTAACTGGAGAGTACATGCCTACTTTGAGCCAGTATATGTCAGGAAGAGCATCGCTGGGGATGGAGAGCTCATAGGGATCTGTCACCAGGTCGTCCGTCACCCACGAACTGGTGGGATGTGCGCCATCGCGCGGCTGAACGTCCCGCTGCACCAGAGTTGTGCCGTCAGCCCGGGCCACGTGCACAAAGACAGTGTAGTTTTCTGGGATCTGCTGCAAAGCACGCCAATACAAAACCAGTCGCAGCGTCTCCCCTGGCTCCAGGCTATCGTCCTCCAGATCGCAGGCTATGAGAAGCACCTCGTTGTCCAGATTGGCATTCAGCATCACCCGAGGGCCGCTGCTGACGATGAGGGTAACAACACTTCCTTCAGAGACAATGGAGCCAGGCGGAGGATCCTGGGATAAGATGATACCCTCAGCTTCCTTGTTCCACACCCCCTTCTGAGAGATGTCCAGGCCCATCTCCTTCAAGCCAGGCTCTGCCGTCGCGATCGGCAGGCCCTCTACCGCTGGCACAGTGACGAAGTTCGGCCCCTGGCTTATGACGACCCCTACAGTCTCTCCTTCCCCAACCATCTGACCTGCGGGTACCGTCTGGGAGATGATATTCAGAGCCGGGATGGATGGATCATGCCTCTCTCCCACCACAGCGAACTGCAAGCCTGCCTCTTCCACCAGATGCCGGGCTTCCTCCTGACTCAGGCCAACCAAGTCCGGCGCCTGTACTTGGCCAGACACAGGGGTGGCAATAACGGCTGAAGACGTAGCTTCGGCAGTAGGCGTAGGCTGTGGCGCCGCCGCACTGTAGCGCTGATAGACCAATCGTGCAAATGGTATCAGGCACAATACTGCTAGAACAGCTACCATCCCCAGAAAAATGGTCAACCTATCTCGGCCCTTCCTCTCTTCTTCGAATTTTCTGGGCTCGGCCCGACGGGGTTGGGGTTTAGCAACTGCTTCGTATTCCTCAGGTTCGACCTGGCGAGGTTGGGGTTTGACAACTGCGGGACGCCGAACGACGAGGGGTTCCTCGCTCAAGCGCCTGTAGCTATCCAGGATACGGCCCAACTGGTCCGCCGTACGGTAGCGGGCGGCAGGCTCCTTGGCCAGCACCTTGCGCACGATCCGCTCTACCTGAGGGGGCACGTCAGGGTTCAGTTGCCGCAAGGGCGCCGCCGCCGCCTCCCGCAGGCACTTGAGTGCTACGCCAATGGTTGAAGACATAGCTCCAGTTTCGGCTTCGAAAGGCGGGCGGCCTGTTAGCATCTCGTAGGCGAGGACGCCGATAGAGTAGACATCTGAGGTCGGGCTCACGTTTCCGCCGGCTACCTGCTCTGGTGAGAAATAGCGAGGCGTACCCCATACGATCTCCCCCTCAACGACGGAGGCTACCGAAAGCGCGGATGCGATCCCAAAATCGGCCACCTTGACCCGGCCATCAGCGGAGACGAAGACGTTCTGAGGCTTGATATCTCCGTGCACCATGCCCAGCCGGTGGGCATACCCCACCGCAGTGCAGATCTGTATGACGATGTCAAGAACCTGCCCAATGGAAAAAGGGACACCTACCCGGATCAACTCTTCGAGGGTTGGCTCCTCCACAAGCTCCATCACCAGGTAGTGGCAATCGCCCTCCTGGCCCACCTCGTAGATAGTGACAATATTGGGATGCACCAAGCCAGCTACGGCCTGGGCCTGGCTGCGGAAGCGGGCTAAAAAAGCCTCGTTCTCAGCGCAGGTTTGGCGCAGCACCTTGACCGCCACCGGCACCCCTCGCCAGGTATCCTGGCCCCTGAAGACGACGGCCATTTTCCCAGCGCCGATCTCGGTCAGCAGCCGGTAGCGCTTGTTCAGGATAATTTCTTCGGCCATTTGCATCTACACTCTCCGGGAACAGCTAGAACATATTATACCAGCTTCTGTAATAGACGCAACTTGCTTTCCTTCCGGTTTTGTGCCATAATACGGGCACCAATCCCTAACTACGAAGGGAAAATACATGACTGCCAATAACCGAAGATCAATGGAAATCCTGGACACTCTTACAGAGGCCCAAGATACCCCCTATCCCACCTGGCCCGACCGCCACCCTGACCATCGGGCCATGGGCTATTTCTGCACCTACGTTCCAGAAGAGATCATTCACGCCGCCGGATTCGCGCCGCTGCGCATCCGCTCCGGCGAGCAAACTCCCAGCCGCGCCGACGCCCATCTGCAAAGCTACGCCTGCGCCCTCTGCCGCAGCGGGCTGGATCAAGCCCTGCGCGGCGAGTTGAGCTTCCTGCACGGGATGATCTTTTCCCACACCTGCGACACCATCCAAGCCCTGGCCAACATCTGGCAAATGAGCTTCCCCGACCTCTATGTGGAAACCGTCGTCCAGCCGGTGCACCTCTCTTCCCCCAGCGCACGGCCCTATCTCATTGCTGAGCTGCAACGCTTTCGCCATTCCCTGGAAGAGTTCATCGGCAAGGAAATCAGCGATCAGGCCATCAGCGCGAGCATAGAGCTGTACAACAAGAAGCGCCGCCTTCTGACCCGATTGTACGACTCGCGCGACCAGCTCACCGCGCCGGAACTATTCGCCGCCACCGGTGTTGGTTTCATCATGCCCCCGGAGAAGTACAATCAGCTTCTGGGCGAACTGCTCGAACTCCTGGCCGAAAGGGAGCGGACTCCACAGGGAGGTCTGGGCCTCATCCTCGTCGGTGCCGTCCTAGACGATCCAGCCATCCTGGCCATGGTCGAGGAACTGGGCGGGCGGATTGTGGGAGACGACCTCTGCACGGGCAGCCGCTACTTCGCCCGACCTGTCGAGGCCGACAGCGACCCCATCGCAGCCCTGGCCGATCGCTATCTCCATCGCCTGCCCTGCCCGGCCAAGTACCATCCCGGCCACCAGCCAGGCGAACACCTCCTACAGTTAGTCAGGGACACTCAAGCCGATGGCATCGTCTTCGTTCTGCTGAAGTTCTGCGACCCGTTCGCTTTCGACTACGCTATGGTCAAGGAGAAACTCGATGCTGCCGGTGTGCCCTATCTGCGGCTTGAGATGGAACACGCCCCCGCTCTCGAGCAATGGCGCACCCGTCTGCAAGCGTTCTTGGAAATGATCGAGCAGGAGTAGCTATGGCCAGAAAATACAAGAAGCTGCGCACCGCCAAAGACCTCAGCAAGCTGATGACACGCTACTACACCAAGAGCAAGATCATCGGCAGGCTCAAGCCCATGGCCTGGGTGACCAGCGGCGCTCCCATCGAGATTCTGGCAGCGATGGGCATCGCTTCGGTCTACCCGGAGAACTACGGGGCTCTCTGCGGGGCCAGAAGGGTAGCGACTTCTTTATGTCAGGTGGCCGAGGCCCGGGGCTATTCTCAGGACCTCTGCTCCTATGCGCGGAGCCACATCGGTTCGGTGCTGGATAGGCAGGATGCGCCGATGGGCGGTCTCCCCAAGCCCGACCTTCTGGTGGCCTGCAACAACATCTGCGGCACCGCCATGAAATGGTACCAAGCTCTGGCCCAACACCACAACGTTCCTCTGTTTGTCATAGACGCCCCCTTCATCCACGGCTCCCAGGTAGAAGAACACGCCGTCCAGTACGTGGCCGCCCAATTGGAGGAATTCATCACCTGGCTAGAAAGACACACTGGTCGCGGGTTGAAGCAGAAGAAGTTCATGGAAACCCTGGAGTTATCTAATCGCGCCGTCGGCCTTTGGGGAGAGATTCGAGAGCTATGCCAGGCCCGGCCCTCCCCTCTCAACGCCCCCGATCTCTTCGTCAACATGGCCCCCATCGTCGTGCTGCGGGGTACAAAAGAAGCGGTAAGCTTCTATGAGAAGCTCAAAGCAGAGGTGGAGGAAAGAGTGGAAAAGGGTATCGGCGCCATCCCCGAAGAACGCTATCGGCTGCTGTGGGACAACATCGCCATTTGGTACCGACTGTTCCGCCTGTTTGGCTACTTCGTGGACTTCGGGGCCTGCTTTGTGGTGGACACCTACACCAACGGCTGGGCTACATCGGTTGAGTTGAACGAGCCCATGGAGGGACTGGCCCGCACCTACACCACGGTCTACATCAACCAGAGCTTGCCAGCCAGAGCCGAGATCATGGTTGATCTGGCGGAGCGATTTCAAGTAGACGGCATCGTCTTCCACTCCAACCGCAGTTGCAAGCCCTACTCGCTGGGCCAGTACGACCTTCGCCGCATCATCTCCGAGCGCACGGGCAAGCCCGGCCTGATTCTGGAGGCCGACATGTCCGACACCCGCGCCTACGCCGAGGAGCCATTGAAGACCAGGATCCAAGCGTTTATGGAAACTCTGGCGGCGCAGAAAACCTGAGGCTGGAAGTTGGAGATTGAAAGATGACTTGGTTCATCAGGAAAATCGTTGACCTCTTCGACGCTTTGGCTAACCTGTACTACTCACGGAAGTATGCGGCCATCGCCGAGAGCATGGGGCTGGAAGAGAGCCAAGTCAACGCCCGGAAACGAGGTTTCATTGTCCTCCAAATTGATGGCCTGGCCTATGACCATCTACGCGAAGCTATGGCCAAGGGCTATACCCCATACATGAAACGTCTGCTGGAGCGGAGAATCTTTCGACCAGGGTTCACTGCGACGGGTAAGCAAAGCGGCCTCAATGCAAGCGACTGGCTCAACCCAAAGGCTCAGGATGCGGTTCTCAAGTTGGCTCGCTGGCGCTGCGGCTTGCCCAGCACAACCCCCGCCGCCCAGGCAGGCATTATGTTTGGCAACAACTTCGACATCCCCGCCTTCCGCTGGTACGAGAAGGAGAGCAACACTTCGGTAGTCTGCAAGCTGCCTGGCACGATCAAGGCCATGCAAGATCGTATCTCTGCCGGTCGGCAGGGCATCCTACGGGGCGGCTCCAGCTACGTGAACATGTTCGACGGCGACGCCAGGCTCTCCCTCTTCACGTTGAGCGCCATGAACAGCCAGCACTTCTTCGAGAACGTGCGGGGGATTGGATTCCTGCTTCTGTTCCTGCTCGGCCCCCTGCGGGTGCTGCGAGTGATCGTGCTTTCTGTGTGGGGGTATCTCGTTGACCTGGGCAAACGGCTTGTGGCCCTTTTCCTACCTGGCTATCACCGCCCCTTCAGCGTTCTCTCTCCCTTTCTGCAGATCATGACCAATATCGTCTTCCGCGAGATACAGACCTTCGCCTGCCTGATAGACATCTACCGCGGCATGCCGGCCATCTACACCAACTACTATAGCTACGACGAGGTCGCTCACCACTTCAGGACAGGCAGCACGGAAGCCCTCAAAGCTCTGCGCGGTATTGACAACCAGATCAAGCAGATCGACCGCATGAGAACCCAATACCGAAAGCGGCAATATGACCTGTACATATTGGCGGACCACGGCCTGACTCCTTCTGTCCCCTTCAAAAAAACCTATGGCCGCACCCTGGGCCAGTACATCACTGAGCAAATAGGCGAAGGCGTCTTCACCGACGAGCGCGGCGGCGAAGAGAGGCCATCGGCGGCCAAAGCTCAGTTCCTGCTGGAGGAGCTGAAAGGAATCGAGGCGCGGCTATCCGAGCGAGGCGCAAGCCTGGTTCAAGCTACCTATCGTTTTGTGGACAAGAGGCTGGTCGTGGATCCTGCACTGAGGCCGCTTTGCTTAAACGCCGAAGTGGATGAGGACACGCCCTGGGACCTGAGCAAAAGGGGCGACATCGTGGTCCGAAACTCCGGCTCCGTATCGCACGTCTATTTCAACGTCACTCCCCGCCCGATGAATTTAAGCGAGATCGCCCTCATCTACCCCGAATTGCTCAACAGGCTAGTCGAGCACGAAGGCATCGGCTTGGTGGTAGGGCGAGAGGAAGGGGAGGCAGTCATCGTAGGAAAAGGTGGAACCCTTGTTCTGAACGAACGGGTAGAGGTTCGCGGCCAGGATCCTCTGCGCTCCCTACCAGAACCCGAGCAGGCTGCGAACCAATTGCGCCAGTTGGCCTCGTTCCCCCACAGCGGCGACATCATCGTCTTTGGCGCATGGAGCGAGGCCGGAGAGGTAGTCTGTTTCGAAAACCAGGTGGCCAGCCACGGCGGCCTAGGCGGCCCCCAGGATTACCCCTTCATCATGTATCCCAGCGAGCTAGACCTGGATCTGGAGGCAGTAACCAACGCCAAAGACCTGTATCCCCACTTCGCGGCTTACCTCTGAGGGAATGACGAGGCAACGAGGAATCGAGAGTGATCGAGTTTGACGTCGTTCGCTCTCCACTGTATAATACCGAGTGACAGAGCATCCATATCCGAGGAGGAAAAAATGTACAAGAAACTCTTTATCCCTGGGCCAACCCACGTGAGGGACGACGTACTGCAAGCGATGGCCACGCCGATGATCGGCCATCGCTTCCCGGAATACGTAGACCTTCAGGCCGAGGCCACATCCAAAGTGCAAAAGCTGCTCTACACCGAGAATGTGGTACTCCTGTTTACCTCCGCATCTTCGGGCGTCATGGAAGGAGCGGCGCGGAACTGCGTCAGAGACGGCAAAAAAATGCTGTGTGCAATAAACGGAGCCTTTGGCGCCCGCTGGCACGAGATGGCGCTGGCCAATGGCAAGGAGGCCGATGTCCTGGAAGTGGACTGGGGCCAAGCCATCACCCCGGAGTTGCTCGATGCCAAGCTATCCAGCGGCCAGTACGACGCCGTGACCGTGACGCACAATGAGACCTCCACCGGCGTAATGAACCCCATCTATGAGCTTGCCGAGGTCATGAAGAAATACCCTGATGTCTGCTGGCTGTTGGACGCGGTCAGCTCCATGGCTGGGGCCAAGATCGAGGTAGACAAACTGGGCATAGACGTCTGCATAGGCGGGGTGCAAAAAGCCTTCGCCCTGCCGCCTGGCCTCACCGTGTGCTCCGTCAGCCAGAAGGCCCTGGATCGAGCCAAAGAGGTGAAGAATCGAGGTTGGTACTTCGACTTCCACGTAATGCTCAAGTACTACCACAGAAGCCAAACCCCGGCCACCCCTTCGATCAGCCACCTCTTCGCCCTGAACAAGCAGATGGACAACATCTTGGCCGCAGGACTGGACGCGCGCTTTCAGCACCACATTGACATGGCCGAGTTCACCCGCGACTGGGCCCGCAGACACTTCGCCCTCTACGCCAACGAGCGCTATCTTTCCAACACCCTCACCACTATCGCAAACACCCGCAGCCTCAGCGTGGCCGAGCTAAACGAAGCCCTGGCCCAACACGGGGCCGTCATCGGCGACGGCTATGGCCAACTCAAAGGACAGATCTTCCGCATCGCTCACATGGGCGACCTCACCCTAGACGACATGCGCTGGATCACGGGCCTGATCGAGGAGATCTGGGATCTGTAACCAAAGTTCATACGAGAGGTGTAATAGCATGAGCGAAACAACAGTAGTACTACCCAAAGAGACCATGCGGGTCCTCACAGAGTTGACGGGAGAGGCACGCACGGATGTAGCGCTGACACTCATGATGCGTGACTACGCGCGCCAGAAGCTGGCCGAGATTGATGTCGCCCTCCGCCGGTACGAAGAGAAATACGGGATGCCCTTCGAAACGTACAAACCGATGTGGGAGACTGAAGATCGAGGAGAACAGTACGCCTATCAAACGGAGTGGGACTACCTGGAATGGGAGTCACTGGTCACACGCCGCAAGCGGTTGACGGAGAGCTTCGCATGGCTGCCGTAACGACAAGGCAACTACTGTATGAGCTACAACAGGCCTGCAACCATTCTCCCCTGGTCAGCCATATAGAGGAACGCGTGGTAGACGTCGACATCCTCAGTGTTAGGGTGCATCTGACCACTGCCTATACCTTCATCAACGTCTTCTACAACGTGACGACCGACAAGGTGGCTTTTGCGCTGGTGGAAGGGGGGTACCGGCTCTACGGCGTAGATAATGCCAAGATGGGCTGGCACAAGCACCCATTCCACGGTCCGGATCAGCACGTGCCCTGCGCTCCTATCCGCTTCGAGGAATTCCTGACCGATGTGGAAAAACAATTCGTGACAAAGCCTTGAATGTATCAGGCAACAAACCAACGATGGAGGTATTTGAGTGAAAGTTATAGTTAGCGATTCTATCGCCGACGCAGGCGTCGAAATGATGCGCCAGGCGGGCCTCGAAGTGGATGTCAATACCGGCCTGGCCCCTGATGAATTGGAGAGAATCATCGGCAGCTACGACGTCATCGTCGTCCGCAGCGCCACCAAAGTACGGAAGCACATCATCGAGGCAGGCAAGAACCTCAAGCTGATCGTTCGCGCCGGCGTGGGCCTGGACAACGTGGACGTCGAGTACGCCAAAGCTAAGGGAATCGAGGTGGCGAACACACCCACGGCCAGCTCGAACGCGGTGGCCGAGCTGACCGTGGGCTACCTGTTTGCGCTGGCACGCCGTCTCCCGCAAACCACGGCCTCAATGAAGGCCGGAAAGTGGGAGAAGAAGAAGTTCAGCGGCAACGAGATCGCGGGCAAGACGCTGGGCCTGGTGGGCTATGGCCGCATCGGCTGGCTGGTGGCCAAGAGGGCCCTGGCTCTGGGGATGGACATCGTCGCCTACGATCCCTACGTCGCCGATCCCAGGGGGCTGGACATGGAGTTCCTCTCCCTGGAGGAACTCTTCCAAAGATCCGATTACATCTCCATGCACCTGCCACTGACCGATGAGACGCGCGACCTGATAGACACTCCCCAATTCGAGATGATGAAAGACGGCGTGCGTCTTGTCAACTGCGCCAGGGGGGGCACCATCAACGAGGACGCCCTCTACGATGCGATTGTGTCAGGAAAAGTGGCGGGGGCGGCCTTGGATGTCTATTCTAAAGAGCCCGCCAGGGACAACAAGCTGTTCGAGCTGGACGAGGTAATCGGCTCACCCCACATCGGGGCGGCAACCGTAGAGGCTCAGCATCGAGTGAGTGTTGAGGTTGCTGAGAAGGTGATTGGATTTCAGCAGAGACTCGGAAGCAAATGAGAATTTAAGAGTTCAACTCAATGGGGAGGGGAGAATGAGCAGGAAAGCACGTGAACCCGGCCCAGAACTGAAGATCGTGCCCGTCGGAGATATAGTCATACACGAGCACTTTGACAAGACCAGATCCCCAAGACTGGCCAAGATAATAGAGGAAGCCGGCATGTTGCAGGATCCTCCCATCGTGGCCAGGATGGGAGGCGGAAAACATCGCTTAGGAAAATACGTTCACCTGGATGGCGCCAACAGGATCACCGTATTTCAGGAAGAGGACTTGCTCAATTGCCAGCATATTCTGGTACAGATAGTGGACTACTTCGATCCAGAGAGCGTCAAACTGAGCACCTGGTGTCATCTGACCCAACAGAACAAAGACTCATTCCTTTCCCGGCTTCAGAGCAAGGGGTTTGTGCCGCTGCCGATGGACTGGGATGCTGCAAGATCTCTAATGGCGGAAGGGGATGGGGGCTTGTGTTGCCTCTTCTTTCGGAGCGGGGATGTTTTTGGAGTTAAGAGCAAAGAGAATCTAGAGTCACGAGTCAGATTAATGAACGAGGTGGTCAGCACTTACGAGGGAAGAATAGAGCGCGATAATCTTGAGCCTGAAAAGGGAGAGTGTAAAAGGCAAATCAAGGGTCTGTTCGAAAAACACGATGACTGCAATCTAGTCGTCTCTTTCCCGAAGTTCACTCCACAGCAAGTTGTGCAGATAGCCACCGAGCTTGCTACTGGCGAAACCCGGACAAATGCGGTCAGAATACCCACGGGGATAACACGACATGTCGTCGTTGAAGGCAGAGCTTTGCGGATCAACTTCCCGCTGTCGGTGTTGAAGGCAGAGGAGATGTCTTTGGAAGCGAAGAACGAGACGTTGAAGGAGTTTCTCCGAAAGAAGAAGCCTAGGCGTTACGAAGAACCGACGTTTATGTATGACGAGTAAATACCCTAACCTCCGATTGGATTTGTGGCGGCAGTGGATAGGGAAAGTGATGAGGAAGCAACACAAAAAGAAAGCCGCCGGTCATTCGGCGGCTTTGGATCAGAATTGGGCACGCAGATAACTTAGGCTGCTCTTGGCAAAGCCGAGTACGCGATGACCGACACCTCTGTCTGCAACGAACGTAGTTGCTTGAGCAGAGTGGCTACCCTGTCTGTCACTTCACCTGTCATGTAAGACTCGTGACAACTGACACACACCTCGGCTGGCACGTCCTTGATCACAGCCACCGTGTTTCCCAGCACAAATGGGATGGTTGCCCTCTGCTTAGAGAGCAATCGTCCCCCACACAACGGGCATCGGCCATCACTTCTTTCTCGTTCGCCAGCCATCTTCCCACTCCTCCTCGCTAGGCTCATACACGGTGACCATCAAAATTCGATCTCGCTCCAAGTCAAGAGCAACTACTGCATCCAGATGACATTAGTGCCCTCGGAATCTCTCACGTTCTGACGGGCCTTCTCACGAACGAAAGCCTGCTTGGCCTCAGCATCCATCCCTCACCTACGGCAGCCCATGGTGTAACTGTATTATAGCAATCGTAGAAGGGATGTCAATCATTATTGGAGGAGAACAATGAAACTCGCTACCAGAATGAGCAGGCTAGGCACGGAAACGGCCTTTGAGGTGCTGATGAAAGCCAGGGCGCTGGAGGCCCAGGGACGGGAGATCGTCCACCTGGAGATCGGCGAGCCTGACTTCGACACCCCTGCCAACATTGTCGAGGCGGGCATCACAGCCCTGCGCGAGGGCCAAACCCATTACACCCCGTCGGCAGGGATCCCCCAGCTCAGGGAAGCCATCGCTGAGGAGATCGCCACCACACGGGGCATTGAGGTCAATCCGGGCCAGGTGGTGGTCACACCGGGCGGCAAGCCCATCATGTTCTTCGCCATCCTGGCCCTGTGCGAGAAGGGCGACGAAGTCATCTACCCCAACCCAGGGTTCCCCATCTACGGATCAATGATCAACTTCACCGGGGCCACGCCCGTGCCCGTGCCGCTGTTGATGGAAAAGGGCTTCCGCTTCGACATCGAAGAGTTCAAGGGCCTGGTCTCCCTCAAGACCAAGATGATCATCCTCAATTCGCCTCAGAACCCCACCGGCGGCGTACTGACCCAAGAGGATCTGGAAGCCATCGCCGAGGCGGCTATCGAGAACGATGTCATGGTGCTTTCGGATGAAATATACAGCCGCATGGTCTACGAGGGGGAGTTCGCCAGCATCGCCAGCATTCCTGGTATGCAGGAACGAATCATCATCCTCGATGGTTTCTCCAAGACCTACGCCATGACGGGCTGGCGACTGGGCTACGGGGTGATGCCCCAGTGGCTAGCAACGCAAGTGTCCAATCTGATGGTCAACTCCAACTCCTGCACCGCCGCCTTCAGCCAGTGGGCCGCCGTCGAGGCTCTCACGGGGCCGCAGGACGAGCCCCAGAAGATGATCGAGGCTTTCCGCCAGCGGCGGGACGTCATCGTTGACGGACTCAACCAGATCCCCGGCTTCCGCTGCCTGAGGCCCAAAGGCGCTTTCTACGTCTTCCCCAACATTGAGGGCACGGGCAAGAGTTCCCAGGAGATGGAGGATTTCCTGCTCAACGAAGCCGGCGTGGCCACCCTGGCCGGCACGTCCTTCGGCGAGCACGGCGAGGGCTTCCTCCGCTTCTCGTACGCCAACTCGGTGGAGAACATACAGAAAGCCCTGAGCAGGATCGGTAAGGCCATGGCCGGGCTGTAGAAGCGCCCACGATCCAACATAACTCACCTCAAGCAATCTATGAGCCAGCATTATGTTCATCTCTATTGTTAAGAGATACTACTCGACTCTGCCCCCCGGCCGGTCTAAAATGTGGAGCTACCATGTACAGCCTGGATGATACTATTGCAGCCCTCTCTACTCCCATCGGAGAAGGAGGAATCGGCATCGTCAGGATGAGCGGCCCCGAGGCTCTAGCCATCCTGCAAAAAATCTTCGTCAGAGGCAAACGCTCCAATACCCAATATCCAACTTCCAGTATCCAACTTCCAAACTACCTCTACTATGGTCACATCGTTGATCCCGAGACCGCTGAGATCATTGACGAAGTGCTGGCTTCCTACATGCAGGCTCCCCGCACCTACACCCGCCAGGACGTAGCCGAGATCAACTGCCACGGCGGCATCGCTCCCCTACGTCGTACTCTGGAGCTGTGCCTGCACCAGGGTGCGCGGCTGGCCTCCCCCGGCGAGTTCACGCTGCGGGCCTTTGTCAATGGCAGGATAGACCTGGCCCAGGCCGAAGCGGTGCTGGACATCGTACGAGCCAAGACCGAGGCCGGTCTCAGGGTGGCCGTTAACCAGTTGGAGGGGCGGCTGTCCGATCGAGTTCGAGCTCTGCGCGGGCGACTCGTAGATGTTCTGGCCTATCTGGAGGCAACCATAGATTTCGAAGAGGACGAGATCCCGGAGCGAGACATCACGCCCGATCTGGTCGGCGTGCGCCAGCAGTTGCAGAAGCTGCTGACCCACGCCAATCAAGGGATAATCTATCGCCAGGGAATCCGCGCGGCCATCGTCGGCAGGCCGAACGTGGGCAAGTCGTCTCTACTCAACGCCCTCTTGCGCACCAGCCGGGCCATTGTCACCCCCATTCCCGGCACAACCCGCGACATTCTAGAGGAGACCCTCAACCTGCAGGGCCTTCCCTTGGTTTTGGTAGATACCGCCGGCATCGTCGCCGAGACGGAAGACGTCATCGAGCAGTTAGCCATCGAGCGCAGCCGAAAGGCGCTGGCCCAGGCCGATTTGGCTCTCCTGGTCGTGGATGGCAGCGAGCCTCTCACCGAAGCTGACCACCAGATCGCTGACCTGACCACTGACAAGACCGCCATCCTGGTGGTCAACAAGACGGACCTGCCGCGAGCGGGGGGCAGCTTTGACATGCTACCTGAAGCGACGCAGGCGGAAACCCTCGCTGTGGAGATATCGGCTCTAACAGGAGAGGGATTAGAGGAGCTGGAGGGGGCGATCGTGGAGGTCGTTTTCTCTGGCAAAGTGCTGGCTTCCGATGAGCCTTTGGTGTCAAGCCCTCGACACAAAAACATCCTGAAGCGGGCTTGGAACCACGTAGCCAGCGCCCAAGGGGCTCACGCTGAGGGGATGCCCGCTGACTTCGTGGCCATTGATCTAACGTCGGCGGTGAACGCTTTGGGTGAGATCACTGGCGAGATGATAACCGAGGACCTTCTGGAGACCATCTTCAGCGAGTTCTGCGTGGGGAAGTAGGGAGCAGGCGGTTCGTTCTCTATCGGCGGCCCTTGTGACAACTGAAGTTGAGCGGTGAGCCAGAAGCAAAGCCGCCCTGCGATCAGGGCGGCTCTTTTGGTCGGGCGTCCGAGGATGCTTGGAGACAGAAGGCTCACGGTCGGTTTTGCGGCGCTCGAACAGGGTTCGTGTCTGCCTAACGGCTGGCATAACCCGCTCAGCGCGGCGGTCGAACTAAAGACACACTGGAAACGGAAACCACATTGGCTTTGAGCACACGATGGCTGAGGCGCGAAGCGCCGAGTCGGGTTCATGCCATTGTTGGGCGCACTGCTCAATACAAAACTGGACACTGGCGAAAATCGATTATCGTCAAGTTGCGAGCCACACATGGTAGTATGAAGTGTTTTGTACCCCCTGACTGTCTTGTTTGTATGTCGAATAGCTTGTCCGTCGGGGCACCCCCTACAGGTGGGCCAAAAACGGTGGTGTGACCTATATCTGGGGGGCACTGCTGGCTTGGCTGCATCTGCACATAACAGTTAGACAGTCAGGGTTTTGTACCACAATATATAGCCACCAACTTGACCATAACTCAAATTCGCCAGAGTCCAGTACAAAAGAGCAGCATCGC
>CAYWWC010000044.1:0-19464 GCA_964461615.1 uncultured Anaerolineae bacterium
GCTCGAACTGGCTGCCTAACCACACTTCTAAATCAAATGAAACACACCCTTATCAAATCCTCGATAGATGCTTACTCCACCATGGTTTCCAATGGCGGCCGTGCCGTTGACGTCGGCGCCGATATAGTTGCCCAGCACCTGGTTGCGGCTGCCCTCAACGATATCTATGCCAAGAAAGTCGTTGCCCGAGATGATGTTTCTTGCCCCTGCCTCAGTCCCCCCAACGGTATTGTCGGAAGCCTCCGTGATATCAACACCAGTGCAGCAATTCCCGTTATGGGGTTCGTAGTAACGACTTCAGTCGTTTGGGCCGCGTAATCAGCGACTAAAGTCGCCACTACGATGCCATATCACGCGGCAATGATGCTAAAACGGGAATTGCTGACACCAGTGTAACAATTGCCCAGATCGGCTGTGCCGTTGACATCGGTGCCGATATAGTTGCCCAACACCTTGTTGCCAGTGGCACTGCTGCCCTCGATTACCACGCCATGCCCATCCTGGCTACCCGAAATGACATTTTTGGCGCCGGCTGTGGTGCCGCCAATGGTGTTATTGGGTACGTCACGGATTACAACGCCAGTGCCATAATTGCCCAGATTGGCTGTGCCGTTAACATCGGTGCCGATGTAGCAGCCCTCAATGGTGTTGCCCCCGAGGCCTCTCAGCCAGATACCACCAGCAGTGTTGAAGCGATTTATCACCAGGCCCCGGACTGTACTGCTTCCGGCATAGATTTCAAGCGCATATTGAGCATCTGGCGCGCCGCTTCCGTTTAGCTCGATAATGGGGGTTCCGCTGAAGCCCGGCTGGGTGGTGCCATCAATGGTTACCGACCGGTCGATATCTGGCAGTTTAGAGCCCGGAGAGATGGTCTGTACACCGCCGCCCCCGATGTTGAAATGAATGTTGTGGGGAGCGCCGGTGGCCAGGGCGTTTGATTCCTCAATGGCCGCGCGCAGGGTACAGACGCCGCCAGTGGTGGCGCAGGTGCCATTTCCAGGGTTGGCGTCCCCAGCATCGCGGCGATGACAAACAGACGACGCCCTCTGATGAGCATGGGCGTGAGACGGTTTTGGTTCATGGTGCTCATCTCTCTCCCTCAATGCCCGCCGGGGTGGGCAGTTCGGCACATGGCGGATTCATTCCCGCGCTCAACTTCAGGCTGAAGGGCGCAGGTCTTTCACGTTGAGCTGCAAGCGCTTCTTCCCCCGCCACTCATTGACTTCCAAAGAATGGACGACGTCAATGCGAGGAGGGAGCTGGCCCGCCCATTGGCCCTGCCGGAAAGCGATAGCGTCCCAAGCGCCCCGCCCATCGCTCAGGGCGAGCTTGAGATGGCTTCCATCAGTGCCCACGGCGCGGGCGTTCCGCGCGATGGCCCGGCGGCTCAATAGAAGGGGAGCGGGATTGGCATAACCGCAGGGTTCCAACTGGGTCAGCAGGGCCTGGGTAGCCCAATCCATTTCGGATAGCTCGACCTCGGCGTCAATGAGGAGCGTTGGGGTTAGCTCTACTCCCTCCAGTTGCTCGGCGGCCAGTTCCTTTAAGCGTTCTTGCAGGGGCTTCAGGTTGTCATTAGCTACGGTGAAGCCAGCGGCGGCGGCGTGGCCGCCGTATCTTACGAGGAGGTCGCTGCATTGATCCAACGCAGCGGTGATGTTGAACTCGGGGATGCTGCGAGCCGAGCCGCGGCTTTTCTCGGGGCCCAGCTCAACGACCAGGGTGGGGCGATAGAATTCCTCAGTCAAGCGGCCGGCTACCAGGCCTACGATGCCGGACAGGAAATCCTCGCCGGCCGCGAAGAGGAGCTTCTCGCTCTCGCCAGCGGCTAGCACTTGCTCCTTCGCTCGCGCAAGTGTCTCTGCCGTCAGGCGTTGGCGACGCCGATTTAGCTCCTCCAACTCCTGGGCCAGATCCGCGGCCTCGTCTGGAGAGCGGCAGGTGAGGAGATCGTAGCTCGTGGCGGCGTCATCCATGCGCCCGGCGGCGTTGAGGCGCGGCCCCAGGACGAAGCCGATGGCTGCCGCATCAATCTGGCCCAGCTTCAGCCCCACCTGGGCGATCATGGCCCGCAAGCCCAGGCGCTCGGCGGCGTTCAATCTCTCCAACCCTCGCCTCACCAGGCTTCTGTTCTCTCCCAGCAATGGGGCGAGGTCGGCCACCGTGCCCAGGGCGGTCAGGTCTAGCAGATCCTCTTCGTTCAGACTTACCTCGTCCTTCGCCACAGATACCCGGCGATTGGCTCTCAGAAGGGCCTGGGCCAGCTTGAAGGCCACCCCCACCCCCGCCAGGTCCTTGAAGGGATAGGGGCAGTCGGGTTGTTTGGGGTTGATGACCGCCAGGGCCGGAGGGACCTCCTCGCCCACCGAGTGGTGATCGGTTACGATGAAGTCCAGGCCCAGCTCTCTTCCGTAGCTGACTTCCCTGATGGAGCGGATACCGCAATCAACGGTTACTACCACCTTGATGCCCTGAGACGCCAGTTGGCGCAAGGCCCCCGTGTTCAGGCCGTAGCCCTCGTCCACCCGGTGGGGGATGTAGGGCTTCACCCTGGCTCCGAGGGCCGACAGTGCGTCCACCAGGAGGGCGGTCGCCGTCACTCCATCGGCGTCGAAGTCGCCATAGATGGCCACCTGTTCTCCCTGGCGAATGGCCTGGCGGAGGCGGGTCACGGCCTGGTTCATCCCTTTGAGTCTGAAGGGGTTGTCCTCAGAGCGAGCGCCGGCCAGGAAATCCCGTACATCCCGAGGAGCGGTGATGCCGCGGTTATAGAGCAACTGGACGACGAGGGGTGAAAGTTGCGGAAAGCGAGCCAGGTGATCAGCAGGCGCTGGCGGCGCTATCTGCCAGTTGGGTTTCATCTTTTTTATTCGGTTTTGATCATATCCCAAATGAGGGGATACTTGAACTCTTGGCCCAGGGAGCATACGTAGGCCGCGTAGCAACCGTATCCAACGGCTGCCAGGTTGATCAGCAGGCCTATGGGTATCAAACAGAGGCCGATCACAAATACAGACAGCACCGCTATGATGATCCACATGACCCACGACAGCACCGCCACCGCGATCTGGTAGATCAAGGACTGTAGGGCTTGCCTGGCCACGTAGTCTGACTCATCTTTCTTGACCAACCAGATGACGAAAGCGGCCACAGGCCCCAAAAGGCCAACCGTGATCGCTGCCAGGAGAATGCTCAGATGGGACAACGCAGCCCACGTCTTCTCATCGCTGGTGACCTCGGTCTCTTCGAGAACTTCCTGCGAGAGCTCCTTGACCTCTTCGTTGCTTTCCATTGTTTCTTCCATCATGATACTACTGCCTCCTTTTCGCTCTGTGAGCTTGATTTTGGTCTGGCCTTATTTTATCACGCTCCTTTGTAGATGTCAATTGAGGTTGACAAATGGCATATACGTGCTATACTTCTCCGCAATAGGAGAACCACAAAATCTGAGGAGGTGTAGAATGTCACTACCTGATACAGCCAGGGAGATCATCGAGGCCATGCCCAATGCCTTTGTGCCTGAGAGGGCCAAGGGGCTCAAGGCCACCTATCAGTTCGAGCTGACCGGTGAAGGCGGCGGCAACTGGGTGATAGAGATTGCCGATCAGCAGTGCCAGGTGCGGGAAGAGGTTGCCGCCGAACCTGACGCCACCATCAGTCTGGCGGCCGCCGATTACGTGGCCCTGGTCAAGGGAGAGTTGGATGCCATGGGGGCCTTCATGAAGGGCAAGCTCAAGGTCAAAGGTAACATCGGCCTGGCTATGAAAGCCCTCAATCTCTTCCAACGGTCGGAGCAGGGGAAATGAAGCTGATCGTAAATCCGACAGCGGCCAACGGTGCGGTGGGCAAGAATTGGTTGCGCATCCGCGACTTTCTACAGGCCGATGCCGCTTCGCTTACGGCTGAGTTCGACGCCGTCCTCACCGAGGAGCCCGGACACGCTACCCAGTTGGCGCGGCAGGCCCTCGACGACGGCTTCCGCACCATCGTGGCCGTGGGCGGGGACGGCACTGTCAATGAGGTGATCAACGGCCTGGTAGAAGAGGGGGGTGTTGATCCGGAGGTTGTCCTGGGCATTATCCCCTGGGGCACAGGAGCCGACTTCGCGCGCATGTTGGGCATCCCCCGCGACTACACTGAGGCTTGTCGCCATCTCCTGCGCAGCGAGCCCCGGCCCGTAGATTTGGGGAGAATAACCTGCTTCCGCGAGGGACGCGAGGTGGAGCGTTATTTCATCAACGCGGCCGGCCTGGGCTTTGATGGTGAGGTGTCGGAAGTGGTGAATCGCTTCCCCAAGGTTTTGGGGGGTACCATCACTTACCTGGCGTGTCTCCTCATCGGCCTGGTGACCTATCGGAACAAGAACGTGGAGTTTTCCTTCGACGGTCAGCCCGTGAGGGGGCGGGTCAACTCCATCGTCGTCTGCAACGGGCGCTATTTCGGCGGGGGTATGTTCATTGCGCCCGGCGCCGCGTTCGACGATGGCCTGTTCAACGTGGTCGTCATGGGCAATCTGAACAAGCTGGAGGTTGTGGTGAACCTGCCTCGAATCTACAAAGGCACGCACCTGACTCACCCCAAAGTGAGCCATTTCTCCGCCAAGGAGGTCCGCGTCGAAGCCCAAGAGCGGATGTTCCTCCAAGCCGAGGGGGAGCTGATCGGCGAAGCGCCGGCGACTTTTCAGATGATCCCGCGGGCGCTGAAAGTGCTGGTGTGACACAGGTAACGAGGGAGGTATGAATGATTTCGCGCGAGGTTGATCTACTGGTAGCCGGCGGCATCGTGTTGACCGCTGATCGGGATTGGAACATCTATGACCCAGGGGCGGTGGCTGTGGACGGGGGAGCCATCGTTGGTCTGGGGCCACGCGAGGAGGTAGAGCGGGCATATCGCGGGCGGGAGCGGGTTGACGCCAGCGGCAGGCTGGTCATGCCTGGCCTGATAAACGCTCACACCCACGCCCCGATGACGCTCTTTCGCGGCATCGCCGACGATCTTCCGTTGGAGACCTGGCTGCATGACTACATCTGGCCGGCGGAGGCTAAGTGGCTCAGCCCGGACTTCGTTCGCCTGGGCACTCAGCTTGCGGCGGCGGAGATGATCCGCTCCGGCACTGTCCTGTTCTGCGACATGTACTTCTTCGAAGACGACATCGCCGAGGTGTGCAAGGAAGCCGGCCTGCGTGTGGTCGTCGGAGGGGCGCTGGTGGACTTTCCAAACGCCAATTATAAGACCCCCGAGGAGGGACTCCAATACAGCGAGGACCTGCTGCGCAAGTGGGATGGCGACTCCCTGGTGGTTCCTTCGATCCAGCCGCACAGCCCTTACGCCGCCTCGTCAGAGCTGATGCAGCAGGGCAAGGCGCTGGCCGATCAGTACGGCGCGCCCTACCTGCTCCACGTGTCGGAGACCAAGAGCGAGGTGCAAGAGAGCATGGAGAAGTACGGGCGCACGCCCGTCGGTCGCCTGGCAGACCTGGGCGTCCTGGGGCCCACCACGGTAGCCATTCACGGCGTGCATCTGACGGACGAGGACATCGAGCTGCTGGCCCAATACGAGGCTGGCGTGGTTCACTGTCCGGAGAGCCAGTTGAAGCTGGCCTCTGGCCTGACCCCGGTGCCGAAGCTGCTGGAGGCGGGGGTCGAGGTTGGGCTGGGAACCGATGGCGCGGCCAGCAACAACGATCTGGACATGTTTGGCGAGATGGGGACGGCGGCCAGGGTTCACAAGATGATAGCTAGCGATCCCACCGTGGTTCCCGCCCGCCAGGCGTTGAGCATGGCCACCCTGGAAGCAGCCCGCGTGCTGGGGTTGGAGGATCGGCTGGGCTCGCTGGAAGTCGGGAAGCGGGGAGACATCATCATTCTGGACCTGGACGCGCCGCATACGGTGCCGCTGTACAACGTCACCTCGCACCTGGTTTATGCCGCCCATTCCAGCGATGTGCGCACCGTCATCATTGACGGTCGGGTCGTGATGCGGGATCAAGAACTGTTGACCCTGGATGAGGGTGACATCTTTGCCCGCGCCAGGGAGATGGCTCGTCAAATCGTCGCCAGTTGGGGGGCGAACTGATTTGTCTGCAAGCTGGGAGTGTGATAGAATACTTTGGACAACGTGATCAGGGGCGACAGGTGGCGGGCGACGTGGCTTCCGAAAGGTAGGGAGCAAATGAGGAAAGACAGAATGGTTGCTAGAAGTAGAAAACAAATGTGGCTGCTTTTAGCGGCAGGAGTTGTAATTGGATTTAGTGCTACGGCCGTGGCAGTCGAGATTGTCAGAGAGCTTTCCACACACCCCCCAGTTATTGTCCACCCTGTTGAGGCTAAAGCACCTCACGACTCCCCTGCTCTGCAGAAATCGCCTGTCCCCGAAAGAGCTCCTCAACCTGTTGAGCAAATATGGTCCCAACGGGTTCCCTTGGAAGAAAAAATTGCCCCTCCCCTGCAGGAACGTTCGGAGCAGCTTAGGTCAGGCGACGAGCTTCATGTGCTGGTGATTTTTAATAAAAAGGCCAGGCTTGAACAGGCGACTCGAATAAAAGATAAAAACGCCAGGAGAGAAGAGGTTATAAAAAGGCTCAAGGCTACAGCAGAAGAGTCACAAGGGGACGTTGTTTCTCTTCTTGATGAAAGAGTGAGACAAGCAGCTGAACTTGGCCAGGCTGGTGGTTTTGAGCATACCCCGCTTTGGATCGTCAACGGTATCCAGATTCAGGGAGAAGCAGGGGTGGTAGCTGCCTTGATTGACGAGCTTGGTCAGCGAGAAGAAATTTGGAAGATAGAGATGGTTGAAGAGCCTCAGCCAATTGGTAACCCTAGTACTTCTGAAAGTGAGGCAAGTTGTAACTGGGGAAGTGATAATTGGGAAGTGACAACAACTGGGGCCGACGTTGTTCACTCTCAGGGCATAACTGGTGAAGGGGTAAACGTGGGCGTTTTTGATGCGAGAATAGACATTGAGGTTGATCAGATTAGCAATCACATAGTAGCTTGTTATGATCCGGGCGGAGAAGGAAGTAATTGTTATGCCGATGATTGGGATGCCTTCCACGGGGTTGCTGTTGTCAGCCAGGTTGTGAAGTTTGCTCCCGGCGCGGACATCTTCATTGGTTTATACAGAGGTAATAGTCTCTATCAGGTGGGCCAATGGTTTGTAGAGCAGGGAGTTTTGGTGATAAACAATAGTTGGGGAACCCCCCCAGGGACTGGTGGATATAAGAGTATGATTAGTTCTTGGAACGCGGCCGGGATTATCCCTATTTTTTCCGCCGGGAACCGAGGACCGGGAGAGGATACTATTTCTGGAGTGGCTACCCATCCAGAAGCAGTTGCCATTGGTGCTACCAACCAGTGGGATGTAATCTGGGAATCCAGTTCGCGGGGAGGCGAACAATGGCCGGATAAGCCAGAACTAACGGTGCCTGGGGTGGAAGTTTGTGTAGTTGGTTTAGATGGTCAAGGAGAGCTGGCATCAGGTACATCTGCTGCTGCGCCAGTGACGACAGCGGAAGTGGCTTTAATGTTTGAAGCAAACTCAGAGGCTAGTCCCGAGCAAATTACCCAGGTGATCCTTGAGGCGGTTAAAGACCTAGGGCTTCCTGATTTTGATACAACTTATGGTTATGGTAGAGTCAAGATAAACGAAGCAGTCGAGGCAATTCTTAACCAGATTCCAACCGTGACTCCCACCTCAACCTCTACTCCCACATTTACCTCCACACCTACCGAGACTTCAACTGCGACATCTACTCCCACCGAAACTCCACCTCCGACCCCCACAGCGACCGACACGCCCACGCAAACGCCGACAAGCACACCTACAGCAACACCAACAGCTACAGTGATCTATTGGCTTTACCTGCCAGTCATATTGAAGTAACGATCAGTTGTCCTTAGCTACAAGCTGTATGGTCTGACGGAGGAAGAGATCGCCATTGCGGAGCAAGCCGACCGGATATTTGATGACGACTTGAGGCATCTTGGCTGCGAAGTAGCGCAATGCCCTACGAATACCGGCATGTGTCTGGCCCAAAAGGACGAAGGAGGAGGAGATGACTGACGAGTACCACTTTCAACTGATCGCCCTGCCTCTGGGCCAATGGAACACCAACTGCCACGTACTCATCGGTGGTGGGGAGAGCATCATCGTGGACCCGGCCGCCGAGCCGGAGCGCATCCTGGCCGCTGTCGAGGGCACGGCCGTCAAAGCCATCCTGCTCACCCACGGTCACGGCGACCACGTTCAGGCCCTCGACGTGGTGCGCCAGGCCACCGGTGCGCCCCTGGGCCTCCACCCGGCCGACGCGGCTGAGTTTGGCATCGTCGGCGATTTCGACCTCGACGATGGTGACGTTCTGGCACTGGGCGGCGGAGAGTTGACCGTGGTGCACACCCCCGGTCACACGCCGGGGAGCGTCTGCTTTCGCTTTGGGCGGTGCGCCATCGTCGGCGATACGTTGTTCCCCGGCGGGCCGGGTCATTCCAGGACGCCCGAGGCTCTGACCCAGATTCTCGCCAGCCTGCAGGACAGAGTCTTCACCTGGCCCGATGGCACCGCCTTTCACCCCGGCCATGGCGAGGGAAGCACCATCGGCGCCGTCCGTCTGGCTTTTGAAGCATTCATGGCACGCCCACGCTCGCCGGAGTTCTGCGGCGACGTGGAGTGGGTTTGATTGCGCCTCAACTGAGGGGGAGAGCAGTGTTTGTACGCCATTTCTATCAGATTCCGGTGATGCTGGAAGGGATGGGGCTGGAGATCGAGGTTGGGATTGATTTGGCGGTGGCGGGCTGACCTTTGGCATCTCAAGAGGAATTGATTCGATAATGAATGTCTCGCTTCAACTGACCATAGGAATGGGTGCTGCCCATCGTAACCAATATCTCTTCTCCGACCACTATCTGAATAACCTTTTGCCTGATGATGCCCGTTGGTCGGTGGCCCTGCCAGAGGCCGAGACGTTCCTGGCCTGGCTGCAGAATCTTTACGCCAGGGAAAAGGATCAGCTTCCTGAGTACAACGAAGACCAACTGGAAGATCACTGGTTCAAGCCGATCCTGAAGAAGCTGGCCCATACTTTCCAAACACGAGCCGGCGTCCCCGGCCTTGAGGCAAGCATCAAGTATCCCGACTACGTCTTCTTTCCTGACGAGGCCACGCGCCAAGCCGCGGTGAGCGCGCAAAGGACCGAGGATTACACCGCCAACGCCCTGGCTGTCGGCGAGGTCAAGCGGTGGGACACCGCCCTGAGCAAGAAACGAAAGGGTGGCGGGGGCAGCTTCGAGGCGCAGAACCCCAGTTGGCAGATTGATTATTACGTGCGCGCCACCGGCCTGGACTGGGGCATCTTGAGCAACGGGCGGCTGTGGCGGCTGGTACACAAAGACAGCAGCCAGCGCCTCTCCATCTACTACGAAGTGGACCTGGTGGACTTGCTCAGTCGCGGTGATGCCGGTGCAATGCGCTACTTCACCCTCTTCTTCCGCCAGGCGGCCTTCCGTCCCGATGTCCAGGGGCGCATCTTCCTGGACGATGCGCTGGCCGCCAGCAACGCCTACGCCGTGGCCCTGGAGGAAGACCTGGAGCAAAACGTCTACCAGGCGTTGGAGCATCTGATGCAGGGGTTCCTCAATCTGTCAGCCAATCACCTGGGGCCAGACGATCTGCGCGCAATCTACGACAACAGCCTCTACTTGCTCTATCGGCTGCTGTTCATCCTCTACGGTGAAAGCCGTGGTCTGTTGCCGCTTCAGGACGACCAGTACCGCACCAACTACAGCCTGACGCGCATCAAAGAAGACATCGTGGGGATTGAGTTGCTGCCAGCGCCGATGACTACCCTCTATTGGGGCCGGCTGCAAAACCTGTTCCACATCATCAACGGCGACGAAGCTGAATTGAACCGCTATCTGGGCATGCCGCGCTACAACGGTAGGCTCTTCGACCCGCAACAACACCCCTTCCTGGAGGAGAAGGCCGTCGGCGACCGGGCGCTGATCGAGGCGATTGATCTGCTCAGTCGGCGCGTGACCGAAGCCGGCCGTGAGTTCGCTGACTATCGCACGCTGGGTGTGCGCCATCTGGGTTCCATTTACGAAGGACTGCTGGAGTACCAGCCCCGCTACGCCAGCGAGTCAATGGTGACCATCCGCGACCGCAAAGGCGGGCGCTGGGTCAAGGCCGACGATGCGCCCGACGATGCCAACGTGATTGAGCGGCGTGATGCAGGGCAGGTCTACCTGGAGACCGACCGCGGCGAGCGAAAAGCCACCGGCTCCTACTACACCCCTCAGTACATCGTCGAGTACATCGTGGAGAACACCGTCGGGCCGCTGGTCGCTGAGGCAGTGGAGCGGGTCAAAGCACGAGCCAAGGCGGCGAAGGGCAAAGCCGCCCGCGCCGAGGCCGGACAGTCCCTGGTGGACGAGATACTGAACTTGAAGGTCTTGGACCCAGCCATGGGCAGCGGGCATTTCCTGGTCGAGGCGACCGAATCCCTGGCCCTGGCGCTGGCCACCGATCCCTACGTGGAGGCCGAAGCCCCGGTGGAAGAGGACCTGACCTACTGGAAGCGGCGCGTGGTGGAGCGTTGCATCTATGGCGTGGACAAGAACCCCCTGGCGGTGGAGTTGGCCAAGCTGAGCCTCTGGCTGGCGACAGTGGCCGCCGACCAACCGCTCAGCTTTCTCGATCACCACCTCAAGTGCGGCGACTCGCTGATCGGCGCGCGGGTGGAGGATCTGGGCGGCGTGCCGCCGGTGGTGCTGAACAAGAAGGTATTGCGGGAGCGAGAAGCCCGATACAATGCCGGAGTGCGTCAGGCCAATCTGTTCGAGACGCGCCTGGTCGAGAAACTGCCGGTGGTGATGGGCCGAATTCTTGAGATCACCGAAGTGGAGAGCAAGGACTACGACACAGTGCGAGCCAAGGAGGCTGCCGACCAGGCCGTGCGGCAGTTGAAGTCGTCCTTCAAGGCCGTGGCGGATCTGTGGGTCAGCGCTTACTTCGGGAACAAGTTCATCGCGGGCGAGTACGACGAAGCGCTGATACAGATCGGCCAGCCGGACGCACTGCTGGCCCTGCCCGCCGTGCAGCGCGCACAGACGCTAGCGAACGAACGTAGGTTCTTTCATTGGAAACTGGCCTTCCCCGAAGTCTTCTACGACGAGCACGGCCATCGGCTGGGGGAGCAGGCGGGGTTCGACGCGGTTGTGGGTAACCCGCCGTATGTGAGAGTTCAAGAGATACCCCACTCAGATATCGACTACTATAAATCCACTTTCAGAACCGCACACAGGCGGATTGACATATCGGTGTTGTTCTTTGAAGACGCAGCAAGATTGATCTCGCATCAGGGTAGGGCAGCTTACATATCTTCAACGCAGTTCTTCAATACTGAGTATGGGAGAAAGTTGCGACGACTGCTATTGGAGAATACCATCCACTTGGTGGTGGATTTCGGAAGTTTGCCGGTATTCGAGGAAGCCACTACCTACGCAGGCATCATAGTCTTCTCTAGAGGAGAACCGGCGCCTTTCCTGTATCATAAGATTAAAGAGCTTCCGTCAGCCGAAAGGGCAGACTTATGCCCTATCAACGGTTTTGAAATCAATCCTCAATACTTCAGTGATGATCCTTGGGAGTTGGCAGATGCGCCTTCGAGGCGATTATTGCACAAGTTACGCGAATCAGCAGTCTTTGTCAGATTGTCTGAATGCGCAGAGACTTGGGGTGGTGTTATCACAGGTAAAGATGAGATATTCAATCTGGATCAAGCTACTATTGACGAGTGGAATCTGGAAGCCGACATCTTGCTGTCATTGGTGAGAAGCCCTGGTGTTCAGCGATGGTTTGTCCAGTCCAGCATGTGGCTTCTGTACCCATATGAGCATCTTGAGACAGGTGAAACAAGGCTTATGCAGGAATCACGACTGCAACGGGACTTTCCTAACGCCTATGCCTATCTAAAGGCCCATGAGGACGCACTGAGAGAGCGAAAGGATTCGCGGAAAACGGTGGGAGATGCAGATGATTGGTACAAGCTGATCCGTTATGGATCTTTCTATCTGTTCGAGAACGAGAAGATCCTTACACCAGGTGAAAGTATCACCAACTCTTTCGGAATTGATTCCTCGCAAGCAGCCTTTAGTTTCGCTAGGGTGTATGCAATCATAGCTAAAGCAGTCAACACGAACTTCTTGGCAGCTTTGTTGAATTCTTCCATCTTGAGATTCGCTCTACACGCCATATGTCCCCTCAAGCGTGGCGGATATTACACTTACTCTTCTACCTATTTGGCAGAAGCCCCCATCCGCCGCATCGAATTCACCACCCCCGCCGACGAGCGCGCCCAACTGGTCGAAGAGGCGAAGGATCGGGCCGAGGAGGCCGTCGACGCGCTCGCGTCCTCCGGCGTCCTTGGCTCAGACACGCCGATGGATCAGGCCATGCTGTCGCAGGCGGCATGGCCTGCGCTGGGCTTCGTCGAGGAGCGCCTGGAGGCCGAGCCGGAGCAAGCCGACGTCATCCACGACCTGCTGGTCCACCTGGCCGAGCAGATGATCACGATGCACAAAGAGAAGCAATCGCGCGTCGAAGCCTTCTGGCTGGACTTGGAGGGCGTCACCGACGCCGAGACCTTCGAGACACTGCGCCACAAGGGGAAGTGGGAGCGCACGCTGTGGGGGAAGTCGAAGGCATGTCATCCCTTCGTGGACCCGGAGAGCCGATCCACCCGCCGCCTGGACGAGAGCCTGGGCTGGAACGAGGATGCCTTCAAAGTTTTCGTCAAAGCGCTGGTGAGCAAGGTGCAGGGGCTCAGCGACTTGGTGGGAGTCTACCGCACCCACAGCCCGGCCTATCGCGAGCTGGTTACTCGCATTGTGGCCACCGACCGCCTCATTGACCAGATTGTCTATCAACTCTACGGGCTGACGGAGGAGGAGATTGCGATTGTGGAAGGCGCCAAATCACGAGAGTGAGGAGTGAAATTACCGCGAGATATGAACAAACTATCTATCGTCATTCTGGCCGCTGGCCAGAGCAAGCGCATGAAATCGGAGCTGCCAAAGGTGCTGCACCCTCTGGCTGGCAAGCCTATGGTCCAATACTCTGTAGAGACGGCGGCCGAGCTCACCACGGAGAAGCCGCTGCTGGTAGTGGGCAACGGCGCGGATCAGGTGCGTCGGACAGTGGATGATCAAGTCACCTATGTGGAGCAGAGGAAACAGTTAGGCACAGGGCATGCCCTCCTCCAAGCTCGCCCGCTGTTAGAAGGCCAGAGCGAGATGGTTTCGGTTTGGAACGCTGATATGCCCTTCCTGTCTGCTGACACACTGAGGCAGTTGTCGGAACTTCAGGCAGAGAGGAAAGGCCCTATCGCTATGCTCACTGTCGAGGCCGACGACCCTATGGGGTTTGGGCGCATTCTGCGCGACGAAGCCGGCCAGGTTCTTGGCATTGTGGAGGAAGCGGTAGCCACCGATGCTCAGAAGAAGATCCGCGAGCTCAACTGCGGCGTCTATTGCTTCGACGGCCATTGGCTCTGGCCCCACCTGACTCAGCTTCCCCTCAGCCCCAAGGGCGAGTATTACCTGACCGACATTGTGGCGATGGCCGTGGCTGAGGGACAGTCGGTGGAAGCGCTGAAGATCAGCGATGTTACCGAGGTGTTGGGGATCAACGATCGTTCGCATCTGGCCCAGGCCGAAGCGGTCATGCGACAGCGCATCAACGAGAAGTGGATGCTGGAAGGAGTGACTCTGCTTGCCCCTGCCCTGGCTTTCATAGATGCTACCGTCGAGATCGGCCAGGACACGGTTATCTATCCCAACACCTACCTCCAGGGCGCGACGGCCATTGGACGCCAGTGCCGTTTGGGCCCTAACTCCATCGTTCGCGATTCGACCATCGGCGATGGATGCACCATCGAGGCATCAGTGGTCGAAGGAGCTGTTCTGGAGAAGGGCGCGGATGTCGGGCCTTTTTCGCACCTGCGCAAGGGTGCGTACCTGGCCCAGGGCGTCCACGTGGGCAACTTCGCTGAGGTCAAGAATTCGTATCTAGGCCCAGGTGCCAAGATGGGGCATTTCAGCTACCTGGGTGACGCCACGGTGGGCCAAGACGTTAACATCGGGGCGGGGACCATCACCTGCAACTACGATGGCCAGCGCAAACACCCCACCATCATTGAAGATGGCGCTTTCATCGGCAGCGACACCATGCTGGTGGCCCCTGTGCGAGTGGGTGCTGGGGCGAAGATCGGGGCCGGCTCGGTGGTGACCCACGACATCCCTCCGGGCAGCGTAGCCTACGGCGTGCCGGCGCGGGTGAGAGGCAAAGTGGAGGAGGAGTAGACGATAAACATGGGAGAGATGGAAGAGCGCGGCTTCGTCGCTCTCCTGGACAAGGTGCAGCGGGAGAGGGGTCTCGACTGCCGTCAATACAAGACCAACTTTCTGAAGCGCCGCCTCGCCGTCCGCCTGCGCGCGAGGGGCGTCGAGTCCTATCGGGAATACGCGCGGCTTCTGGACGACGAGGAGTACGAGAAGCTCTTCGAGGCCCTGACCATCAACCTCTCCTATTTCTTACGGGACAGAACCGTCTTCGAGGCGCTGCGGGATAAGGTGCTGAAGCCTCTGATCCAGGAAAAGGCGAGGCTGGGAAGCCGGCTCACACGCATCTGGAGCGCGGGCTGCGCTGGCGGTGAGGAGCCCTACTCCGTCGCCATCCTGCTTGACGAGCTTTTGGGCGCTGACCTGGGGAACTGGCGCATCAGCATCCGCGCTACCGACCTGGACGCCGGGGCGCTCGAAAAAGCGAGGAGGGGCGTATACAGCGAGTTCAGCTTTCGCGGTGCCGATCCAGATTACCAAGGGCGATACTTCACCCCCTTCTCCGATCGGGAATACTCTCTCAAGCCCACGATCAAAGCCCTGGTCAAGTTTGAACAGCACGACTTGTTAGCTGACCCGCCGCCGTGCCGTCTGGATCTGGTCCTCTGCCGCAATGTGCTGATCTACTTCTCCCGCCAGCAGCAGGAGAGGCTCTTTGCCATCTTTCACGAGGCGCTGAATGAGAGAGGGTACCTGGTCACAGGCAAGACGGAGATACTATCGCCATTTGCCAGCAAGCTCTTCCAGCCCCTTGACTGGCGAGAGCACATCTACGTGAAGAGGTGAGGGACGGATGACTAAGATTCTGGTCGTTGACGACAGTCGGTTGCATCGAGTCATGGTCACCGCTGTCTTGACGGCGGGGGGATATGGGACGGTTGAGGCTCGGGATGGCCTTGAGGCACTGGCCAAGATCGCCTTGGAAAACCCAGACCTGATCGTCTTGGATCGGGTTATGCCGAAGATGGACGGGGCTGAAGTCTGCCGGCGATTGAAGGACGATGCCTTCACTCAGCACATCCCCGTTCTGATGCTGACCGTACTGGGCGCCACGTCGGACAAAGTGGAGGGGCTGAAGCTCGGCGCCGATGGTTATCTGACCAAGCCCTTTCATCCCGAGGAGCTGCTGGCCACGGTGGAAGCTCTGCTGAGGCGTGGTGGCCAATTTCAGCCCCTCGCCGGCCTGCCCGCCGCCCCGCTGATTCAGAAGCATATTGAGGGGCGCATTGCGGAAAAGGAGAAGATGGCCATCTGTTACCTCGACCTTGACTACTTCAAGCCCTACAACGATCATTACGGCGTGGCCAGAGGGGACGAAGTCATCCTCTTCCTGGCCCAGGTCACTCGCCAGGCAATCGGGGAGCAGGGTGGCGAGTTCTTCGTGGGCCACATCGGGGGTGACGATTTCATCGTGGTCACCACCCTGCAGGAAGTGGATGCCTTCTGCCACAGCGTCATCGATCAGTTCGACGCCGGCATCGCCGATTACTATTCCGCTGAGGACCGCGAACGGGGCTGCATTGAGGCGGAAGACCGCCAGGGCGTCATGCGGCACTGGCCCGTTATGACCCTCTCCGCCGCCGCGGCCACCAATGAGAAAAGGGAATTCCTCAGCTACGCGCAGGTAGGGGAGATCCTGGCAGAGATGAAGGCCTACGCCAAGAGCCAGCCAGGGAGCACCTACGTCAAGGGCCGGCGGGCTGATTAAGTTACGGAGGAGGTATGAGATGTTTGAACGTCTGATCGCTACAACGTTTGAGGATCAAGAGTCGAAGCGGAGAGGGCGGTTGCTCAACATCCTGGCCCTTATTTGGGGCGGCTTCGTTGGCATGGGACTGCTTGTCTCCATGGTCAGCCCTACCGAAGCTGGAGTCGCTGCCGCAGAAGCGGGCCTGTTGTTGATCATAGCCCTGAGCTATCTCTTGGCGCGCCGTGGCAGATTGAATCCAGGCATTTACCTGTTCCTGGTTGGCAACGCGATGTTTATCGCCGCTTCGCTGTTGCCTCCCAGTGTGCCGCCCATCCTTTTTCTCATCGCCATCTCTGCCACCGACTTCACCTTTTTTGCCAAGCGATTTCTCATCAACCTGTCCACTTTCATGTCCAAGCTGAACTACGTCTACGCGGACCAGCTCTCCCCCTGTGCCAACTTCAACCAGCGCTGGGAGATCCCCTTTGGCGGCAGGACGGAGCGGGTGGCGACCATCTACAACGGCGTGAATCCCAGCGTCTTTGTGCCTGGCCCCAAACCTCCAGAGTTCCAAAACTACCCCACCTGTGTTGCCGCCGCCCGCATCTTTCCCCTCAAGGACCTGGAGACGATGATTAGAGGGGTGGCCGTGGCGCACAAGAGCATCCCCAATCTGAAAGTGATCGTATTCGGTTCACTCAAAGCCGATCGGCCCTACGTCCAGAAGTGCCGTGATCTCACCAGGGAGCTAGGGCTGGGACCAGGCACTGGCAACGACACTACCGGAGACGACGGGGCCGACGACATTGACAGTTGGACCTTCCGCTTCGCTGGTTACCACAACCAACCGGCCAAGATTTTCACCACGGGGGACATCAGCCTGCTCTCCAGCATCTCCGAGGGATTCCCCTTCACCGTGCTGGAGAGCATGTCCTGCGGGACGCCGGTGGTGGGCACCGACGTGGGAGGGGTGAGAGAGGCTCTAGAGGGGCACGGCGTCGTCGCTCCCCCCCGCGACCCCGAAGCCTTCGGCGCCGGCATCGTCAAACTCCTCTCCGATTCCAGTCTACGGCAGCGCCTGGGGCGCAAGTGCCGGGAGACGATCATAACCAAGTTCATGACCTCGACGTCGGTGGACGGCTACCGGGAAAGCTATGAGAGATGGGCCGCCTACAAGCGCGAGCATCTGGACGACATCCGGGCAGAGAACGCCAAGATCATTGCCGCCTGGGAAGAAGAGATTGATGCCATACGGCAAGAGGCGACCGTATGACTGATCAGACAACAGATCCAGCCTACACTCCAGACCCGGAGATCATAGACCCCGATCCCCTGAACGCGGAAAAAGAGGAGTTGGTTGACTATATCTTGGAGACATGCGGCAGCCCGGTGGATTTTTGGGCTGTGGCAGCGACCCTGGAGAGCCGGGGGATGCGAGACATTGACGCCGAGGAGAAATATGGTGTCAAGTCGCTCGACCGCTTTGTCGAGCCTAAGTCGGGCTACGTGGTCAAGGGCTCAATCATGGTGCTGGCCAAAGAGATCTACGCTCGCTGCCGGAAGCGGCTGGAAGCCCAACCTCCTGAAGAAGTCAAACAGCCCGGGTTGAGTTGGCAGCGCAAACTGGGCCGCTTCGTAAGACTCTACCTCCGGGGCACTCTCTTTGCCCTGCCCATGACGGGGCAGATCATCTCTGTGTTGGCGCTGCGCTACTCCCTGTGGGCCTTCCTCGAATTCAGCGAGGAGCGAGCCACGGGGGTGGCCATCGGAACGATCATGAGCTTCATCGTCACCGGCGGATTCGTCCAGGCCATCGGCCGGAAGGGGATGTCCTATTCCGAAGCGGGGAATCACATCCTGGCCAAACAGGTCTGCTCCGGCCTGATCAAGTTGGGCAGCGGGCTGGTGCTGGCAGTGGGGCTGGCGTTCTACCTGCTGAACCTGGTCATCCCCTTCTTCACCCAGCAAATGGTCTGGATCAGCCTGATGTACTACGTGCTCCTATCCGAGCTGTGGCTGCTGATTTCGATCCTGTACGTGCTGACCAAGCGGGCGGCGATTCTGCTGAGCACACTGGCTGGCGTCGCCATTGTGCACCTTGTGATGACCTACACGAACTGGGGAATCCACGCCGCACATGGCTTGGGGTTGCTGGGAACCACTCTGATCGTAGGCGGCTACGGCTACTACCTGCTGGACAGAGCAGCCAAATCAATGACGGGACCGCTCAAAGACGCCCGGCTGCCAGCCTGGTCCATCCTGTACTACTCGTTGCGCCTCTACTTCTTGTACGGGACGTTCTATTTTGGCTACCTCTACCTGGACCGGATCATTGGCTGGTCGGCAGCGGAGCACCCGCTGCCATACATCATCTGGTTTCGCACTGCCTACGAGATGGGGATGGACTGGGCCCTCATCTCGCTCATCTTCAGCATCGCCATGCTAGAATACACCATCAACGAGTTCGCCTCGATCATCATTCCGACCCAGAAGCGCTTCAGCGCCTTCGACATCGCCGGGCACAACCGCTTCTTCACCCGTTTTTACCTGCGCCAACTGGTCATGCTGGTCGTCATCGCTGTTATCAGCGTTACTGCCACCTACTACAGCGTCGGGGCGCTGCGGCACTATCAGGAGGTAAAGCTGATTCGAGATTTCTTCAGGAACCCGATCACCTTCTTTGTCTATTGGGCTGCGGCAGTGGGATATAACCTGATGGTCGTGGGGCTTTTTAACGGCGTCTTTTTCTTCTCGCTTTCCCGGCCCATCCCGGTTATACGCGCTATCGGGCCGGCCTCGTTGGTGTGCGCTGTGGTGGGGTACGTCCTCAGCCGCACTATCGGCTACCAGTACAGCGCAGTGGGGATGGCCATTGGGTCCTTCGTCTTTGCGGTGCTGTCCATCCGGAACGGGCTGCGCATGATGAGCGAATTGGACTATTTCTACTATTCAGCGTATTAGCACGACCCGCTGCAACTGCCCCCCAGGCCCATGCCAGCCGCACTTGCAATCTCAGAGTCGCGTGAAGTTGATCCATATCCTCTCTGAGGGCGACCATCGGTGAATCACCTCCAACCACGGGCGGAGAAGCGACCGGAAACCCTGGACAGTTGCACTGGGCAATCTACCCGAAATCGAATCCGACACAATCAAGGAGGAATAGATGAAACACGAGGATCTTATCGCCAAGGCGACGGAGGCGCGGGAGAAGGCTCACGTCCCCTATTCGCATTTCGCTGTGGGGGCCGCGCTGCTGTCCAAGTCGGGTCGCGTCTACACGGGCTGCAACGTGGAGAACGCTTCTTATGGACTCTCGATCTGCGCTGAGCGCACGGCTGTCTTCAAAGCCGTCTCTGAGGGCGAGCGTGATTTCGAGGC
>CAYWWC010000045.1:0-19319 GCA_964461615.1 uncultured Anaerolineae bacterium
CATCGCCACCATGAACGTGGGACACTGTCACCCAGCCGTGGTGGAGGCCATCTGCAGCCAGGCCCGCACCCTCATCCACGGCGCTTGCCACGTGGGCTACATGGAGCCTTACGTGGACCTGCTGGAGGCGCTCAAGGCTGTCGCCCCTGGCGATCTCAAGAATGGCAAAGGCATCCTGATGAACAGCGGGTCGGAGGCCGTGGAGACGGGCATCAAGCTGGCCCGTTATGTCACCAACCGCCCCATGATCCTCGCCTTTACCGATAGCTTCCACGGACGGGCCATGGGGGCCCTGGCGCTCACTGCCAGCAGCACGGTCTACCGCCAACGTCTGGCCGGGCTTCTGACGGGTGTCTATCACACTCCCTACCCCTACTGCTACCGCTGTCCCCTGAAGCACGAGTCGCCGCAGACGTGCGGGCTGGCCTGCCTCAACCTGGTGGAAAAGGCGCTTCAGACGGTGGTCCCACCCGAGGACCTGGCGGGCATCGTCGTCGAGCCCATCGCCGGCGAGGGAGGCTACATCGTCCCGCCCGCCGGCTTCCTCCAGGGTCTGCGGGAGATCTGCGACCGTCACGGGGCGCTGCTCATTGCCGATGAGGTGCAAACGGGGCTGGGGCGCACTGGGAAGATGTTCGCGGTGGATCATTGGGGCGTGGAACCCGACGTCATTTGCTTGGCCAAGGCGCTGGGAGGCGGCCTGCCTTTGGGGGCGATGCTGGCCAGAGCGGATCTGGTGGACGCCTGGCCTCCGGCTGCCCAAGGCACTACCTTCGGCGGCAACCCCATTGCCTGTCGCGCTGGCCTGGCCAGCTTGCGGATCATTCAAGAGGAGAATCTGATGGCCCACGCCGTGGAGGTGGGCGACTACATCCAGACTCGATTCTGCGAAGCCCAGCAGAAGTTGCCCATCATCGGGGATGTGCGGGGCAAAGGCCTGATGGTGGCGGTGGAGCTGATAAATGCCGACGGTAGCCCTGCCAGCGCTATCATCAAGGCGATAATCAAAGAGATGGGGGCCAGCGGGATCGTTCTCACCAAATGCGGAGCGAGTGCCCTGCGCTTCGCCCCGCCGCTGATCATCACGCAGGAGCAAGCGGGAGAGGGGGTAGACACAATCATTGAGATGTTGCACCGTCATCAGTGGTAAATGGCACTATCGCGCCACCGATGGCATTTGCCGGATATGACAACGAATTGAAGGGATTCACCGAATTCACGGCCCTGAGTTAGTACCTTGCCAGTGAAATTCCTGCACATTTGGAAAGAAGTTTACCACAAAGGCACAAAGGCACGAAGCTCTTCTTGTCTTGACTTTGAGTCTTGGTGTCTTTGTGGTGAGTTAGGGAGACCATACAGAAGTAAGATGAACAAACAAAAACTAAGAGAGAGAGGTTCTTGAAGTGATCAAACTAACGGAAAGAAAAGCCAGTATACACCCCATTAAGTCGAAACTGCGAATCAGCATACTCGACGACGAGGACATAAAACAGATAAACCAGACAGCCCTAAGCATCTTGGAGGAAGTTGGGATAATGATGCCATCGGAGAAGGCGATGAAGATATTCGCCGATGCCGGGGCCGATGTAGATTTCGACAAGAAGCTCGTCAAGATTCCCAGCCACTTGGTAGTTGATTCTTTGAAAACGGCTCCCAGGAGTTATACCTTGTGTGGGAGAAGGCCGGAACTCGATGCCAACATAGGAAGCGGTGATGGCACCTATTTCTATTGCAGTGGCGAAGCGCCCAAGATTGTGGACCTGGAAACTGGCGAGCGCCGACACTCGATCAAGAGTGACGTGGAGAATATGGCGAAGATAGCCGATTATCTCCCCATAGTGTCACTGGTTTGGCCAACGGTCAGCGCACATGATAAAGGAGTAACCGCGCCGCTTCATGGGGTGGAAGCCTGTTTCAATAATACGGAAAAGCACCTCCAGACGGAATCGGTCATGGACGAGATTTCGGCCAAGTATGCCATTGAGATGGCTTCCATCGTTGCTGGAGGAAGGGATAAGCTGAGGGAAAAGCCGATTTTCTCGCTTCTGCTGTGCGCCATCCAACCTCTCGCTCAGGACAGAGGCGGGATAGAGGCAGCCCTGGCTTTCGCCGAGGCCGGCCTGCCGGTAGGGATCATGTCCATGCCCACCTTGGGTTTGACGGGCCCTCCATATTCGGCCGGTTCCCTGGCTATGGCATTGGCAGAGGTGTTGAGCGGCTGCGTGTTGACGCAGATCGCTTACCCAGGGACCCCCAACTTCGTATCCATCATCCCCTCAATTGTTGATCCGCGAACGGCGGATTACTTCATGGGATCCTCCGTTGCCCAGATCACTAGCGCCGCCGCTGTTCAGCTTGCCCATTCCAACGGGCTGCCGATCACGGCCTGCAAGTCCTTCGGTGGAAGCCAGTACAAACTGAATAATTGGCAAGCAGGAATAGAGAATCTTTATGGCCATCTCCTGGCAGTTATGGCTGGGGCGGACATGTCCTTTGGCCCCAGTGGCATGATAGAGGCCGTGAGCTTGCTGGACATGAGAAGAATCCTGTTCGACCGAGAGATCTTCCAGGCCATAGACACCGTCACCAACGGGATTGAGGTAAACGATAATACTCTGGCTTTTGATATGATACGGGAGATAGGTCCCCGAGGCATGTTCTTGGCACAAAGGCGCACGGCCAACGAGATTCCCAAGTACTGGCCACCGTCTATCCTCTTCGAAAAATCACCGCTTTCAGAAGAAAAATACAGGAACCCGGTGGAAGTCGCTCACGAGGCCGTTGATTGGATCTTGGAAAACCATCGCCCAACGCCCTTGCCCGAGGACGTAAGGCAGGAACTCAGAAGGCTAGTGGCTGCAGCCGACCAGGACGAGGATCTGAGGCGAGAAGTCAGTGGAGCACATTAAGTGAAAATCAACAACGTCGCCGTCATCGGTGCCGGCACGATGGGACACGGTATCGCCCAGGTGTTCGCCCTGGCTGGCTTGCAGGTGGTCTTATCCGATAGCGACGCGGAAGTTCTGGGGAAAGCAATCCCGCGTATCCAGGCCAACCTCGAGACTTGTCTTGATCCCAGCTCTGCCAGTAATGGGGACAGAGCTGGGTCCGTGACTGCGCGTATCACTCTGTCGCCCAATCTAGCCGATGCGGTTTCCCAGGCCGACTTTGTTGTTGAAGCCGTCTTCGAGAACCTTGATGTCAAGCGCGAAGTGCTGCGCCAGTTGGAGGAGCACTGCCTGGCCCGCGCCGCTTCACAAGGGATGTCTTCTATCCCCGTCATCGCCAGCACCACGTCCAGCTTCTGCGTGCGAGACATGGCAGTCGCCCTTAGCCGCCCAGAGCGGTTCCTGGTGACACACTTCTGGAATCCGCCCTACGTCATCCCGGTTGTGGAAGTGATGCCTGGAGAGCATACCGCTGCTGAGGCTGTCGAGACCACTATGACACTTCTTGAAGCCGCTGGCAAGTATCCAGCGTTGGTGAAGAAGGACGTTCCCGGCTTTGTTGGCAATCGCCTGCAGCATGCCCTGCGCCGAGAGGCTATTGCCATCGTAGCTGAGGGCATCGCCAGCCCGGAGGATGTGGACCTCATCGCCAGGCTGAGTTTCGGTTTGCGGTTGCCCATCGTGGGCCCGCTGGAGACCGTTGACCTGGGCGGTCTGGATCTCACGCAGGCGATTCAAACTTACCTGCTCCCTGATCTGGACCGCTCCACTGAGCCCACGCAGTTGATCCGAGATAAGGTCAAACGCGGCGAGCTAGGAGCAAAAGCGGGTAAAGGGTTCTACGACTGGCCTCCAGGCCGTGCCGCAGAGGTCATTCGGAAGCGCGACGAGGCCCTGCTGGAGATGGTGAGGTGGCTGAAAGCCCGTGGTTTCCTGTGAGCGCCATCTGACTGAAGGGCCTATACTATGGCCAGGTTCTTTCCCGACGAAGAGCAGGTTGAGATTCTGGTCAGCAGAGAGTTAGGGGCACGAACGTCAGACAGATGGCACTCACACATATAGGAATTGGGATAATGAGGTTTTGTCCTGACGGTGGTGCGTTACTTGAGTCACGGGAGGTTGAAAAGAAACAAAGGTCTTTCTGTCCTCAATGTCAGCGCATTCACTACCAACAATTGAAGGTGGGGGCAGGCACCCTAATCGAACAAGATGGCAGATTATTGTTACTCCAACGCACCCACGACCCTTTTCAAGGCTGCTGGAATTTGCCAGCTGGTTATGCTGAAGTTGATGAAAGTCCCCCCCACACTGTCATTAGGGAAGTCTACGAAGAAACTGGATTGCAGGTTGAGGTTGACAGGCTGGTAGACATTTACTTCTTTGATGATGATCCGCGCGGCAATGGCATTCTGGTTGTCTATAAGTGTCACCCAGTTGGTGGACATTTGATTGCGACTGGTGAGGGAGCGAATCCTACATTCTTCGCTCAGAGTGATATTCCGTCAAATCTAGCAGGTGGGGGACACGATCAAGCAATCGGTGCTTGGCGAAATCCACGGGCAGCACTCAAGGCGCGCTGAGGTGTGGAGGCTCTTTAGGATTTCGCAGGGTCAAGCTGAAAAATTTGCCACGAATTAACACGAAAAAATAAAAATTGGTGAAAATTCGTGTCATTCGTGGCAAAGAATTGATCACTTGGCAAAGCAACCATGCAAACTACCAGAGAGCCGGTGTGGATTGCTCTGTCAACTACAGAATTAATGCTGAAGTAAACATCAAACTACGGTGAGTAGATTTGGGTAAGTCTAACGGAGGGGAAGCTGAAGAGAGCAAATCATTCCAGGGAAGGGCGATCCTTCCAGGCAACATAGAAGGCGAGGCCCTGGTGACCCACGTGGGATTCAATACCTATGCCAGCTTCTACACCAGCATCCATGTTGATGTGGAGGCGGCCCAATGCGCCGACAGCGGCAATTACGAGCTCTACGGCAAGAACCTGACCGACAAGATCATCTGTCTCTCGAAAACCACTGGTTCCACATCTGCCGGAGCAGTGTGGCAAAGAGTGGCCAAAATGGGGATCGCGCCCAAGGCCATGTTGTTTTCCCAACAGATTGACTCCTTGGCCGCAGGCGGGCTGATCGTGGCTGATGTGTGGGCCGGCAAGCGAATAGTCACCGTAGACCAACTGGGCGACGAGTTCCTGGAAACCGTCCAGTTTGGCGACCGTTTTGTTATAGGGGAAGCCGGCACTGTCATTATCCAATAGGTGACCTAGCTCAAGGGCGGCGAAACTCCTCTCCTTGGCTGGGGGTGGTGGGGCGGGGGTGGATTCTGCGGCCTGGAATCAACTGTAAAGGAAGGTTCACCCTCCCCTAGCCCCTCCCTGTCGAGGGAGGGGAAATGCGCCCCGCTCAGTAATCTGCATTCACAACCATTTATGGAGGCTGCTATGCACATCGAACGCATTGAACTGCGCTACATTCAACTGACGCTAAAGCATCACTTTGAGACCAGCGCCATCCGCTCATTTCAGCGAGACACCATCCTGGTTACGGTGTGGGCTGACGGGGTGGAGGGTTGGGGCGAATCGGCCATCGAGGATGGCCCCTGGTACTCGCCGGAAACGGTGGAGACTGCCTGGCATGTCCAACGGGACTTCCTGGTACCGATGCTGCTGGGACAGCACTTGGAGACGGCAGCGGAGGCATTTGATCGCATGGCCCTGGTGCGCGGTCATAACATGGCCAAGACCGGCCTGGAGGAGGCCTTGTGGGACGTCGAGGCGCGGCAGAAAAGTATCTCCGTGGCCCAACTGCTGAGCAGCACTAGCCCACGCATCGAGAGCGGCGTCAGTGTTGGCATCCAGGACACGCTAGACGAGTTGCTGGAGCTGGTGGAAGGCTACCTGAGCGAGGGCTACTGCCGCATCAAAGTGAAGATCAAGCCTGGGTGGGACGTGGAGGTGGTGCGGGCGCTGCGCCAGCGCTGGCCCGAAGTGCCGTTGATGGTGGACGCCAATTCCGCCTATACTCTGGAACACGCTGACCACCTTGTCGCCCTGGACGATTTCGACCTGATGATGATCGAGCAGCCGCTAGCCTACGACGACATCTACCAGCACAGCCTGCTTCAGCGTCGGCTGCGCACGCCGATTTGTCTGGACGAATCCATCCACACTCCCGCCCATGCCCTGGCGGCTCTGGAGCTGGGCAGTTGCCGCATCATCAACATCAAGCCCGGCCGCGTGGGTGGGTTGGCACAGGCGCAGCGCATCCACGACCTGTGTCGAGAGAGAGGAGTGCCGGTGTGGTGTGGGGGATTGCTGGAGGTAGGGGTCGGGCGGGCGCACAACGTGGCTATCGCTGGCCTTCCAGGCTTCACCCTGCCTGGGGATGTCTCCGCCACTGACCGTTACTTCGAGCGAGATGTGACTCAGCCGCCCTTCTGCCTTAATCCCGACGGGACGATAGATGTGCCCCAGGGACCCGGCATCGGCGTGGAGGTGGATCGGGCGTTTCTTGACGAGGTGACGGTACGGCGTGAGGCATTTACAGCGTAGCCATCAGGTGGAGAGAGTTTCGGCAGGAGTTACGCAGTTCGCCGGCTGAGTAGGAGCCCTTCGACAAGCTCAGGATAAACTCCGCGACGTATCGAAGCCAAGAACGGGTCTTGCAATCGCCGCTCGCCCTGGTTTCGATACGCACGATGCAAGCATCGCCGCTACTCAACCGACGGGCTCGCTATTGACCGCGTAACTCCTGTTTCGAGTTTCGGGTTAGCGGATGAAGCTGAGGTGAGCGAATCAATGGAGACAGTCCTGCCAGAAGATGTAGGTTTCTCAGCTAGTAGATTGGGCCGCATTGGCACGTGGATGCAGGGTTACGTGGATCAACACAAACTGCCGGGTGCGATCTCTATGGTGGCGCGCCATGGAAAAGTGGTCTGCTTTGAGCGTGCCGGGATGATGGACATCGAAGCGGCCAAACCGATGCAATTCGACGCCATCTTCCGCATCTATTCCATGACCAAGCCCGTCACCAGCGTGGCCTTGATGATGCTCTACGAAGAGGGGCAATTCCAGCTTCACGATCCTGTCTCCAGGTTCATCCCTGAGTTCGCCGATGTCAAGGTCTTTGCAGGGGCAGGCCAAGAAGGCTCCAATCTGGAACGAGACATAACGATACGACATCTTCTCACGCACACAGCGGGTCTGACCTACGATTTCTTCGAAGATTCGCCTGTAGACGCGATGTATCGGGAAGCAAAGATAGTCAGCCGTCTTCCCCTTGCGGTACTTCGGGTGCCACTTCAAGAAATGATTCAGCGGATCGCTAAGCTGCCGCTGGTATATCAACCTGGCGCCACGTGGCGCTATAGTATGGCTACCGATGTTTTAGGCTACGTGATTGAGGTGATCTCTGGGACATCGTTGGATGCGTTTTTCGAAGAGAGCATCTTCAAACCGCTGGGCATGGAGGACACTGATTTCTACGTGCCCGAGGCGAATCTGGGTCGCTTTGCGGCGTTGTACGGCCCTACGGAAGACGGCGGCATCCAACTCTTTGACGCTCCGGCGACTAGCCCGTTTTCCAGGCCGACGCGCTGTCTGTCAGGTGGGATAGGTCTTGTCTCCACCGCAGCGGATTACGCACGCTTCGCCCAAATGCTGCTCAATGGCGGAGAATTGGACGGAGCTCGTTTGCTGGGACGCAAGACGGTGGAATTGATGACCACCAACCATCTGCCAGATGAACTGATCCCCATCAAGCTTCAACCTCACACGCTGCACGGGTGCGGCTTTGGCCTGGGCTTTCGCGTGCTCGTGAACGCCGCCCAGGCCGGCCGGTTGGGATCAGAGGGCGAGTTCGGATGGGGCGGGGCGGCGAGCACCAGCTTCTTTGTTGACCCAAAAGAGGATCTGTTTGGCCTGCTACTTACCCAGCTTATGCCGTCCCGATACTATCCGATCAGAAATGAATTCAAAGTGCTCGTTTATCAGGCTCTTGTTGACTAGGAACTGCGGCAGCCCAGATCGAACATCACTTGAGGAGGCAGCGAAGACATGCTAGACATCTTGATCGTGAACGGTCTCGTGATAGACGGCACAGGGAAACCGGCTTTCAAGGCCGACGTGGGAGTTGCAGAAGGCCGTATAGCTGTGGTGGCGGACAGCGTTGAGCAGGAAGCGGTGCGCACCATCCAGGCACAGGGCCTGCATGTGGCCCCCGGCTTCATTGACCCCCACACTCACTCCGAGCTCACTCTATTGGCCGATCCCCGCGCCGAGAGCAAGATCAGACAGGGCGTGACCACGGAGGTCGTCGGCAACTGTGGGTTTTCACCCGCCCCCTTGCTGGGGGCGGCGGTGGAGGAGACGCGCGCTCAGGCCAAGATTCTTGGCCTGGACGTTACGTGGGCCAGCATGGCCGAATATCTGGAACGTCTGCGTACCCCTGGAACCACCGTGAACGTGGTGCCACTAGTCGGCCACAACACGGTGCGGGGGTCGGTATTGGGTTTCGATGACGTGCAACCTACAATCGAGCAGCAGGCGGAGATGGAGCGGCTGGTAGTGGAGGCTATGGAACAGGGAGCGCGGGGCCTCTCCACGGGCCTGTATTATCCGCCGGGTTTTTATACCCACACAGAAGAGGTGATCGGATTGGCACGGGTGGCAGCGCACGCCGCTTCATCAACATATGTACGAAGCGGCGGCGGTATCTATGCCACCCACATCCGAAACGAGAGCGACCGCCTGCTGGAAGCCGTAGCCGAGGCTATCGAGATCGCTGAGCAGGCTGAGAGCCAAGTGGAGATCGCCCATCTCAAACTGCATGGCAGTCAAAACTGGGAGGGCGTCGATCGGTTGCTGGACTTGCTTGATGATGCCCATTCGCTAGGGGTGAGAGTGGGTTGCGATCAGTACCCCTATGCCGCCAGCTCGACATGGCTGGCGGCTACCTTGCCCTACTGGGCCCAGACAGGCGGGGCCAAGGCCATTGCGCAGCGGCTAAGCGATCCTGAGACGCGAAACCGCATCAAAAAGGACTGGGAGGAGAACCGCGCCGATTGGGATAATCGCGGTGGCGTGCGCGAGTGGAGCGACGTCCTGGTGACCGATTGCGCCCCCAGGCCGGATGTGCTGGGCAAAAGCGTCGCCGAGATCGCCGATGCCGAGGGCAAAGATCCGCTGGAGACCGCCCTTGATCTGATCGTGGTCAGCGAAGGGCAGGTAGCGGGTGTGTTCTTCGATCAACTGGAGGACAACGTGCGCACCCTGATGCGCCATCCGCTGGTGGTGGTCGGCAGCGATGGCAGCTCGCTGGCTCCTCACGGCGTGCTGGGCCAGCGCAAACCTCACCCTCGCAGCTACGGAACCTTCCCCCGCGTGTTGGGGCGCTACGTGCGCGAAGAGAAGGTGCTCACGCTGGAGGAGGCGGTGAAGAAGATGACGTCCATTACCGCAGACCGCTTCTGCCTGACCGGCCGGGGAGTGATCCGCGAAGGCGCGTGGGCCGATCTGGTCTTGTTCGATGCTCAGACCGTCGCCGACCGAGCGACCTTCACTGATCCGCATCAGTACCCCGAGGGCATCCCCTGGGTCGTCGTCAATGGCGCGGTGGTGATTGATCAGGGCCAGCACACCGGTGCTCTGCCGGGCCTGGTGCTCTGATAACAATTCCAGACCTTCATGTGTACTCACAAAGCAAGCAAATAAACGAGGAGGAAACCAACCAATGAAAACAAGTGCTCCTGAAGAATTCGGTTTTTCACCAGAGCGATTGAAGCGAATTGACGCGGCGATGCAGCGCTACGTTGACCAAGAAACGCTAGCCGGCATTGTAACGCTGGTAGCACGTCGTGGCAGGGTGGTGCATTTTGAGAAGTTCGGCTACCAGGACATAGCCACCAGCAAACCAATGGAGTTGGATACCATTTTCCGCATCTACTCCATGACCAAGCCCATCACCAGCGTGGCGCTGATGATGCTGTTTGAACAGGGCTTGGTTCGTCTGACCGACCCCGTGACCAAATTCATACCTGAGTTTGGGAAGGTCAAGGTTCTAGTTGGTGAAGGCGAGTTGGCCGATCTCAAACGAGAGATCACCATTCAAGATTTGCTCAGGCACACCGCCGGTCTGAGCTACGGCGGGTATAAGGACACCCAAGCGCCCATTGACAAACTGTACGACCAGGCGCATCTTTGGCGTCCGGACATCACAATTCGGGAGGCGGTCCGGCGCATTACTGAATTGCCTCTGGCCTACCAACCCGGGCAGGCGTGGCGGTACAGTCTAGCCACGGATGTGGTTGGTCACGTGGTTGAGCTGATCTCCGACATGTCGTTGGGCGAATTCTTCGAAGAGAAAATCTTCAAGCCTCTCGGCATGGCGGATACGGCCTTTACCGTAGCGCCGGAGAAGGTTGACCGCTTTGCAACACTGTATGGGAAGACCGATGGGCAAGCTTCGCATGCACGCCCTTTGGAGCTCATTGACGCTACCACTGGCGGCGACTACTTCAATACGCGCCTGGAATCTGGTGGGGCGGGGCTAGTCTCGACGACGGCCGACTTCTTACGCTTTGCGCAGTTGGTCCTGAACAAAGGTGAACTGGACGGCGTGCGCTTGCTTGGGCCCAGGACAGTGGAACTGATGGCTGCCAACCATCTGCCGCGAGCCTTGCTGCCGACAATGGCTGCCCAAGAGATGTCTGGCTTTGGCTTTGGCCTGGGTTTCAGTGTGATGATGGATGTGGCCCAGTCGGGCATGATGGGTTCGGTTGGCCTCCATGGTTGGGGTGGCTGGGCCAATACGCATTTCTGGGTTGATCCACAGGAGCAGCTCATCGGCATCCTCATGGTGCAGTACATTCCTAGCGGCACCTACCCGGTAACGACTGATCTTAGGACACTTGTCTACCAGGCGCTTGTTGAGTAACTGATCGCTTACAACACGTGGCGACTGTTGATTGGCTTTCATCTACAGAAAGGAGGAACGCCTATCGCACGAAAATGTCGGATTCTCGCGTTAGTTTCAAAACACAAAACATAAACAAGGAGGCAAGAAATGTCTAAGAAGACCCTGATCAATCTGGTTCTAGCACTAGCAATGCTGTTGAGCATGGTGGGCGTGGCCAGCGCTGCTCCAGCGACCCAGGAGGAAGCAACCTACACAGTTAAGTTAGGCGACAACCTCTGGACCCTGGCGGAGAAGTATCTGGGCAGCGGCCCGGCCTATTGGGCCATCGTGGGCGCCACCAACGCCAAATACGAAGAGGATACCAGCTTCGCCAACATCGAGAATCCCAACATGATCCAGCCTGGTTGGAAGCTCCTCATCCCCAGCGTGTCGGCGGCGGCGGAGTACGCGGCCCTTGCCAAGCCAGCGCCGACGGGCCCCGTCACGCTTCGCATCGGCGGCACCTACCTGTGGGATGGAAACAATTTAGGTGTTGAAAACTCAGCCTGGGGAGTCTACCGACTGCTCTTTGATTCAATCGTCGAGTTCGGGCCAAACGATTCCTTCATTCCTGGTCTTGCTGAAAGCTGGTCAGTGGACGAGACCGGATTGGTCTGGACCTTCAAGATCAGAGAGGGCGTCACCTTCCACGATGGCACACCTTGCACCGCAGAGGAGATCGCCTGGAGCCTGAAGTGGATGGAGGAGATTGGTTACGATTCCATCGCCTACATGTGGGCGGGCCTCTTCACCGATGTGACCGCCCTGGATGCGACCACACTACAAATCACCACCGCCTCACCCGTGGGGTATATGGAGTATGTGTTGTCGTATTCCTTCATCGTGCCGCAGAGCGTCTGGGGTGACATGGCTGATCATGATGCTATGGCGGCCTACACCGGAGAGGATGCCACCACTGGCACAGGGCCGTACGTCTTCAGTGAATGGGAGCCCGATGAATACCTGATCCTGGAAGCCAATCAGGATTACTGGGATGGAGCGCCAAATATCAATCGGCTCATCTTCCAGCAATACGCCACGGAGGACGGGATGATTCAAGCGTATCTCGCCGGCGAGGTTGATGCCGTCGCCGGAGTCCCTGCAACGGCGGTTGAAACGCTCGAGGACACCGACGATGTGGTTGTTATGTTGTGGGAATCCTTCTCTGTCTATGAAATGACCATTAACTCTTATGCGGAGGGCACCCAACCAGAGAGCCTGGGGGATCCTGCAGTACGCCTGGCCATGGAATATGCCATTGATCGCGAACAGATCAACCAAGTCGCGTACCTGGGCTACTTCACGCCAGCCACAACCTTCATCGCGCCAGTGATGGGCGACTGGCACAACGACGAGATTGATACCGTTTCGTTCGACGTCGCGATGGCCAATCAGACACTGGATGACGCCGGCTATCTTGACACCGATGGCGACGACGTTCGCGAGTATTCGGATGGCACACCTTTGCATTACCGGCTTCTGATTGGTGATGATGCCAGCAGCGCCCGCATCGCTGAGATCATTCAGGCCGGCTTTGCCCAGGCAGACATCTCCACAGAGATCCAGGCCATGGACTTTAACACCCAGTTGAACAAAGTCTTTTACGAGTACGACTATGACCTGACCTACTGGTCTTGGGGCATGGACCCTGATCCAGATTTTGGAGGGGTCATTTTCCAATGCGACCAGATCTGGTGGTGGAACGACTCGGGCTACTGTGACCCAGAATATGATGAGCTATATGCTGCCTCTCGGGCGGCCGTAGATCACCAGGAACGCGTGGATGCCGTTTGGGCGATGCAGGAGAAAATCTATAATGATCGCCCGTGGATCGTCATCCTGTATGGGACCGTTATTGAGTCCTATCGGTCGGATCGTTTCACTGGGTTCAATCCAGAATCCAGGTACGCTATCTATGGGAAGTGGTCTCTCCTGCAAGCAGAAGGCAGGTAGCAGCCAAGGATAAACAGGTCGGCCAGGATTCTCCTGGCCGACCACCTTTCCCCTGCTGAAACGACTCTTTTCAGCGGAATCATGGAGGATTCCATGCAGCGTGGCGACTATCTATTGCGCAAGTTCACGATCGCCCTACTCACATTGATGGTTGTGATCGTCTTCAACTTTTTCCTTTTCCGCATTCTTCCCGGCGATCCAGCTAGAGCCATTATTGCCAGGGGCAGGATGAATGCTGCGACACTGGAGCGGATGAGAGCACAGTTTGGCCTGGATAGACCGGTTTGGCTAGATGTTGAAAAGTTGCGGGATGGGGACCTCAGCGGTGCGCTGGATAGTCAATTCACAGCTTACGTGAGTAATCTGTTTCAGGGCAATCTTGGGGTCTCGTTCGTCAACAAACTGGAAGTAGTCGAAATACTGAAGGACAGGGTTTGGAAGACGTTCCTTCTTTTGTTTACCGGCGAGATCGTCGCCATTTTTCTAGGCTCTACGCTGGGGGTGATTGCTTCCTGGAGACGGGGTTCCAGAGTTGACCTTGGGATATTGCTGGGGGGGTTGTTCACGTGGTCAATCCCCACATTTTTCTTCGGAATTATCCTTGTTCTACTAGCGCGCGGCACGCTGCCAACGGGCATGATGGTCACCGTGGGTTTGAAACCTGATGATGGCCTGGTCTATTGGATGGACGTGGCAAAACATCTTGTTTTACCCACAATCGCTCTTGGAATTGGATTCATCAGCTCATACATGATGGTCATGCGCAGCAGCATCATCGAAGTCCTCAGTGAGGATTACATTCTCACGGCGAAAGCTAAGGGGTTGAATAACTTTCAAGTCCTGCGTGATCATGCGCTCAAGAATGCCATGCTGCCCATGGTTACGCTGCTTGCCCTGAGCCTGGCGTACACCGTAGGGGGCGCCATTCAGATCGAAACAGTGTTTTCCTGGCCTGGGCTCGGAAGGCTGATTTTTGATTCTGTGCGTAAGCAAGACTATCCGGTGCTTCAAGGGGCCTTCCTTCTGATAGCGGTTAGTGTGATCGGGGCGAATTTTCTGGCGGATGTGCTCTATACCTTGCTGGACCCCCGGGTGAAGACAGAAAGCTCAACCGCAGGAACACGCACCAGCCTCGGAAAAGCGATTCTCAAAATCCCCAAATCCTTGCTGGGCCTGGTTGTGCTTGTCCTGGGTTTTCCCATCGCTTTATGGAATGTTCTTCAGAAACTACCTGAAGCACTTCCACAATTTGGAGTAGGAGCTATCGCGCAATGGTTCAAACGCATCCCAACGGCATTGGGACGTTTGCCAGGATGCTTGTGGGCTGCCATTAAAACCGGACTACCAACCTTCAAACGGAAACCGATGGCGCTGGTTGGCTTGGTCATGCTCTTCTTCGCCATTTTTGTGGCTGTCTTCGCGCCTCTCATCGCACCCTATTCTCCAGAAGAGCTGGCTATAACTAGAGTTACCACAGAGGATATACTCGCTCCTCCAGACGCCGATCACCTTCTTGGCACCGACGATGCGGGCAAAGATGTTTTGTCTCAACTTATCTACGGCGCAAGGATTTCGTTGATCGTTGGCTTCTCTGGCTCTTTTATGTCCTTGATCATCGGGACTGTGGTGGGGATGACCGCAGGTTATCTTGGAGGAAGAGTAGATACCCTTCTCATGCGCCTGGTTGATTTCTTGATGGTGATTCCTACCTTGCCCTTGATGCTGGTCATCATCTCATTTTGGGGGCGTGGATTGGATAAGATCATCATGGTGATTGGCTTGCTTTATTGGACCTACATGGCGCGATTAGTCCGGTCGCAAGTGATCTCTATCAAGGAACGCCAATATGTTCTCCGCGCCAAGGCGCTAGGCGCCAGTGATTTTAGAATAGTTGTTCGCCACATCTTCCCCCAGGTTTTGCCCCTCATCATCGCCCAGGGCGTCCTGGATACTTCAAACGCGATCATTGCCGAATCATCGCTGGCGTTCCTCGGTTTGGGAGATCCCACCCAGGTGAGTTGGGGGATGATGCTCAGCTTCGGCTTTGCAAGAGCAATAACCCGGGAGGCATGGTGGTTCTTGCTCCCGCCTGGCTTTACGATTGTCTGGGTGAGCTTGTCCCTGGTATTGATTGGGACTGCCCTGGAGGAGATTTTCAATCCTCGGCTCAAGACCCATCACTTGTTTGATCCACGAAAAATGGTGTCGTTGGCAGAGGCAGAGGGAGTAACGGAGTAATGGCCATTCTGGAGGTGCGAAATCTCTCCATCAACTATATGACCGACCAAGGCGCCGTGCTGCGCGCGGTGGAGGACGTGAGCTTCAGCCTGGAGCAGGGGCGGTCGCTGGGGCTGGTGGGAGAAAGCGGGTGTGGCAAGACCACGGCCATGCTGGGGCTGCTGCGGCTGCTACCCGCCGAAGGACGCATCGTCTCCGGCGAGGTTCGGTACGGGGCACGGTCGGCGACCAGCCCCAGCGTGGATCTGCTGCGTCTGTCCGAACGGGAGATGCGGAAGTACCGTTGGAGCAAGATGTCCATCGTCTTCCAGGGAGCGATGAACGCCCTCAACCCGGTGCGCAAGGTCGGCGACCAGATCGCCGAGCCAATCATGCTCCATGGGGCGGCCACGGACAAGAAAGCTGCCAGCGAGCGGGTCGGCGAGCTGCTGGAGATGGTGGGGATCATCCCGGAGATGGCGCGTCAGTACCCCCATCAATACAGCGGCGGGATGCGCCAGCGAGCGATGATCGCCATGGCCCTGGCCTGCAACCCCGACGTCCTCATCGCCGACGAACCCACCACCGCCCTCGACGTGATGATCCAGGCCCAGATATTGAACCTATTGCAGAAACTACAGCAAGAATTGGAGTTGGCCATCATCCTGGTGACCCACGATTTGGGGGTGGTGGCCGAGATCTGCGACGACGTCCTGGTGATGTACGGCGGCAAGACGGCCGAGTACGCCAGTGTGGACACCATCTACAACGAAGCACAGCATCCCTACACTCAGCGCCTCCTGCGGGCCTTCCCCGACGTGGACAATCCTGCCTCGGATCTGGCCTCGATCCCTGGCTACCCGCCGCCGCTCGATGCGCTGCCGCCGGGGTGCCGCTTTGAGCCACGCTGCCACTGCAAGAGCGACATCTGTGCCGTGGAGAGTCCGCCGTTGGTAGCTGTCAAGCCCGGCCACTACGTGGCCTGCCATCCAGGGCATTTGGAAACTCGTAGATTCGTGGATTCGTAGATTCGTGGATTTGGGAGAGGTTAGGAGAATGGGACAAGAGATGGCGCGAGATGCAGTCGTCTTGAAAGTCAGTAATCTACGCAAGCTGTTCCCTGTCTCGAGGGGTATCCTGGGAACTCTGCTGCACAAGCCTCAGCGCAACGTCCACGCCGTGGACGGGGTGAGCTTTACCGTGGCCAAGGGAGAGATCCTGGGGCTGGTAGGTGAGTCGGGGTCGGGCAAGACCACCACCGCTCTGAACGTGCTGGGGCTGGATGAACCCACCGAGGGGGCAATCCTCTTCAACGGCCAAAGCGTCCCCGAACTGGTGCACGGCCGTGAGCGGTTGAGGCTGCGCCGGCAGATGCAAATCATCTTCCAAGACCCCTACGAATCCCTCAACCCACGCCAGACCGTGTTCGCAACCGTGGCCGAGCCACTAGAAGTGCACCATTTGGTCAAGAGCCATGAGGAAAAGATCGAACGAGTCACGGCAGCCCTGGATGCCGCTGGTCTCAAACCGGCAGAGACCTTCTTCCATCGCTATCCCCAGGAACTCTCTGGCGGTCAACGCCAGCGGGTGGTGATCGCGGGGGCGTTAGTTTTGAATCCCCAGTTGCTCGTGGCCGACGAGCCCGTTTCCATGCTGGATGTTTCCATCCGGGCCGACATCCTCAATCTCTTGAGCCGATTGCGCGACGAGCACGGCATTGCCATCCTCTACATCACCCACGACCTGGCGACGGCGGCCCATTTCACCGACCGGATAGCCGTGATGTACCTGGGTAGGATCGTGGAGATCGGTCCCACCAAGACGGTGCTGAGCGACCCCAGGCATCCCTACACCCAGGCCCTCCTTTCCGTGATCCCCGTTCCCAATCCCCGCCGGCGGCGGAAGCGGATGATCCTGATGGGCGAAACCCCCAACCCCATTGATCTGCCGTCCGGCTGCCGCTTCCATCCTCGCTGTCCGGCGGCCTCCGCCCGATGCTCTCAGACTGAGCCACAACTCCAGAGTGTAGACCCAGACCACAAGGTGGCTTGCGTAGATACTTGAACCGATTGGAGACGAGGCGGCAGGGCTGACATTGGGGCGATCCTGACCACGATCACCCCTGACCAACTGGCTAGCCGCGTCAATAGTGAATCCTGTTCGTAAGGACTTTTCCTGACCGCGAAAACTCAATCCCCTCAAGCTCAAGCAAAGCTCGCTTCATCATCTGCCCGCCCTGGAATCCGCCAAGCTCCCTATTGGCTCTGATAGCTCGATGACAGGGGATGATGATGGGGAAAGGATTGTGTGCCAGGGCTGCGCCAACTGCCCTGGCAGCGCTCGGAACCCCCAAGCCTCTGGCGATTCTCCCGTAAGTGCTCACCCAGCCCCGAGGAATTCCGTATTCAGCCACGAGAACTCTTTGCTGAAACTCGGAACACTTTTCGAGAGCAATGACCTTCAGTTCAAAATCAACGGCCTCGCCCTCAAGAAAACGCTGAATTCGCTCACCAAGTTCAGCAATAGCGGGACACGATTGAGGACTGGCATCAACGAAGGTCGCCAGGACAAGCTTCTCCACCGCTGTCCTCTCATTGGGAAGAAACACTCGTTGGACCTTTGGCCCGTTATCGGCTTCCTGCCAGACGATGCCAAGCCTGCCGAAAGCAGATGGCAGCAGTCTATAAAAGTGAGATCCCATCAGACTCATGGCCAGGCTCTCAAGAACGGCTTCCCATCCCGGTGGCACAGGAGCTGTACCACGTGCTGGCCGGAATAGAGACATGGAGGGACACCACCGCCCGGCATGACCCACTGTCCAGCCATGTAGAAATTATCGAGGCCAGGCAGGGTTCTTTCCATCCGCATATTGATCACTTCTGGCGTCGGCAGCCAGCCCATGTAGGCGCCTCTGTGATTAAGGGTGTAGCGCCAGGCGGTGTAAGGCGTGGCCACGTCGGTCATCTCCACCTGGGCCGAGATGCCGGGATAGTGCGCCTCCAACCGCTCCAGAAGCTCCGCCGCCACTCGTTCCTTCTCCGCGTCGTAGCGCGGTCGGTCTTCTTGCAACTCGTCCCAGAAGCCCCACTCCGTCTCGAACGACACCTGCACCACCGTCTTGCCTGGCGGGGCGAACCGGTCACTGTAGTTGAAGATGCGGACGATGATCCCGTCAATCGCCTGGCTGCCAACCGCGAAGGGTCGCTCCAGCTTGATGATACTCATCCACGGTTCATCGGTGAGTTCGCGGGCCACCCCAAAGCTGGCCATGACCATAGGGCGGATCAGCTTCCACTTCTTGTAGCGGTTCTCGATCTTCTCATTCACGTAGCGACCGCCCAGCATCTTGAAGATGGTGCTGTACCCATCGGCGGCGGAGACCACGATATCGGCATAGTGCTCGCTACCGTCGGCCAGACGCACACCCACGGCTCGATTATTCTCCACCAGGATTTCCTCGACAGTGGCCTTGTAAGTCACCTGCCCGCCCAGGTTCTTGTAGCGCTTCTGGATGGGCAGGACGAAGTCAAGGCATCCCCCCTCCAGTAACCCCAACTGACCGTCTGCGACCAACCCCAGCACCATGAACACGAACCAGACCGGCACCTCTGGCAGGAACAGGTATTTGATACACTCCCGCAGCCACGGGTCGTGAACGGCCTGCACATACTCGGCGACAGGCTTGGCGTATTTGCCGAACATGTACTTGAACAGCCCACGCATGCCCCACATTTCTTTGACCTGGTCCAGGAGGCCGACCAACTCAGAAGGCTTGCTCATTCCCACCTCGCTCATGTCTAGCCCCTGCATGGCGCGAGCGCCAGCGATCAGCTCGTCAACGATCCGGGCATCAGTTGGTGAGAGGGCCTTCAAGTCATCGGCCAGGCGGTCGAGGTGCTGGGTGACTAGCACGCTATGGCCGCTGGCTTCGTCGGTGAAGCGGCCGTAGGTGACCATGTCCACGCAGCGGGCGGCCGGAGCGATGCCCAACTCGCGGTACAATTCGTAGAGCGCAGTGCCCGGTTTGTGCCCCATGACAAAGTGGATACCGCCGTCAATGAGGTAGCCCTTGCGCTTCCAGCAGGCGGCCACCCCGCCCGGCACGGTGTGGTGTTCGAAGATGTGGCTTTGATAGCCGTTCATCTGGGCATAGCAGCCTGTGGACAGGCCGGCCAGCCCGGCTCTGCGTATTCCGATGAAATCGTCCACGAGTTCCGAGCATGCCGTCCACCTGTCG
>CAYWWC010000046.1:0-19264 GCA_964461615.1 uncultured Anaerolineae bacterium
GACCTTCAGGTCGTATCGAAACCCAGGATGCGAGCGGGGCTACCGACAACCCGCTCGGCCTGGTTTCGACGAGCTCAACCCAAGGATACGTCGCTCGGATGCGTAGCCTCCGCTCGCTCCTACTCGGCCGGCGCTGGATTTGTCCTCCCCCGACTTTTTGATAAGATGCATTGCCACAAAGCTCCCGGTTCGCTTATTTTTAACCCGCTATATATGGTGTAATACGAAATTCTAGATACCGCATATAGTGGTTGATACTCAATCGAGCATATTCGGCGGAAAAATGCCGAATATGTGCGCACTAGATATAGTAGTGTTTTTGAGCACACCCACTATATATAGTATCAATTTGAGAAACTTCGAAAAAAATAAGCGAACCGGCAGACAAAGAGGAAATCATGGACAGTTTAACGGGCAAACGGGCGATTATCACTGGTGGAGCGTCAGGCATCGGGCGGGCGACGGCGTTGCTGTTCGCCCACGAAGGCGCGGCGGTGTCGGTGGTGGATTTGGACGAGGCTGGCGGACAGGCCGTCGCGCAGATGATTATGGATGACGGCGGGCAGGCCATCTTTGTGCGCTGCGACGTGAGCCAGGCGGCCGATTGCCAGCGGGCCGTGCAGCAGACCGTGGACAAACTGGGCGGCCTCAATATTCTTTTCAACAACGCCGGCATCATCCGGCGGGCCTCTGTGCTGGAGACGAGCGAGGAGGAGTGGGATCGGGTGATGGCCGTCAACGTCAAGGCGATTTTCTTGCTCAGCAAGTGCGCCATTCCCGTCATGGCCCAGGCCGGTGGTGGCGTGATCATCAACACCGCCTCAGGCTGGGGGCTAGTCGGTGGGCGCCAGGCGGCAGCGTATTGTGCTTCAAAAGGTGCGGTGGTGCTGCTGACCAAGGCCATGGCCCTCGACCATGGCGAACAGAACATCCGCGTCAACTGCTTATGCCCCGGCGATACCGACACGCCCATGCTGCGGAATGAAGCGCGGCAGCTTGGCGAGTCAGACGAGCGCTTTCTGGCAGAAGCGGCGGAGCGGCCATTGCAACGCATCGGCCAGCCGGAGGACATCGCCCAGGCCGCGCTCTATCTGGCCAGCGATGCCTCATTTTTCGTCACCGGCACAGCCCTGGTGGTGGACGGTGGCGGACTGGCGGGGTGATGGAGAGACTTGAGGTTGGGCAAGGTCTCTGACCGCAGCCCTTTGCCGCTTCGGTCAGGAGACCTTCAGCGAACAGAACGGTGATGGAGAGACATGAGAGCACTTCACGGCACGCCACTGAAACGATTTCATCGCGACTTCAGACGGCAACATCCGATCCAGCACGAGATTGCGGTGGTTCTTGAGAACGTGGAATATCCGGTCAACGTTGGCTCCATTTTCCGCATCGCCGACGCGGCACGGATCGAGGAGCTGATCTTGACCGGCATCACGCCCACGCCGCCCAATCCAACCATCGTCAAGGTGGGACGCAACAAGCACACGCGTGTACGCTGGCGCTACGAGAAAGAGGCCAGTAAGCCCATCGCTCAGCTCAAAGACCAAGGCTACCGCATCTTCGCACTGGAGATCACTGAGGGGGCCAGCCCATACTACGAGATCAACTGGCCCGCCAAGACCTGTCTGGTCGTCGGCCATGAGGATCACAGCGTCACTCGCGCCACGCTTGCTCTGTGTGATAACGCCGCCTTCATCCCCATGTGGGGCAAAGGTTTGTCGCTGAACGTGCATGTGGCGCTGGCGGTGGCCGTGTTCCACATTCGATACCTGGGGCTGGCTTCGTCGTGAGCTCAAAGGCCAGTCCCCAGGCCGCCCCGGGGACGGGGCTCAGAGCTTGAGTTGACACAAGTATTAAGGAGGAGCTAATGCGTGGTCTGCGAAACAAAAGAGTGCTCATCACCGGCGGAGCGGGCGGCATCGGCGCGGCGACGGCAGCGCGCTTCTTGGAAGAGGGTTCGTGCGTCGTCGTGCTCGATCGCGACGACGCGGCGCTCAAGCGTCTCAAACGCGAACTGCCGTCTCTGAGCGGCTGCATTGTCGCCGACGTTTCGGATCCCGACGATGTGGCGAGGGGCTTTGAGGAGCTGGACCATCTGCTGGGGGGATTGGACGTGCTGATCAACAACGCCGGCATCAGCATTCGACATCGCTTCATGGACATCTCCCCCCAGGAGTGGCGCCAGGTGATGGCTGTCAATCTCGACGGCGTGTTCTTCGTGGCGCAGCAAGCAGCGCGGCGGATGTTGGCGGAAGGCGGTGCCGCTTCATCACATGCACGTAGCGCCGCTTCATCACATGTACGCAGCGGCGTCATCCTGAATATGGGCTCAACCAACGGCTTGGTGGGCTATCCCTACTACGCCGACTACAACGTCTCCAAAGCAGGGGTGATCGAGTTGACCCGTTCCATGGCATTGGAACTGGCTCCCACGGTGCGCGTCAACGCCGTGTGTCCGGGTTTCATCCTGACGCCGATGCAGGAAGCGGAATACACCCTGGAGATGCGGCGCGCCTTCGAGGCCAAAGTGCCCCTGGGCAAGCTAGGCCGGCCAGAAGATGTAGCCGCCCTCTTCGCATTCCTGGCCTCAGATGACGCCAGCTTCATCACCGGGCAATACTTCGTGATTGACGGAGGAGAGATCGCGGGAGGGCTGGCCAGCCAGCGGTGAGCCCCTTGAAGCCCATGATCCTCACAAACGAGTCAAAACTCTGAACGCAGATTAACGCTGATCTACGCTGATGCCGCTTCGCTTACATCTATCTGCGAAAATCTGCGTGTATCTGCGTCCCATGACTTGTCGACTCATACCGAGTTAGGAGGAGAACAATGGATCGAGCTTTTGCGTTGAACACAAAGAGCGCCTTTGCGATTTTCGTCATAGTTGATCTGGTGTGTGTTGGAGTGGGAATGGGCGTTCCACTGGCCTGCATCCTATTCGGGTTCTTCGTCGGATGGTACATCGCCAAGAGGGCAACCATCACCACAGCAAAAGTAGAGGACATTCTCTGGAAAGTTCTCGTCCAGGCGGTCATTACCTCCGCCTTTACCTTCGTGGTAATGACCGCCATCTGGGGACGAACCATTGTCATGCTCTTCGACCCCAGGGCCGATTTTCAGAACTTCGGGCATCCATTCATCCTCTACGATCCGAAGCTAAGCTTCATAGGCTGGCTGGTTCTGATGATGGCAATATCGCCGTTCCTGCAGTTGTTGACAACCATCTTTGGAGCCTATTTGACGCTGCTACTGTGGTTGAAAGGTGATAGCAACAGCGTATAACTCACGGCTAACGAAAAGGAGGAGGTACCATGATCAAGAAGAGCAAATGAATGAGCAAGAACTAGCGGTGGATCGGCAACATCGCTGCAGTCCTCTTACTGGGTGTAGTAGTTTTTGGTTGCACACCGAGTGCCGTTTCAGGAGATCTATCAATCTGTCAAGTACAAAACGCAAAGGAGGGACAATTATGAACGACTTGTGCAATCACTCACGGTCCAGAAAGTTTCTGCCGTGGCTGATAAGCGTCTTGACAATACTTGCTCTAGTCGCCGGCTGCTCTCCATGCAGCGCGTGCGGCACGTACGTAAATCAGGACAATTCAGGGGAATATCTGGAGCTGAAGAAGGATGGAACCTTCTACCTGAAGGAGATAGGAATCGGCTTTACCGGGGAATGGGAGATTGAGGAAGATGTATTAACGCTTTCTTTCGCGCAACTTGGCCTCGCTGTCAGGGGCAAGCTGAAGGGAGACACGATAATTGATGAGGGGGGAAAGATCTGGGTGAGGAAGAAAGGAAAGCAGATTACGCCAACAATTCCCCCACCTTCCCCTGCTGCAATAACACGCGAGGTCATAATACCAACGCCCATTCCGTCCCCCACGCCCAACCCGGACCAGAGGGGCTTGATTAGCGCCCATCTGAGCAATGATCCCGATGGGCCGGCCATGACCCAGTTTCCCCCAGGTACAACCGTGGTCTACGCTGTCTTTGAGTATGCCGATATGGCAGGGGAGTCGATAAAAGTGAGGGTCTATGACCCTGACGGCACAGCTCTCTTCGAGCAGACCCAAAGCTACACCGGATCTGGGACAGAGTCCGTGACTGTGCCCTATGGCAGGGTCTTCCCTGATGGTCGGTATCTAACCAATTTCTACGTTAATGAACGCGCACACATCAGCGTAACATGGGATGTTGGCGAGCCGAGGGGTTTGATTAGTGCCCATCTGAGCGATGCTCCCGATGGGCCGGCCATGACCCGGTTTCCCTCAGGTACAACCGTGGTCTACGCTGTCTTTGAGTATGCCGACATGGCAGGGGAGTCGATAAAAGTGAGGGTCTATGACTCTGCTGGCGGCACCGCTGTCTTCGAGCAGACCCAAAGCTACACCGGATCTGGGACAGAGTCCATGACTGTGCCCTATGGCAGGGTCTTCCCTAATGGTCGGTATCTAACCAATTTCTACGTTAATGAACGTCCACACATCAGCGTAATATGGGATGTTGGCGAGGGGGTAGCGAAACCCACCGCCAGGCCGACAGCCGCGCCTACTGCCACGTCCCAGCAAGGCGCTTCCACTCCCCTTCACAAAGCCCTGGCCGGCAAGTGGCAGTCCGGCACAACGTGGATAGAGTTCTCCGCAGACGGGACTCTGAAACTGGGAGACGATGCGGGCGTAGCTTTTGGCACCTACAAGGTCATAGACGATGACACCATTCAAATTGACGCACACGATAAGGCTGTTCACGGTGAGCTTGTCGATGTCGTCAGCATCTCCGAAAACGCATTGACGTTGATCTTCTCTTCCTCTGACCAGACAATAAAGTTTGGGAAACAAGGGCATTAGGCTGAGCAGTAACTGAGGGAGCGAATAACTGAACTTACTGAACGAAAGGAGAATTATGATCAAGAAGAACAAACGAACCAACAAGAACTGGCGGTGGAGTCGCGCTATCTCTGCAGCCCTGTTGCTGAGCGCGGTGGCTATTAGCTGCGCGTCGACCGAACCAGCCACGCCGACGGCTACCGTTCCCCCGCCCACGCCAACCACACCGCCCATGCCGGCTCCAGCCGCCCGCGCCAACATGTACAGCAAGCCGCCGGAGATGCAGATTGACTCCAGCAAGAGCTACGTCGCCACCATCTCGACGGCCAAAGGCGACATCGTCGTGCAACTCGACGCCAGCGCCGCCCCACTCACCGTCAACAACTTCGTCTACCTGGCGAGACAAGGCTTCTACGACAGCCTGACGTTTCACCGCGTCGAGCCTGGCTTCGTCATCCAGGGGGGCGACCCCACCGGCACTGGAGCTGGTGGCCCCGGCTACACCGTGCCGGCGGAGATCCAGTTGCCCCACATCGAGGGCGCCATCGCCACGGCCCGCCAATCCGACCAGGTCAACCCCACCCGCGCCTCCAGCGGCAGCCAGTTCTACATCACCCTGGCCCCGACGCATTTCCTGGACGAGGGGTACACCGCCTTCGGTCACGTGATCGAAGGGATGAAGGTAGTCCAGTCCATCGCCATCGGAGACGTGATAGAGAAGATCGGCATCGCGGAAGGACAATGAAGGACTATCACATCAACATCTTTTATAGCGAAGAAGACGGCGGATATATCGCGGACATCCCCGACCTGGAAGCTTGCTCCGCCTTTGGCAACACGCCCGAGGCGGCACTCAAGCAAGTCAGTATTGCCAAGGACGCCTGGCTTGAGGCAGCCCGTGCTGAGAGCAAACCTATTCCGAAGCCCAGTTACCGGCCGGTTATCTACCAGGCTGTAGCATAGAGACAGGCCAAGTGATCCACTGTCCGCGCGCTCAGAAGGCTTCATGGAGACAAAGAAAACACCGTTACTAACGCGGCGATTGCTGCTGTTCATGGGCACGATGATCCTGGCCAACATTGCCGGGCACATGCACCAGCCGCTGCTGCCGCTGTACTTGCAGGAGTTGGGCGCAGGCGTGGGGCAGGTCGGGTTGTTCTTCACCCTGGGGGCCATCGCGCCGCTGGCTTTTCAAATCCTGGGCGGGTGGTTGTCGGACTCCATCGGACGCCTGCAGGCCGTCGCTATCGGCAGCATGGCTGGGGTGCTTGGTTACTTCGTGTACGTTTTCGCCCCTTCGTGGGAGTGGCTGCTCTTGGCGACGGTAACGAGCGCCATGGCGAGATCGTTCGTCGCGCCCAGCTTCATGGCCTTTATCGCCGAGGAATCTACCGAGGCCACCCGTGGCCGCGTGTACGGACTGTCTCAGAGCCTGTTCATGATCGTGGGCGTCGTCGGCCCACCCATCGGCGGCTACCTATCGCAATACCTGGGCTTCAAGGCCATGTTCACCGCCGCTGGCGCACTGTATGCCACAGCCACCGGCATCCGGCTGCTCATGGCCCGCAACGCACAGCACGCGGAAAGCGAACCCCGGGAAAAGCCATCCCTGACGAACCTGAGAGCCAGCCTGGTGGCGATGGGCGGGCTGGTGCTGGCAGGAGGCGTCGTCACCTGGATCTTCATCTCCGACGGCGTGCGCGACGTGACCTTCAACATGGCGTTTCAACTCCTGCCGCTGTACATGCAAAACCTGATGGGCCTCTCGAACGTGGAAATCAGTTGGCTATCGTCAATTGCGGCCCTGGCAACCATGCTGCTCCTGACGCCGGCAGGCTGGCTGTCGGATAAGAAAGGCGAGCGCGTAGGAATCGTGGCTGGCTTTTCCCTCATTGCTGCGGCGATAGCCGTGTTTCTGCAAAGTCGCGTCTTTGTCGGGTTCGCAGTGGTGTGGGCTCTCTTCGGTGTTGGCGAGGCGCTGATCGGCCCCGCCTACAATTCGCTGATCTCAAAAGTAGTGCCCATGCACCTGCGCGGCACGGCCTTTGGACTGTTCAGCACCAGCATCGGCCTGATCTCACTGCCAGCGCCGTATATCGGGGCAGTGCTGTGGGAACAGTTCGCGCCGCAGGTGCCGTTCTACGCGCCGCTGGTGGCTACGCTGCTGGTGCTGCCGATTATGTGGATCAAGTTCAAGCTGCCCGCGGACAAGTCGCCGCAGGCAAATCAAAAATAATGAGGAGGACAACCAAATGATCGCCATTACCAATGGCAAAGTGATGACCATCACACAAGGTACGTTGGAGCGCGGGACGGTGCTGGTCGAGGACGGTCGCATCGTCGCGGTGGGAGAGGAGGTCGAGATTCCAGAGGGCACTAAGGTGTACGACGCCACAGGCAAAGTGGTGATGCCGGGCCTGATTGACGCCCACTGCCACGCGGGGCTATTCCCCGATGGTGTAGGCTGGGAACATTCCGACGGCAACGAGATGACGCCGCTACGTACATGTGATGAAGCGGCCCCATCACGCCGCACATGCGCGCGCTGGACGCCGTGCATCCCGAAGACCCGGCGTTCAAGGAACTGGTGGCCGCCGGCGTGACCACGGTGCTCACCGGCCCCGGCAGCGGCAACCTCGTCGGCGGGCAGTGGGTGTGCCTCAAGACCGCGCCCCAGCCCAGCGTGGAGCAAATGGTACTGCTGGAGCCGGCGGGCATGAAAATGGCCCTGGGCGAGAATCCCAAGCGGGTCTACGGTGAGCAAAAGAAAGCGCCGTCCACGCGGATGGGAAACGCAGCCAAGCTCCGGGCCGCACTGGTAGATGCCCAGAACTATCTGGACAAATGGTGCCGCTACGAGGCCGACCTGGCTGATTATCAGGCCGATGTCGAGGCGGAGGACGAGGATGCGGAAGAGCCAAAGCCGCCGGAGCGCGATCTAAAGCTGGAGGCGTTGGGCAAAGTGCTGCGCCGCGAGATGAAGGCCCGCGTCCACGCCCACCGGGCCGACGACATGCTCACCGCCATCCGCATCGCCGAAGAGTTCGGCCTGGATCTGACGCTGGAGCACGCCACCGAGGGCTACAAAATCGCCGACATCCTGGCCGAAAAAGGGATCCCCGTCACCGCCGGACCGATTCTCTTCTCTCGCGTCAAGTTCGAGCTGAAGAACATGACGCCCAAGAACCCCGGACTGATGGCCAAAGCGGGCGTCAAGGTGGCCATTCAGACCGACGAGATGTCGGCAGTCAAATACCTGAGCATCAACGCCGCCCTGGCCATGCGCGAGGGGATGACGGAAGAAGAGGCGTTGAAGGCCATCACCATCAACCCGGCCGAGATCATCGGCGTGGCCGACCGGGTGGGCAGCCTGGAGGCCGGCAAGGATGCCGACCTCGTCGTCTTCAGCGGGCATCCCTTCGATTACCGCACCGTGGCCGAGCTGGTGCTGGTGGATGGTCAGGTGGCCTACAAGCGGGAATAGGATAGGGATGTGCGCAGAGACCCGAAAGTGAGAAACTCGTGATGAAAAGGGACTACACCCAATTGCTGGCCGAGCTTGCGGAAGCGTACAGACAACATTCGCCCAAGTCGGCAGCATTGAACGAAAAGGCGAAGGAGCACTTGGTGGACGGCGGCAGCCACACGCTGCGGCTCACCCAGCCCTTCCCGCCGCGCATCGCTGCCGCCCAAGGCGCTTGGATCAAGGACGAGGACGGCCACGACGTTCTGGATTTCTGGCAAGGACATCTTGCCAATATCCTGGGACATAACCCCGATATCGTCACGTCAGCGCTGGCCTGTGCTTTTGAGGATGGATTTGGCCTGCAGACCGGCTTTACGGACCAGTTGCAGGCCGAGACGGCCGAGATTCTCTGCCGGCAAACCGGCGCCGAGCGGGTGCGCTTTACAACCAGCGGCTCTCTGGCAACCATGTACGCCATTCTACTCTCTCGCGCCTTCACCGGACGCGACTTGGTGATGAAAGTGGGCGGCGGCTGGCATGGCGCACACCCCTGGGGGCTCAAAGGGGTGGGCTTTCGCGATGGATTCCAGCAAGTGGAAAGTGACGGTCTACCTCCAGCCATAACCGATCAGGTCATCATCACCCGCTTCAACGATCCGGGCATGTTGCGCCAGCATTTCGAGCAGCACGGCGACCAGGTGGCCTGCTTCATCGTCGAGCCGTTCACGGGCGCGGGCGGCACAATGCCGGCATCTCTCGAATACCTGCAAGCCGCTCGCCAGTTGACGGACCAATACGGAGCCGCGCTCATCCTCGATGAAGTGATTTCCGGCTTTCGTTTCCGCGCCGGGAATGCCGGTGCGCTGTATGGTGTGCAGCCCGACCTGGCCACCTTTGGCAAGATCATCGGCGGCGGGATGCCGGTGGCCGCCGTGGCCGGACGGGCAGACATCATGGGCCTGGTCGGGCACGCGGAGGGCAATCGTGTCAAGTTCTCCGGAGGCACCTACTCCGCGCACCCCGCCTCGCTTCTGGCCGCTAGGACCCTCATGACGTACCTGGTTGAGCATGAGGCCCAGGTCTACCCCCGGCTGGCCGAGTTGGGCGAGGAGATGCGCCGGACGATGGAGGCAGCCTTTGCTGAGGAGAGCATCTACGCCCGCTGCACAGGCTATAGCAACGAGGCGCTGCCCAGCAGTTCTTTGTCTTGGGTGCACTTTCCATATCGGGACGACATTCAACTGGACAAACCAGACGTGGTGTTCGCCCCATCCGTGTGCGACGTCGCCCTCAGCCGGACGGTGCTGGGACTGGCCTTGCTGCTAGAGGACGTGTGCATAATCAAAGGTCACGGCGCGGCTTCCGTCGCCCATACCGAGGCGGACATGGATTTCCTGGGAGATGCCTGTCGCCGGGTGGCGCATCGCGTCAAAGCGAGTTATTAGAGGAGAGGGGGCAAAGAATAGTTGCTGGACATTCTTATTCAAAATGGTACGGTAGTAGATGGTTCCGGCGCGCCTGGACATCGCGCTGACGTGGCGATTGATGGGGACCGAATCGCGGAGGTGGGTGTGCTGGAAGGCGCACAGGCCAAGACGGTGATTGACGCCTCTGGGTGCGTGGTGACACCAGGCTTCGTGGACATGCACTCGCACACTGACTTCACTCTCCCCGTGCTCCCCACGGCGGATAGCCTGGTGCATCAGGGCATCACCACTGTTGTAGCTGGCCAGTGCGGCGCTTCGCCGGTGCCCTTGCTCGAAGACACCCGCGAGCAGGTCATCGCTACGCTGGAAAGAGAAGACATCGCCATGCCCTGGGACAAGTGGTCCACCTTTGGCAGCTACCTTGAGCATCTAACGCAGATCGGCATCTCGGTCAACGTCGTGCCGTTGGTCGGTCAGGGCATGGTGCGGTGGGGCGTTATGGGATTGGGCGCTGATCCACCCAGTGAAGAGCAGATGACCAGGATGCAGAACGAGGTGATCAAGGCCCTGGAGAGCGGCGCCGCTGGCGTCAGCACCGGCCTCATCTACCCGCCTGGCTGCTATGCCTCCACAGAGGAGCTGATCGCCTTCACTCAGCCTGCTGGTGAGCGGAACGGCTTCTACTTCAGCCACATCCGAAACGAGAGCGAGACCTTGCTGGAGGCCATAGCCGAGGCCATTCGCATCGGGCGGGAGACCGGCGCGGCGGTGCAAATCAGCCATTTCAAAGCCTCCGGTCGTGCCAACTGGGGCAAAGCCCCCCAGGCTCTGGAACTGATTGATCAGGCGCGGGCCGAAGGGCTGGACGTGACGGCCGACATGTATCCCTACCCAGCAAGCAGCACCGGCCTGTCCGCCCTGCTGCCCCAGTGGGCTCATGAGGGGAGCAAGGTAGCCACGCTGAAGCGCCTGTCCGATGCCGAGACACGCTCCAAGATAGTGAGCGGCAGGCTTCGCGCCATTGAGTGGGACAAGATACTGATCAGCGGATGCCCCAGGAACCGAGGCTACGAGGGGTGCACCGTCGCTGACCTGGCCGCCGAGGCCAGCAAGCCATCCCACGAATGGGTCTTTGACGCGCTGCTGGAGACGGAGATGGGCGTGAGCATGATCGCGTTCACCATGTCTGAGGAGAACCGCGAGTTGGCCATACGCCATCCGGCAATGATGATCGGCACCGACGGGTCTGGCCTGGCTACCGAGGGGCCGCTATCCCAGGGATTGCCCCATCCTCGCAGTTATGGAACCTTCCCCCGCGTGCTGGCTCACTACGTCCGCGAGCAAAGAGTGATCTCGTTGGAAGAAGCCGTGAGGAAAATGAGCGGTCTCCCGGCTCAGAAGTTGCGCTGGACGGATCGTGGCCTGGTGAAGAAGGGCTACCGGGCTGACCTGGTGGTCCTGAACCCGGACACCGTCGCCGACCTGGCGACCTTTGAAGCGCCGCACCAGTACCCCGTGGGCATCCCCCACGTCATCGTCAACGGCAAGCTGGTGATTCACAATAGCACACATACCAAAGCGCGCCCAGGAAGCGTGCTCTAATACATCTTGGAAGCATGAGCGACCTAATCTACAGGAGGCTATCAAAAATGTCAAACGCGATTCGAGTTATTCAGTACGGGCTAGGGCCCATCGGAAGCGCTGTGGCGCGCCACGTGGTAGAGCGCGCGGGGCTGAAATTGGTGGGCGGGGTAGATATCGACCCGACCAAGGTTGGCCAGGACGTCGGCGAGGCTATCGGCCTGGGACGACCGCTGGGCTTTGCCGTGGCCGAGAGGCTGGCTCAGGTAGAGGCCGATGCCGCCGCTTCATCACATGTACGTAGCGGCGTCGTGCTGCATACCACCAGCTCTTACTTCGACCAGTTCAGGGACCAAGTCATCGAGATCCTGGAAGCGGGCCTGGACATCGTCTCCACAGCGGAGGAGCTGTCCTTCCCCTGGCTGGCCCATCCCCAAGTGGCCGCCGAGATTGATGCCGTGGCCAAGCGCGTCGGCAAAACGGTGCTGGGCACGGGCGTCAACCCCGGTTTCATCATGGACTCGTTGCCCCTCAGCCTGACGGCCATCTGCCAGAGAGTGGATCGCATCAGCGTTACGCGAGTCATCAACGCCTCCACTCGGCGCGGGCCATTCCAGGCCAAGATCGGCTCCGGCATGACGGTGGATGATTTCAACGCCAAGATGGCGGCCGGCCGTATGGGACACGTAGGCCTGCCCGAGTCCGTGGGGATGGTGTTCCACACCCTGGGCAAGGAACTGACCCGCTACGAGTCTGGCGTCGAGCCGGTGGTGGCCGAGCAGTTGACCAAAACCGATCACTTTGAGGTGCCGCCTGGCCAGGTGAAGGGCCTCAAGCAAGTGGCGCAGGCCTACACTGACAGCGATGAGTTCATGACCCTCACCTTCATTGCCGCTTTGGACGCCGAAAACGAGGGGGACACCATCAAGATCTCGGGCAAGCCAGATCTGGAGGTCAAGCTCCAGGGAACCAACGGCGACATCGCCACCGTTGCCATCGCCGTCAACGCCATCCGCCGCGTGAAGCAGGCCGCGCCGGGACTGGTCACGATGCGCGATCTGCCCATCGTGACAGTGTGGTAGCGGCAATACCGATTGCCTATTCAAAAGCCATAATCTGGGATGAAAACGACTAAGACCTCCCCTGGTTTTGTGGACAGGAGGAACCATGGCAATCAAAGAGCTGTTACTCAGTGACAACATCGCGATCACCGAAATAGACCAATGGCAGAGAAAACGCGAGGACATCACATCTCGCCTGTTCAGCACCATCGGCACGCCGCCTGTTCCCAGGAATACGCGCGACATCGAAATCGTCCAAGAAGAGAAGCTGCCTGATTACACCAGGCGCAAGATCCGTTATGTCGTGGGCGATGACGACGGGATCACGGCCTACCTGCTGATTCCCAATCACCTGAAGCTGCCCTCCCCGGCGGTCGTGGCCATGCACCAGACAGTGGCATCGGGCAAAGACGAGGTGGTTGGGCTTGATGGCCACGCAGACTTCGCCTACGGCCACGAACTGGCAACGCGCGGCTACGTGGTGCTCGCCCCCGATTATGTCACAGCCGGGGAACGGATCTATCCAGGTGAGGAGAGCTTCGAGTCGGGGCCGTTTTACGAACAGTATCCTGACTGGTCAATGGTGGGGAAGAACGTCGAGGATTCGATGGCCGCCGTTGATATGCTTCACACTCTGGATTATGTCGATAAGGATAAAATTGGGGCCATAGGTCACTCCCACGGCGGGCACAATGTCGTCTTCGCCATGGCCCTGGATGAGCGGATAAAAGTGGGCGTGAGCAACTGCGGCATGTCCGTGTTTTCGGAGGAAGAAGAGCGCCTGGAGTGGTCGCTGGAGGACGGCTATATCTACATCCCGGCGCTCAGGGAGTACTTTCTCGAAGACAGAGACCCGCCATTCGACATCAACGAAATCGCCGCCCTGATCGCGCCGCGACCGTTTCTGAACATATCGTCGTATTACGACGTGGCTTATGGCAACCAGGAATTTCTGGCGGAGGTTGGGGTGCAGTTGTACCAGGTGTACAAGTTGTATGGAAAGCAAGACGCCTTCTCGTACTTCATGCACGGCAACGATCACTCGTTCCCTCAGTATTCACGCGCCCTGGCGTATGAGTGGCTGGATCGTTTCTTGGAAACGTGAAAAATGCCCTCGCTACCCGACGCCTGGGAGAAACCTGGTTCTTTGTCGTCTGAACTGAGCCAGTGATTGCTCTTTGGGCGTTCTGAAGTCCCCACAGTTGACATCTAGCGCAAACGGGTGTATACTATCCACGACTTTAGTTTTTCCCCTTGATTAATTAACCCCAGTTTGGTTGCTTTGCGAATGGCAATCCGGCAGACCCTTATGAGTAGTAGCAGTACTGTCAAGTCGCACAATCTGAGCACTGTCCTTCTCGCACTCCTCCGACACGAACACATCTCGCGGGTACGCCTCGCTGAAATGACTGGCCTCTCCACGACTACCATCACCAACCTGATCACCGAGCTCTTGGAGCAAGGCGTCGTTGTTGAAGAGGGGACAGAGAAGCACGCGCGTCGGCGAAGGGTCGGTCGGCCCCGCACCGCGCTGCAACTGGTACCGGACGCCCGGTGTGCTGTTGGTATTCACATTGGCGTTGGCAGCGTTCGCGTGGGAGTGGCCGACTTGCGCGCTCACCTCCTGAGTCGTCTTACGCTGGATCATCCTTTGGAGAGGGCGACTGAAGAGGTACTTGCTGAAACTGCTGCGTTGGTCAGAGAGGCAATCACCCAGAGTGGTGTCAATCCTCAGAATCTGGTTGGAGTAGGGGTGGGCGCTTCTGGCCTGGTCAACTGGCGCACTGGCATCAACGTGGTAGCACCCAACTTGGGCTGGCGCGATGTACCGATACGGAATCGATTTGCCGAATACCTGGGGCTACCGGTCTGCGTAGACAACAACGTCCGCGCCATGGCCCTGGGTGAGGCTCTGTTTGGCGCTGGGCAAGATGTTCGCGCGCTGGCCTTCGTCTACGCGCGCATTGGCGTGGGCGCAGGCTTCGTGGTGGATGGTCAGCTCTACCATGGCAGCGGCGCCGGTGCAGGAGAGATCGGCCATACGACCATCATCCCTGATGGTGGAGAGCCTTGCCGCTGCGGCAACACGGGCTGCCTGGAGACCCTGGTATCGGAGCCAGCCATCGTGCGTCTGGCGCAGGAACTGGCCGAGCAGGACCGGCAGGGCATCCTGGCGACCCACCTGCAAGGCAGAGACGAGACTACCATCGAACGGGTCTTCGCTGCAGCCCGCGCCGGCGACACGGCCACTCGCACCATGCTCGAAGAACGAGCTCACTACATGGGGATTGCCCTGGCAAACCTGATCAACGTCCTCAATCCGGAACTGATCGTGTTGGGAGGAATTCTTGCTCAGGCCCATGACCTGCTTGGGCCAGCCATCGAAGCAACGATGCGCCAGCGGGCCTTCGCTAATCTAGGCGAACGGGTGCAGTTGCAGACGGCCAGCTTTGGCCGACAGGCCGGTGTGATTGGGGCTGCTGCCCTGGCCTTGAATGCTTTCTTCTACCAGCAGGAATGATGTGATGGGATCAACTGACGTAACTCTGGGCCTGGTCCATCTGGCCCGACCCACTTTCGACCTGGCTCTAGCAACTCAGATCGCTTCCCAGGTACGCTCTCAGTTGGAAGAGGCCGGCTATTCGCTTACCGGGCGGGAAACGCTAGTCAGCAGTCTGGAGGAGGCTGAGAAAGTCGCTCAAGAACTAGCAGAAAACCCGCCCGATTTGCTGCTCGTCTTCCAGGCCACCTTTGCCGACAGCACGATGGTAATGAGCCTGGCACAGGCGGTGGATGCGCCGCTTCTTCTGTGGGCAGTGCCAGAAGAGCGCACGGGCGGCCGCCTGCGCTTGAACTCATTGTGTGGCGTCAACCTGGCTGCCCATGCGCTGACCCGGGCCGGAGTTCGCTACGACTACGTCTACGCCGCCCCAGATGACCCCACTGCACTGGAACAGGTGCACGACTTGGCCCAGGCTGGGCGCGCCCGACGTCTGCTGCACAGGGCGCGGGTGGGGGTGGTAGGTGAGCCGCCGACTGGCCTTGATTCGTGCCGCTATGACGGTAGTGCTCTGAAGCGCCGCCTGGGCCTGGAACTTGTCCAGGTGGACCTGGGAGAGGTTTTCCGAAGAGCGCGCATGGCTGGGCCAGAGGAAATCGAAGCCGTCTTGCAGCGATTGATCTCGCAATTGGACGGTCTACAGGAGTTAGATCAGGCTGCCCTGCGCGGAACGTTGGCGACTTATTTGACACTGCGTCAGTTGGCAGAGCAGGATAATCTCGACGGACTGGCGGTACGCTGCTGGCCCGAGTTCTTCACTGAGCTGGGTTGCGCCGCCTGTGGCGCCATGTCCATGCTCAGCGACGAGTTGACTCCTTGCAGTTGCGAAGCGGACGTTAACGGCACCATCACACAGCTCATTCTCCAGTGGTTCAGCGGCGAGCCAGCTTTTGGCGCCGATCTGGTGTCTGTAGATGTAGAGGAAGATGTGGCCGTTCTGTGGCATTGCGGGCTGGCTCCCCTTTCTATGGCCGATCCGTCCGCGCGCCCCCGGGGGACGATCCACTCCAACCGCCAATTGCCGCTGTTGATGGAGTTCCCGCTCAAACCAGGTCGGGTCACCGTGGCACGACTGAGCGAAGCCAGTGGCAGCTATCGGTTGGTGGTTGGGAGTGGCGAGATGGTGCGGGTGCCGAAAAGCTTCACTGGCACATCGGGAGTGCTGCGCTTTGACCATCCTGCTGCTGAGGTGCTCGATGTCATTTTACAAGAGGGGTTGGAGCATCACCTCTCATTCACCTATGGAGACTACGTGCCAGCATTGCTGGCCCTGGCCAGGATCTTGGAACTACCAGTTTTGCGCTTATGAGAGCGCGGGAAAGGAGGGAGGCATATTGCATAATCTGTGATCTTCTAGAGTCAATGCAGAGCGACGTCCGAAGTGTAACAAAAACAAAACATTAGGAGGAGATACCATGAAAACGAGAAACACATTTGCCCTACTGATGATCCTGGTGCTGGTGTTGACGGCCTGTGCTCAAGCGACACCAGAACCAACGAAGGCCCCGACCGTGGCACCCACCAAACCTCCGGTCGCGAAGCCCACAGCGACACCGGCTGTTGAAGCCGTCGAGCTACGCTTCACCTACTATGCCGACGGCAACGAAGCGGATGTGATGCGGCCGATTCTGGACAAGTTCGAGGCGGCGAATCCTGGCATCACGGTGGTGCTGGATGTGGTGCCCTACAGTACGATAGACGAGCAGTTGCCGGTGCAAGTGGAAACGGGGCAAGGTCCCGACCTGGCGCGAATCACCAACTTTGGCGCCTTCCGCGGCAAGCTGCTGGACATGCGCCCGCATCTGTCCGATGCTGGTTACTACGAGAGCAACTTCCCTGCGCCGGTGCTGGCGGCGATGCGGGCGGAGGGCGACGCCAAGGGCCTACACGGCTTCCCCGATGCCCTGACGGTCACAGGGCCCTACGTCAACAAGACCCTGTTCGACCAGGCTGGCATCGAGCTGCCGGGTGAAGGCACGACCTGGGAGGAATGGACGGAGCTGACCAAGCAAGTGGCCGAAGCGACTGGGGTGCAGTACGCCATCTCCATCGATCGCACGGGTCACCGCTTCGCTGGCCCTGCCATGAGCATGGGGGCGACGCTGATAGATGCCAATGGCGACTTCACGGTTGACACCTCCGGCTTCCGGGCCTTTGCCGAGCTGCTGAACAGTTGGCACGAAGAGGGCGTCACGCCGTCGGAGGTGTGGCTGGTGGGGGACAGTCTGAACAACTGCATTGACACGCTCATCAGCGGTGACCTGGTGATGTGCATGACGGGCAGTTGGCAGATTGGCCGCATGGCCAAGGACGTGGGCGACGCCTTCGACTGGGTGGTAGTGCCGAACCCGACTGGAGCCGGCGGCAGCACAGGCGTGGCTGGCGGTTCTGCGGTGGTGGCCTTCGCCGACACGGAGCATCCCGAGGCAGTGACCATGCTGATGGAATTCCTGATCCAGCGTGAGAACTATGGAGCCTTCTCAGCCGGCACGCTGGCGCTGCCCGCGCAGACGGACGTAGCGTCGCAGGGCGTGGCGTTCCAGACGGACGATGCGTCGGTACTGGGAGCGCTGTCGGCGTACACCGCCGAAGTGCCCAAGCTGCAAGACCAGGCGGTGGGCCTGAATGTGCATCCCTTCGCCTTCGCCTACTATCGCAACAGTGCCAATCGCATTGCCCAGTACCTGACAGGCGAGCTAACGCTCGACCAAGCCCTGCAACGCTTGCAGCAGGACATTGACGACGCCATTGCTGAAGCAACGGGCGTAGCTCCTGAGAAGCCGGCAATATCCGCTGAACTACGCTTCACCTATTACGCTGACGGGCCCGAAGCGGATGTGATGCAGGGGATTCTGGACAAGTTCGAGGACGAGAATCCTGGCATCACGGTGGTGTTAGATGTTGTGCCGTACTCGACAATAGACGAGCAGTTGCCGGTGCAGGTAGAAACGGGGCAAGGTCCCGACCTGGCGCGAATCACCAACTTCGGTGCGTATCGCGGCAAGCTGCTGGATATGCGTTCGTATCTGGCTGATGCTGGCTACTATGAGACCAACTTCCCCGCGCCAGTGTTGGCGGCCATGCGAGCGGAGGGCGACACCAAAGGGCTGCACGGCTTCCCCGATGCCCTGACGGTCACAGGACCCTACGTCAACAAGACCCTCTTCGATCAGGCAGGCATCGAGTTGCCTGGGGAAGGCACGACGTGGGAGGAGTGGACCGAGGTGACCAAGCAAGTGGCGGAAGCGACGGGAGTGCAATACGCCCTCTCGATAGACCGCACGGGACACCGCTTCGCCGGCCCTGCCATGAGCATGGGGGCGACGCTGATTGACGCCAATGGCAACTTCACCGTTGACACCTCCGGCTTCCGGGCCTTTGCAGAGTTGCTGAACGGTTGGCACGAAGAAGGCATCACGCCATCAGAGGTGTGGCTGGTGGGGGACAGTCTGAACAACTGCATTGACACGCTCATCAGCGGTGACCTGGTGATGTGCATGACGGGCAGTTGGCAGATCGGTCGCATGGCCAAGGACGTGGGCGACGCCTTCGACTGGGTGGTGGTGCCGAACCCGAGTGGTGCTGGCGGCAGCACGGGAGTGGCTGGTGGTTCTGCAGTGGTGGCCTTCGCCGACACAGAGCATCCGGAGGCAGTGGCCATGCTGATGGAGTTTCTGATCCAGCGTGAGAACTACGGAGCATTCTCAGCCGGCACGTTGGCGCTGCCCGCGCAGACGGACGTAGCCTCGCAGGGCGTGGCGTTCCAGACGGACGATGCATCAGTGCTGGGAGCGCTGTCGGCGTACACGGCCGAAGTGCCCAAGCTGCAAGACCAGGCGGTGGGCTTGAATGTGCATCCCTTCGCCTTTGCCTACTATCGCAACAGCGCCAATCGCATCGCGCAATACCTGACGGGCGAGCTAACGCTCGACCAAGCCCTGCAACGCCTGCAGCAGGATATTGACGACGCCATCGCGGAAGCGACGGGTGTAGCTCCTGAAAAGCCGGCAATATCCGCCGAGCTACGCTTCACCTACTACGCTGACGGTCCCGAGGCGGATGTGATGCGGCCGATCCTGGACAAGTTCGAGGCCGAGAACCCTGGCATCACGGTGGTGCTGGATGTGGTGCCGTACTCGACGATAGACGAGCAGTTGCCGGTGCAGGTGGAAACGGGGCAAGGCCCCGACCTGGCGCGAATCACCAACTTCGGCGCCTATCGCGGCAACCTGTTGGACCTGCGTCCGCATCTGTCTGATGCCGGTTACTACGAGAGCAACTTCCCTGCGCCGGTGCTGGCGGCGATGCGTGCCGAGGGAGAGACCAAGGGGTTGCACGGCT
>CAYWWC010000047.1:0-19235 GCA_964461615.1 uncultured Anaerolineae bacterium
CATCGTGCAGGGGCCAGTCAGCGCGGAGGTCATTGCGCTGGAGGCCGACGAGATGGTGGAACAGGCCCTGGAGATTGCCCAGTGGTCGCCTCACGTGGTGATCAAAGTACCTGTCACCATCGAGGGTCTCAAGGCCATCAAGCATCCCCTGACAGACATCGGCGTCGAGCGCTTCATGGCCGACTGGGAAAAGGTTAGCCAAGAATGAAAGTTCTTCTCCGCCTGCTAAAGTATCTACAACCGTATTGGCGCTGGGTGGTGACCATCACTCTCTTGATGATGATCGTCACTGGCCTCGATTTGCTGCCCCCCCTTTTTCAGAAGCAGATCATTGACGATGTCGTCAGTAGGCGCCTGCTGAGTCGTCTCCCCGTGCTCGTTTTAGGGCTGATCGGCGTCTTTGCCTTGACCCGCCTCCTGAACCTCAGTGATATGTATATCAGGCATGTTCTCGGCGAGAAGTTCATTCTCGATCTGCGCGTTCTGCTCTATGACTACTTGCAGCGCCTGTCCATCTCCTTCTTTGAGAGTCAGCAGACGGGCGAGATCATGTCGCGCATCACCAACGACGTGAACGCCCTGGAGGAGTTCGTCACCCACTCTGTAGGATTCCTCATTATTGATCTGCTACGCTTGGTGGGGACAGGGTTCATTCTCTTCGCTCTGGACTGGCAACTGGCCCTTTGGACTTTGCTCCCGGTGCCCGTTCTGGCAGTGGCCTTGCGTATGTTCAACACCCGTGTGCGGCCCATCTACCGCCATATCCGCGACCGGCTGGGTGACATCAATGCTGAGTTGCAAGACAATATCTCCGGCATCCAAGTGATCCAGGCATTCGGTCAGGAGAGGCATGAACTAGACCGCTTCACCCGGCGCAGCACTCGCTATTACGAGGAACGCGTAAATGGCATTCGCTACTGGGCAACCTTTTTCCCAGCTATTCGTTTTGTAGCGTCCCTTGGTATGGCCATAGTCCTGGGCTTCGGTGCGTATCGCGTCTTCAATGGCGCGCTGACTGTGGGTGGGTTGGTGGCCTTCATCTCCTACGTGGCCTCTTTCTATCAGCCTATCCACCGGCTGGTTCAAACTGACAACACCATGCAGCAGGCCATCGCCGCCGGCGAGCGGGTGTTCGAGCTGCTGGATACCGTGCCCGAGATCAAGGACGAGCCTGATGCCATCGAGTTGACCTCTATCCGGGGAACCGTTGCTTTTGAGGGGGTCACTTTTCGCTATGGCACGGGCGAGGAGGTGCTGCGCGACGTCAGCTTCCAGATGCGGCCCGGTGAGGTAGTGGCTCTGGTCGGGCCTAGCGGGGCGGGCAAGACCAGCATCGCTAACCTGATCCCCCGCTTCTACGATCCCGTTAGCGGCCGCATCACGGTCGAGGGTCATGATGTCAGAAAGATCGAGCTGGCCTCACTCCGCAGGCAGGTCGCTGTGGTGCTACAGGATACCTTCCTGTTCAACGGGACAGTGCGCGACAATGTTGTCTATGGCAAACCAAATGCCAGCGAGGACGAGATGATCGCTGCCGCGCAGGCGGCTTTCGCCCACGAGTTCATCGTGAGCCTGCCCCAGGGTTACGAAACCGAGATTGGCGAGCGAGGGACCAAGCTATCCGGTGGGCAGAAGCAGCGCCTGGCGCTGGCGCGGGCCATCCTGACCGACCCCCGCATCCTCATTCTCGACGAGGCCACCTCGTCAGTTGACGCCGAGGCCGAGTATCTGATCCAGCAGGCGTTGGAGAAGGTGCTGGAGGGGCGCACCGCCCTGGTCATCGCCCACCGGCTGTCCACCATCCGCCACGCGGACAAGATCATTGCCCTGGAAGAAGGCCGCATCGTCGAGGTGGGCGATCATCGCCAGCTCCTGGCCCGCGGCGGCCTCTACAGCCAGATGTACCGGCGGCAGTATGATTTGGCGGCGGCTTCGGATTAACCGATTAGGTGAAATTGCTGCCTGTTTTGGGAGGTGCACAAGATGAAAGGTGAACACAAGACAAAAGAGCAACTCATAAATGAACTGGTGGAGTTGCGCCAGCGGGTCGCCGAATTGGAAACATCAGAAACCGAGCGCAAGCAGGCGGAGGAGCTGGCAGGCGCCCAACGCGACTTGGCCCTGGCGCTTGGCGCCGCGCTTGGACTTGATGAGGCCCTGCGTCTATGCCTGGAAACCGCGATTCGTATCTCAGGGATGGACTGCGGCGGCATCTATCTCGTTGACGATGCCTCCGGAGCCTTAGACCTTGTACTTCACAAAAGACTGCCGCCTGATTTCGTCAGCAGTGCGTCACACTATGAGGCCGATTCGCCCAGCGCCCAACTCGTCATGGTGGGTCAGCCAGTCTACAGCGAACACCTACGATTGGGCGTGTCTCTGGATGAGGTTCGAAGGCGTGAAGCCCTACGTGCCATCGCCATACTGCCGGTGCATCACGAGGATCGAGTGATCGCCTGCCTGAACGTCGCTTCCCATACCCTGGACGAGGTGCCCGCTTTCTCTCGCACTGCGCTCGAAGCGATAGCCGCCCGAATAGGAAGCGCCATTGCCCGAGTGCAGGCGGAGGAGTCGCTGCGGGAGCGCACCGCCCAGTTGGAGGCGCTGCGAGAGGTGGGGCTGAAACTCACCGCCCAGTTGGACCTGGACTCTCTTCTCCATTCCATTGTCTCGCAGGCCATTGAACTGGTAGGCGGGGCTTCGGGCGGGCTTTACCTGTGTCGGTCGGACCGGGACGTGCTGGAGTGGAGTATGGCCGTCGGCCCTCACCTGTCGCCCATCGGGACCGTCCTCCATCGGGGCGAGGGGCTCTCCGGCAAGGTCTGGGAGACCGGCAAAGCGCTCATCGTGGACGACTACCAGGCTTGGGAGAAACGGGCAGCCGTCTACGAGGGCTACCCCTTCAAGGCCGTGGTGGCGGCGCCAGTCTGCTGGGGGGAGGAGTTCCTGGGGGTGTTGAACGTGCTGGCGGACCACCCGCAAACCTTTTCCCCGGCCGACGCCGAACTGCTGAGCCTGTTCGCCACCCAGGCGGCCATCGCCATTCAAAACGCTCGCCTGTACGAGGAGACTCACAGCCGGGCCGAACGGCTGGCAGTCGTCAACCGCATCGCCAGGGCCGTCGGTGCCACTCTCAACCTGGATGAGCTGATGGAGACGGTGTATCAGGAGATCGCCTCCATCTTCCAGGCCGACGCTTTCTTCATCGCCCTCTACGACGAGGAGACCAACGAGCTGGACTTCCGCATCCAGGTGGACGAAGGGGTCCGAGAGCCCCCGCAGCGGCAGTCCCTGGGCGTCGGATTGACCTCCCTCGTCGTCACCGAGAAGAAATCTTTGCTCATTCGAAGTTTGGAACAGAAGCAGGATCGCCTGCCGACGCCGGAGTTGTGGGGGACGATGAAACTCCCCGCGTCCTGGCTGGGGGCGCCGATGCTGATCGGCGAGCGGCTGATAGGGGTCATCTGCATACAGGCCTACCGTCCCCACGCCTACGGCGAGGAGGAGCAACAACTGCTCTCCACCATCGCCGACGAGGTGGCCGTGGCCGTCGAAAGCAGCCGCCTCTTCCAGGCGGAGCGGGAGCAACGGGAACTGGCCGAGGCGCTGGAGGAGGAGGCGGCTGCTGTCGTCAGCAGCACCCTGGATCCCGACCAGGTGCTGGACCGCATCCTGGAGCAGGTCAGCCGCGTCGTTCCCAACGATGCTGCCAACATCATGCTCATCGCGGGCGACGAGGCGCGCGTCGCCCGCTGGCGCAGCTACGAGCGCTTCGGGGCAGAGGAGTTCGTCTCGACAGTCGTTTTCCGCATCCCCGAGGTGCCCAACCTCCAGCAAATGATGGAGAGTGGGGAGCCGCTGGTCATTCCTGATACCGCCACCTACCCTGGCTGGGTCCGCGTCCCGGTGCAGGAGTGGCTGCGCTCATATGCGGCTGCACCAATTGTCGTGCGCGGTGAGGTGATCGGTTTCCTCAACGTGGACAGCGCCACTCCCGGCTTCTTCACCCAGGCTCACGCCGAGGCCCTGCGTGTCTTCGCCGACCACGCCGCTGCCACCATTGAGAACGCGCGCCTCTTCGAAGCCGAGCGCGAAAGGTCCACTCAACTGGGCGCTGTGGCCAGGGTGGCCGAAAGAATCGCCTCCATACTGAACCCGGACGAGCTGCTGCGCGAGACCGTCGAACTGATCACCCAGACCTTTGGCTATTACTACGCGGCCATCATGCTGCTGGATGCAGAGGCCAACGAGCTGGTTTTCAACGTGGGCGCAGGAGGCTACGCGGGCAGAACCCCCGCTGGCTTCCGACAGGAAGTGAAGGAAGGGATGATAGGGTGGGCAGCCCACCTGGGGAAAACCGTATGGGCCAACGACGTGAGCCAGGAGCCCCGCTACATCCCAGCCTATCTGTCTGAGACCAGGTCCGAACTGGACGTGCCGCTCAAGTACCACGACAGGGTGATCGGCGTTCTGGATCTCCAGAGCAGGGAACTCAATGCTTTCACCCCGCACGACGTGATGGCCATGGAGACCCTGGCGGGTCACGTTGCTGCCGCCATCGAGAACGCCCGGCTGTACGAAGAGACCCGACAGCGCGCCCTGGAGCAGGAGACGCTGCGGGAAGCGGCCCTGGCGCTAACCACTGCCCTGGACCGGAACGAGGTGATTGACCGCATCCTGGCCCAGTTGCAGTGGGTGGTGCCCTACGACAGCGCGTCAGTCCAACTTCTTCAGGAGGATAGGCTGGTGATCATCGGCGGGCACGGCTTTCCCAACCTGCCAGACTTGCTGGGCGTCTCCTTCCCCGTGGACGGCGACAACCCCAACAGCGAGGTGATCCGTACCCAAGCCCCCGTCATCGTGAGGGATGCCCCGACCGTGTACGAGGCATTTCGAAAGGGCCCACACCGGCAGGCCGCTATCCGCTCCTGGCTGGGAGCGCCGATGTTGATCGGCGAGCAGTTGGTGGGGATGATCGCCCTGGACAAGCGCGAGCCGGGGTTCTACACCCAGCAGCACGCCCGGCTGGCCGAGGCGTTTGCTGCCCAGGCTGCCATCGCCATTGAGAACGCGCGGCTCTATGAACAGGTCACCCGGCACGTAAAGGCGCTGTCCACTCTGCACGAGATCAGCCAGGAGCTCACCTCCACCCTGGAGCCGGATCAGGTACTGCACGCCATTGCCGAGGACACCATCAAATTGACAGGCGCCGCCAGCAGCATCTTCCTGCTGGTGGACCCCGAAGCCCAACAGATGGTGCTGGCCACCGGACATGGCTACAGCCGCGAGCATCTGGAGGGGTTCACCTTCGAGGAATTTGAGGCTGGCATCAGCGGCTGGGTGCGGCGGGAGCGGAAGCCGGCCCTGGCGGTAGATGCCCAGACAGATGCCCGGCAGACAGGGATAGCCTTGCAGCACGCAAAACAGCATGGGTCCAGGTCGCTGGTCACGGCCCCCCTCTGGATCAAGGAGGAAGTGGTCGGCACCCTGACGGCTGTGGGCACGGCTGACACGCCAGTCTTCACCGACGAGACTCTGGAGTTGGTGGTCATGTTAGCCAACCAGGCAGCCATCGCCATCGAAAACGCGCGGCTCTTCGAAGAGATCGAAGAGCGCCGGCTGTATCTCGAAGGGGTGCTGGGAGCCGCCCCCGACGCCGTCGTTACCCTGGATGACGGCTTTCGGGTCGTGGAGTGGAACACAGGCGCAGAGAGGCTGTTCGGATACTCACCGGAGGAGGTGGTCGGCCAGAATCTTGACGACCTGATCACCAACCCCGATGTCTTTGAGGAGGCGACCGGGTTTACGCAGGAGGCCCTGGGCGGAAAGGCGTTGCCTCCTACAGAGACCGTTCGTTATCGGAAGGATGGCTCTCCAGTGGACGTCATCGTGGCCGGTTCCCCCATCCTGGTGGGGGATGAGGTGGTCGGGGCAGTCGCCGTCTACACCGACATCACCGCGCGGGTGCGGATGGAGGAGACGCTGCGCGCCCTGGCTCTGCTCGACGAACTTACCGATCTGTACAACCGGCGCGGATTCTTAACTCTGGGCCAACAGCAGTTGAAGACGGCCAACCGCGCGAAGAGGAGTATGGTGCTGCTCTTTGCCGACCTGGACGGCATGAAGCGGATCAATGATGCCTTTGGCCACCCTGAGGGAGACCGGGCCTTGATCGAGACCGCCAGTGTCTTCAGAGAGACCTTTCGCGAGTCGGACATCATCGCTCGCATCGGCGGGGACGAATTCGTGGTTCTGGCTGTAGAAACCAATGGGTCCCCCGCCGAGGTCCTTATCCATCGGTTGCAAGAGAACCTGGAGACCCGCAACGCCAGGGAAGGCCGCCGCTACGAGCTGTCGTTAAGCGTGGGCCTGGCGCGCTACGATCCCGAATCCCCATGTTCCATTGATGAACTGGTGGCCCAGGCGGATAGAGCGATGTACGAGAAGAAACGGTGCGAGCAGAAGTCTGGGTCTTTGGGAGTTTGCAGGGCTGGTTCAGCAAATGTTTAGTTCTTTGCCACGAATTACACGAATTTTCACCAATTTTTGCTTTTTCGTGTTAATTCGTGCAATTCGTGGCAAATCTCCTGTCTTGATCCTGCGAAACCCCAAAGAGCCAGAAGTCTTAGTGAAGGAGAGGAACTGATGGACAAAACGTTGCGTGAGCTGATCGAGATTATCCACTTCACGGAGAATGTATCTGCGAAGATACACGGCCTGCTGGACGAGGCCGAGATCTACAGGACTGTGAAGGAGGAGTTTGCGAAGTCGAAGCGGTACACGGTGAGCATCTTGTTGTTGACGGATGACGGGTCGAAGCTTGGGATCGCGGAAACGTCAATAGCCTCCGAGGAATTGAAGGCGGGAGAGAAGACGGCTGGGGTCCGGCTGAAAGGGTACAAGCTCGCCCTGAACAAATCAAGCATTTTCGGTCAGGTCATAAGAGAGGGAGAAACCGTCCAGGTCAATGTCAGCGACATAATAGGCGAATTGTTTCCGCGACCGCTGGCCTACCTGATATCAAAGACCATGGGTTATGAGAAGACGCCCTCCATCCTGACGCCGTTGAAGCGGCGTGGAAAGATAATAGGCGCTCTTGGCGTATCTTCCACTGAACTAGCTGAACACTTGGTTCCGTCAGTGAGAAACCTCGCCCAGCACATTTCAACCGCCTTGGAACTATCCGACGAACACGCTGGGCGCAAGCAGGTGGAGAAGGCGCTCAGTGCAGTAAATGCGCGACTGGAACATCTGCTTACCTCCAGCCCAGCAGTGATCTACACCTGCGAGCCCGCGGGTGATTACGCAGCCACTTTTATAAGTGAAAACGTCAAGACGCAGATCGGCTACGAACCGCAGGAATTCTTAGACGATCCCACCTTCTGGGCTGCCCGTATTCACCCGGAGGATGCGCCGCGTGTCTTCATCGGGCTATCGCGCCTGTTTGAACAAGGGCATTATATACATGAGTACTGCTTCCAATACAAGGACGGTACATATCGGTGGATGCATGACGAGCTGAGGCTTGTACGTGATGCGGAGGACAACCCCCTGGAGATCGTGGGTTACTGGATAGACATCACCGAGCGTAAACAGGCGGAGAAGGCACTGCAGAGGGCACACAACGATCTGGAAAGACGGGTGGAGGAACGTACCGCCGATCTCATCGCGGCCAACAAGCAGCTAGAGCAGGAAATCACCGAGCGCAAGCGGGCGGAGGAGGCTCTGCGGGAGAGCGAGGAGAAGTATCGGACATTGGTAGAACAGTCACTGCAGGGAATAGTGGTCGTCCAGGACTTTCGCATCGTCTTCGCCAACACCGCTTTCGCCGACATTTCCGGATACACCATTGAGGAGCTGTCGTCTCTCTCACCCGAACAGGTGAGGGCGATGGCGCACCCTGAGGATCAAGCGTTAGTCTGGGGACGCTTTAGGGACCGCTTGGAAGGTAAACCAGTGTCTCCACACTACGAGTATCGCGGAGTACGGAAAGACGGGACGGTGCGCTGGCTGGAGATGTTCGCCCGCGGCATCGAGTACCACGGGAAGCCTGCCGTGCAGGCAGCCTTCGTGGACATCACCGAGCGAGTGCGGGCGGAGGAGGCGCTAATGCGACGGGCAGCCCAGTTGGCCACGGTGGGCGAGATTGGGCGACAGATCACCTCTATCCTCGACCCTGATGAGTTGCTACGCCAGATTGTCAACCTGTTGGAAGATGCCTTTGGCTATCGCTATGTTTACATCCTTCTGCTTGACGAAGCGATAGCCGAAGACTCACATGAGTTGGTGGCCAGAGCAGGGGCAGGGCCTGGAAGGGTGCTGGAAGGCACGCGAATTCCAGTTGGGGCAAGATCAATCAACGCCTATGTGGCGAGAACTGGCGAGCCCCTCCTGGTCAACGATGTTTCCAAAGAGCCCATGTACCTTCTCTTGGCGGAGATAGCAGATACGAAATCTGAGTTGGCCGTTCCCATCAAGATCAAGGACCAGGTCATAGGAACGCTGGATGTCCAGAGCAGGGAACTCGACGCTTTCGATGAGAGCGATTTGGTCACCCTGCAAACCCTGGCCAGCCAGGCAGGGATCGCCATCGAGAACGCGTGGCTGTATGAGGAAGCCCAACGGAGGATTGGCGAGCTAATGGGATTACATGAGCTCGCCCAGGCCTTCAGTTCCATGACCGATGTGCGAGAGACTTATGGTGAGTTGGCCAGGCGTATGGCCCAACTGATTGGCTGCCACGTATGCACCATAGCCACGTACGACCACCGAGCCAGGGAGATGCGGGCCCAACCCCCTGGCTATGGAGCATCGGACGAAATAGTCCAATCCTTCCGCTACAAGGTGGATGGGCCAGCCCGAGATGCCTGGAATTTCCGCCTCCAGGGGCCTCTCCTGGCTAATGATGTCACCCAGATACCAGACTTCTTCTCCCAATGGGTGGGAGGCTTTGACCTCTTCAACTTCCTCAGCGTCCCCATGACCCACGAGGGGAGGATCACAGGCCTGGTCTACGCCGCCAACAAGCCCGGTGGCTTTGCAGAGGGCGATTCCAAATTGCTAACTATTTTCGCCAGCCAGGCGGCCGTCATCATCGAGAACGCCCGGCTCTACGAGGAGACGAAGCGTTGGGCCGAGGAGATGACCAGTGTGTACAACGTCGGCGTCGCCACCACTTCCACCCTCAGCCTGGATGAGGTGCTGAAGTCGGTCTGCGAGCAGGTCAGCCGCTTGATGAGGGTGTCCAGCTTCTACATCGCCCTCTACGATGCAGATAGGCAGGAGCTACACTTCGAGTTGGCCCTTGACGAGGGGGTGCCCGTGGAGAAGTTCAGCCGTAAAATTGTGAACGGAGGCGGTTTGAGTGGTTGGATCGTCCAGTCGAAGCAGTCCCTCTTGATCAGGGACGCGGAGAAAGATGAGTTCCCGATCGGGGCCATTGTGGTTGGTTTGCCGGCCCGCTCCTGGCTAGGCGTGCCCCTCTTGTATATGGACCGGGTGGTGGGCGTGATGGGCGTGCAGAGCTACCAGCCCAACGCCTTCGATGAGGACGACCAGGAACTCCTGTCCACTATCGCTACCCAGGTGGCTACCGCCATCGAGAACGCCCGGCTATACCAACAATTGCAACGGCGCTGGCAGCAACTGTCCGCACTGTATGATGGCAGCCAGGTATTCGCCCGGAGTCTGAACCCCGAAGTCATCGGCCAGAAACTGCTCGAGGTCATGGAGCGGCTCCTTGACTACGAGAACGGGGCGGTGCTCCTGGCGGACGAGGCAACGCAGACGGTGCTGCCACTGGCTCTGAGCGACCAGCAACGCGGGCCAGGGTTCGTGGCCCAGGACAAAGAGTATGTGCTCAGCAAGGGCTTGCGCGTGGGTGACGGCATCGTCGGTTGGGTGATCCAGCACAGCCGGCCGGTGCGGGTGGGTGACGTGCGCCAGGACCCCCGGTATTGCGCCATGCGGGAGGACATTCGCTCCGAGCTGTGCGTGCCCCTGGTGGTAGGCGAGAAAGTGGTCGGTGCACTGAACGTTGAGACCACCAGGCCAGACGCTTACGATGAGGGGGATGAGTGGCTACTGACTGCCCTGGCTGGCCCGGCGGCAGTGAGCATCGAGAACGCCCGCCTCTTCGCCGAAACCGAGGGAAAGGCAAACGACCTGGCTCTTCTCCTCGACACCAGTACCGCCATCTCCTCCACTCTCGACCTGGATCATATCCTGGAAACTGTGGCCCAACAGATCACTACCTCGCTGGTGGCCACCTTCTGCCGCATCACCTTGCTGGACGAGACAGGAGAGAACCTGGTCATCCGTGCTGTGTCTCCCATTCGGGACCGGAAAGCGGAAGATGACTTCGGCCGGCGATGCTCCCTGGCCATGACCCCCTGGCACAAGCAAGTGATCGAGGCCGGCCAGCCGGCCGTCCTGCGCCAGGACGTGCCAGAGTTGGCCCTGTCGGACGAGGAGCGCGAGATGGTCCTGACCGAGGGGCTGAAATCGGCTGCTCTGATCCCCTTGATCGTGGGGGGACGGGTGCTGGGCGTTATCTCTATGGGGGAGGAACGGAGCTGGGAACGCAGCCCCTTCACCCCGGAGAAGGTCGCGCTTTGCCAAAGCATCGCTGCCCAGGCAGCGGTGGCCATCGAGAACGCCCACCTATACGAGGAACTCCAGCAAAGCTTCGTTCAGACCATCGCCGCCCTGGCCGCAGCGGTGGACGCCAAGGATCCCTACACCGGCGGCCATTCCCAGCGCACCACGGAGGTAGCCGCGGCCATCGCCCAGGAGTTGGGACTAAGCGAGGAGGAAATCGAGCTTATCCGTTATGCCAGCATTCTGCACGATGTGGGCAAGATAGGCATCAGCGAGCAGATCCTGGGCAAGCCGGGGCCCCTGACTGAGAGAGAATGGCAGGAGATTCGCAAACACTCCGCTCTTGGTGCTGACATCGTAGGGAGGGCTGCTTCGCTATACAAGTTGGTGCCGGTTGTTCTACACCATCACGAGCACTACGACGGCCAGGGCTATCCGGCGGGATTGACGGGAGAGGACATCCCCCTCAAAGCCCGCATTCTGTCCGTGGCCGACGCCTACGAGGCCATGACCTCCGACCGGGCCTACCGGCTGGCCATGTCTGTGGAGCAGGCCCTGGTCACCTTGCGGGAGGGTGCGGACAAGCAGTGGGATGGGAAGGTGGTGGATGTTCTTCACAGGATCATCCGAGAAGAAGGCCATCATGAGGAGGTGGCGAGATGAAAAAGCGGCATTTTGTTCTAACCTTGGCGCTGGCCCTGGGCCTGTTGGTGGGCCTGACCACAGGCACCGCTGTTTCAGCCTCCTCTTCTTCCTACGGCAAGAAGATCCAAGTCCCCAGCATCAATGTCGAGGATGGCTGGAGCACCTGGATACACGCCCAAAATGTAGGAGATGATGATACCGGGGCGATAGTCTTCTTCTGGGGAGAGTATTCAGGCTTGTGTCCCACCAACTCTCCTGGGCCGGCAGCACACGCCTGTCAGAGAATCGTCCATCACGGCGTTTGGACTCTGCGAAGCGCCATCCCTGCCGAGGCTAAGGCCGCTATCATATACTCGGTAGATAAGGATGTCTTCGAAGAAGCCTGTCAAGAGTCTGGCAACGCCGTCGGCGACACTACCGCCTGGATGCAGTGGAAAAGCCAGTACCAGGGCACTGGGCAGTCCCTGGCGGTGGTTGCTATGCGTTTTGGCCCCAACAATTCTTACAGCTCCTACTTTGGTATCTCTGAAGCCATGGAGGGAACGCCACCTTATGAGTACTATGCTCTGTATCTGGTGAAAGATTACCAGGGCGAGAACGCTCAACTTTCTATCCAGAACTCGGGCGAGTACTGCGTCTCTGTCTTGATTGACTACAGGGAAAGCGACACCGGCCGGCTTACTCACACCCAGCACTTTGAAGCGCTGGCGCCAGGCGAGGCTTTGCACTTGAAGACCGAGGATATTGAGGAGATACCCCCCAACTGGTACGGGACAGCGTTCATCAGGGCAGCCCAGCCGCTGGGAGTTGTGGTGGAGCACATCAATGTCACCCCAACTCCGACCAGCACGCCAACACCTACACCAACCCCGACCTCCACCCCGACTCCCACGCCAACGGGAACTTTCGTACCGACGCCGACTCCAAGCGGCACACCAACTCCGACCTCGACCAGCACTCCCACGCCGACTCCAACGGCCACGGTGATCACGGCTACATCTACGCCAACGGCTACGATCACTACACGTCTGTATTTGCCGCTTCTCTTCAAAGGATACGGCCTTAATCCTGCGGTGAGTAACGTGCACATGAGCGGTACTCCTTATGGCCCGCCAAGTACCAAATTCTCCTCAGGAACAACCGCTGTCTACGTGGTCTTTAGCTACTCTGATATGAATGGAGACGAGATCAGGGTAAGGATTTATGACCAAACGGGCAGCATCTTATTTGAGCACGTGCAGTCCTACACAGGGGCTGAGACAGAGTCCGTCGAGATATTGGGGCCGGGGGAGCCTTTGCCGATGGCTGGTATGTCACCCATGTGTATTCGTACAGCGGCCTGTTCGAGATCGAGACTATCCTTTGGGACATCGGGGAGCGCTGAGGTGATGAGACATGGCTAAGAAAAGGGCCCACGTCTTCGTCAGCGGTTGGGTGCAGGGCGTCTTCTTCCGGGCCGAGACCCGAGATCAGGCCCGCCAGTTGGGCGTGACCGGCTGGGTCAGAAACCTGTGGGATGGGAGAGTGGAGGCTGTATTCGAGGGAGAGGATTGGGCCATTGAGCAGTTGGTGGCCTGGTGCCACCGGGGACCGTGCGGGGCGCAGGTGGACAACGTCAACGTAACCCACGAGGCCCTCGCCGGCGAGTACCAGACCTTCAACATTCGATACAGTGGCTAGCAAGTCAATACCCACAGATTTGGTAGATTCGGGATCCGTAAATTCGTGATCAGTCTCCAACCCACGAATCCACGAACTTACGAATCCACGAGCTTACGAACCCTAAGGAGCAATGCCCATGAGCAATACATCACAACAAAGCAAGCTACCCTTCCCCCCCGGCGTCTTCCCCGCTCTGGTGACACCTTTCGACAGGAACGAGGAAGTGGACGAGAGCGCGTTTCGCGGCCTCATCTGCCACGTGATTGACGACGTGGACGGGCTGGTGCCCTGCGGCACCACGGGCGAGTTCCCCTATCTGTCGGTTGAGGAACAGAAGCGGCTGGTGGAAATCGCCGTCGAGGAATCACAAGGCAAACCAGTTATCGCCGGCACGGGAGCTCCCTCGACCCGCCAGGCCATCGAGCTGGCAAAGAACGCCAAAGAAGCCGGGGCCAGCGCGTGCCTGGTGGTGACGCCCTACTTCCTTCACCCCTCCGACAAGGGTCTCTATCAGCACTTCTACGAGGTCGCCAGGGCGGTGGATATCCCCATTTTGCTGTACAACATCCCCCAGGTGGTGGGCGCCTATCTGCCCCGCACCGTCGTCGAGGACCTGGCCGACATTGACAACATCGTGGCCCTCAAGGATTCCTCCGGGAATCTGACCTATACCATGGAGGTGCTGGAGATGGTCCAGGGGCGCATTGACGTCTTCGTCGGCCACGACGAGGTGGTGCTGCCCGCCCTGGCCGGGGGCTGCTCAGGCATGATCCTGGCCAGCGCGAACGTCTTCCCCGAGATCTGGCAGCGGGTCTTGGCAGCAGTGCGGGAGGGCGATCTGGCCACCGCTCGAGAGTTGCAGATGGAGGTGCAGAAGCTGGCCCGCATCTTTTGCCGACACGGCGGTGGAGTGGCAGTCAAGGCGGCCCTCAACATGATGGGCGTCAAAGTCGGACGGCCGCGCCGCCCGCTGAAGCCCACCGGCGGGGCTTTGATCCACGAGACGCGAGCAGAGATCCAATTGGAGCTGGAGAAGCTGGGCAAGGTTGAGGTTTCGAGTTCTGAGTTTCGGGTTTCGAGTGGGGTTTTGGAGGAACGGTTCGGCGATCTTGGCTTGTCGACCGAGGCCGTCAGTGACGCCGGGCTGCGAGTGGGGACTGGATCGGCAGGGGAGGAGCCGGAGTGGGTGCAGCTCGACCTGGTAGCCGGGCCGAAGGCGGGGCCGCTGGGCGATGCCTACGCCTATCAACTGACCTATCCCCTCCATCGGCGTCAGGCTCTGACCACCATCCTGGAGCCCAATCTTACCGTGCGGCCGCCGACACTGATCCTGCCCGTGCTGGAGCAGAAGAACCTGCGTCAGGCCAACATGATCTACGGCCCGACCCAGGCGGCGGCCGCCAAGGCCATCGTGGACGCCCTGGAGCGAGGCATGATACCGGAGGCGGCCATGTACGAGGAGGTCATGATCGTCCTGGCCACGGTGGATCCAAAAGCCCTGGATCGCCACTCCCTCTACCAGAACGTGTACGCGGCGATGGTAGGGGCGATTGGGCAGGCGTTCGTGAAACGCAAAACGTGAAACGTCAAGAACGCTTGTGGTACCGTTGGAAGACCCCGCACGAAAAGTTCAGCCCGCTGGCAGAGGCCATGCAGGAGCGAGAGATGAAGCGGGTGCTGGACCTGGGTTGTGGCGGGGGACGACACCTGGCCTACCTGGCTTCGCAGGGTTTTGAGGTGTGTGGCGCCGACGTGGGCTCCCACGGGTTGGCCCACGCCCGAAACTGGCTGGAGCAGGAGGGGCTGTCTGCCCGCCTGGCCGTGGCGGACATGGAAGACCTGCCTTACCTGAATGGCTTCTTCGATGCTGTGGTCAGTACCTACGTCATTCACCACAACGTCTTGGAGGGCATCCAGCGTACCCTGGATGGAGTGCGGCGTGTGTTGCAGCCGGGCGGGTGGTTCTTCGCCACGGTGAAAGCCTGGTGCGGTCCCGAAGAGTGGCGAGGTCCAGAGATCGAGCCGGGCACCTGGTTGGTGCGCGAACGCGACTGTGATGTCCTAGCGCCGCATCATCTGTTCCGCGAGGACGAGCTGCGGGCCATGTGGGAGGGCTTCCACATCCTGGAGCTGGAGCGGACCGAGTCCGAGCGGGTTGATGAATCCGGCCAGCCAAAGCTCAGCGCGCATTGGGAGGTTTGGGCGGAGAGGGTTTGAGTTGGTAGGCTGGGAAATGAGTGTATCATGTACCACAAGAGGTACGGCGAGTTGTCCGGCTGCCTGTTCCCGCCAGAGGTGGAACGGACCTACGACCGCAGCATCGCTCGCTTCGTCAGCATCCACAAGTAGGGACAGCTCCCTCCCCTTCATAGGGGGAGGGTTGGGGCGGGGGTGTCTGGATTGCTGAGATCCACCCTCCCCCATCCCCTCCCTGAGAGGGAGGGGGGGAACACTCACAAAGGAGGCCATTGTGTCCAAGAAACCAGATTGGTTCAAAGGTATATTCCCTGCCTTGGTCACGCCCTTCACCAGGGATGACGCGGGCGGAGACCTCCGACACGTTGATGAGGAGGCCTATAGAGCTCTGATCCGCCACCTTCTGCCCCACGTGGACGGGGTGGTGCCGGCGGGTACGACGGGGGAGTTCGTGTACCTGTCGGAGGCGGAGAGGCGGTCGGTGATTGACATCGCCGTTGACGAGGTGGGGGGCAGGGCGCCGGTGGTGGCCGGCACCGGCTGCGCCAGCACGAGGGATACCGTAGCCCTGACCCGATACGCCAAAGACGCCGGGGCCACGGCGGCCCTGGTGGTGTCGCCCTTCTACTTCAAGCCCACCTTCAACGAGGTCTACGAGCACTACCAGGCGGTCAACGAGGTCGGCCTGCCCATCATCATCTACAACATCCCCCAGTGCGCGGGCACTCACTACAAGTGGTGGACGGCCGAGGGGCTGGCCTACCTGGACAACGTGGTGGGCATCAAGGACACCAGCGGCGACATGCCTTTCCTGATGGCCCTTTTCGAGAAGGTCAAGGGGCAGATCGGCATCTTTTGCGGCCACGACGAGATCGTGATGGCGGCCCTGGCCGCTGGCGCTGACGGGGCCATCTTGGCCAGCGCGAATCTGATTCCCGATCTCTGGCAAAAGGTCTATGCCGCTGTGAAGGAAGGTGATCTGGCTGCGGCTCAGGATTGGCAGGCCGAGTTGCAGAAGCTGGCGCGCATCGTCACCCGCAAGGGGGCGCCCCAGGCGGTGAAAGAGGGCCTGCGGATGATGGGCCTGGATATGGGCAACTCTCGCCACCCCATCATGCCCGGCGGGGCCTTCGAGCGGGAGGACCGCGAGGAGCTGCGCATTCAGTTGGAGAACCTGGGCAAGATCAGGGTTTCGGGTCTTGAGTTTCGGGTTTCGAGTGTTGAAGATTTCACCTTGCGCATCGGCGAGGGGTTCTGCGGCCCGCCCTTCTTTGAGCTGGCTCACGTTGACCTGCTGCTGGGCGTCCAGGAAGGGCCGGTGGGGAGAGCCATCACCAGGGCGTTGGACGAGCCCCGACCTTCGCACGAAGTGCGCGTCATCAACGAGCGGCCGCGCACGCTGTTGGTTCCCACCGTGACCGTGCGCACCAAGAAGCAGGCCGGCCACGTCTACGACGACGCCGCGAGCGGCGTCAATCTGGCAATTGCAGCCAGCATCAAGGACGGCAGCCTTCCTCGGGGGGGGCTGGACGACCTGGCCATGATCGCCAACGTCTTCGTCCACCCGGCGGCCGCCAACCGCAAGCGCATCGAGTTCAACAATTACAAGGCCATGCGCCACGCCATCCGAAAGGCCATCGAGGGCCGGCCGACTCTGGAAGAACTGCTCAACGAGAAAGAGGCGGCGCGGCATCCGTTCAGGTATGCGCCGTAGACGTGAACCGTGGTGCGTGACTATCGTTCGCCGAAGGTCTCCTGACCGAGGTGCCCTTCTAGCTCGGTCGAGAGACCTTCGGCCGTCAAGATAAAGGAGTCCCAAATGAGCAAGAAGCTCGCAGCAAAATGGATTCTGCTCATCGTTGCTGTGTTAATTGTCGGCGGCAGCTCTGTCATGTCTCAGGGGCCGCAGCCGGTATCCGCCCTGGGCGAGCCCGACCCGCTCATTGAGGAGATAATCGCCCAGGTTGATACTGATACCGTTTATCTATACGATGGCAACCTCAGCGGAGAGAACGAGGTCACCATCGGTGGGCAGCCCTATACCATCAATACCCGTTACTCCTACAGCGGTGAGCCTATCCAGAAGGCCACTCAGTTCGTTTATGAGCATTTTCAAAACCTGGGCCTGGAGATGGAATATCACGACTACAACTGGTCGGGTAACAACTGGCGCAATGTGGTGGCCACCAAGCCGGGCCTGACCGATCCCGATGACATCTACATCATCTGTGCCCACGTGGATAGCACCTCGCAATGGTCATACCGGTACACAGACGCTCCGGGGGCTGATGATAATGCCAGCGGCACGACGGCGGTGATGATCGCAGCCGACATCCTCAGCCAGTACGACTTCGACTCCACCATTCGCTTCGTTGCCTTCACCGGGGAAGAGCAGGGTCTCAGGGGCAGCCACGAATACGCCCAGGATGCCTATTACGAGGGTGACAATATCCTGGGCGTGCTCAATCTGGACATGCTCGGCTACAATTCCGATACTTATCGCAGCATTGATCTTCACGCCGGAACCATGCCTGGTTCAATAGCCATCGCCAATCTGTTTAGCGATGTATTGGGTACTTACGACATTGACCTCGTCCCCTGGGTTATCACTGCCGGTGCCACCGACCGGAGCGACCACGCCTCCTTTTGGGAATATGGTTACAGTGCCATCCTGGGCATCGAGGATTGGTCCGATCATACCCCTTACTATCACACCACTGGCGACCAACTCAGCACCCTGAACATACCCTATTTCACCGACTTCGTCAAGGCCTCCGTGGGGACCTTGGCCAGCATGGCCGGTTTGCTAGATGGAACGATGACACCCACTCCCACTCCAACGGCGACGGCTACCGCTACCACCCCCACCGCAACAGTGACACCCACGCCCACAGCGACACCAACTGCCACGCCGACGGCTACCGCTACTACACCCACGCCCACACCCACCTCCACACCCACGGCTACACCCACCACGTCCTACAGCAGCTCCGTGTTCTTGCCGCTCATTTTGAAACGTTTTCCACCTGGGGCGGGCGGACAGCTCCCTCGGCTGGAGCTCTCTATCCGCTGGAGGTCTACGTGACCACCGCTAACGGCCTCTACCACTATGTGCCCCTGGGGCACATAGTGACCGTCGTCTCTCAGGCTGACCTGCGCCTCAAGCTCTGGGAAGTAGCGTTGGAGCAGGACGCCATACGAGATGCTCCTGCAGTAATCGTGATCACTGCCGTATACGAAAGGACGGCGAAGAAATACGGTGGCCGCGCCGAGCGCTACGTCAAGCTGGAGGCCGGCCACGCCTGCCAGAACATCCTCCTTCAGACTGTGGCTCTGCACCTGGGGGCGGTGCCCATCGGCGCCTTCTACGATGACCAGGCGCAGGCCACCCTCTCCCTTCCTCCCGACCACGAACCTCTCTACCTCATCCCCGTGGGGCATCCTCAGTAACTCTTCGTGATGGGCGAAGGTCTCCCGACCGAGCCCGAAGTACGCTTCGGACAAGAGACCTCGGCGAACGATGAGAAGTAGCGGCTTTCTGCTCACCGTCCAGGAGGGTGGCAGCCAAAAGGCACCGAAGCAACCTGGGCTCCAGCAACTGCTTCAGGCTCGCCAGCTCAATGGGCGATGGTTGATGGCTGGTCTCGTGCAAACCCACCGTCCACAGGGCGGCACAGAGGAGCGCAGTCCCGGCGGTGCTGTAGATGAGGGGCCGCATGCCGAATTGTGAGACCAGGGCCGCTCCCAGGGCAGGGCCGAGGGTGATGCCCAGGGAAACGGCAAACTCGAACACGCCAAAGGCCATCCCTCTTCGCTCCTCAGGCACCGATTCCGCCATGATGGATACGAAAGCAGGCAATTGAATGGGGCTGAGGGAATCGATGGTCAGCAGGACGACCAGCAGAGCAACCCAGCTCTGGCCGGACCCGGCCAGTATGTTATGTAAAGAGATGCGAAGACGAAGGTCGGCAGGACAATGGGCAGCTTCCGTTCATGGCAGTCGGCTAGGAGGCCGCCGGCGAACTGCATCACGGCGAAGCTGATGGTCAGGAGGGAATAGGCCAGTCCGACCTGGGCGTCGTTGGCCCCCAGTTCGCGGAAGTACAGGGGAAGCAGATGGTGGCTTCTTGTAA
>CAYWWC010000048.1:0-18395 GCA_964461615.1 uncultured Anaerolineae bacterium
ACAAATTGCAGTTATGGGCAACTTGTGTTAGAATAGTAACCATGATAGACTACCAATTGCGTCAGCGCGAATATCTGCTGGAGATAAGCCGGGCCATGACCTCGCGGCTGGACCTGCCCTCGGTGCTGCGCCTGATCCTGGAGAACGCCGCGGAGATGCTACGGGGGCAGGCAGGCCTTATCGCTTTGCACCAGGAAAATGGCGGCCTCCGTGTGCAGGCAAGTTATGGCCTACCACCGGACATCCTACACCTTTTCACGCCTCTGCTGACCGACATACCCGCCCAAGCTGAACGCGAATATCTCATCCCTTCGACAGGCCCTTCGACTGTAAGCGAAGCGGCCTCAGGACCACGCTCAGGACACCGCCGTTGGACGATCCCTAACCTGCAGATGAAGCTAAGCCTGGTGGTACCAGCCATTGGACTTGGCCTGCGCCAGGTGGTGGCCCTGCCTCTGATCATGGAGGGCAGCCTCATTGGCGTGATCTATGTCTTCCGCTCCCGAGGCGGGGCCTTCTCCGCTAACGACCGCCAGGTGCTGGCCAGCTTCGCCGACCAAGCGGCTATCGCCGTCAACAACGCCCGCCTCTACCAGCAATTGACTCACGAGAAGCACCGCCTGGACGCCATCATCCAAAATAGCGCGGACGGGGTGATGATCCTGGACACCCAGCGCCGCATCCGGGTCTTTAACCATGCCCTGGAGGAGATGACGGGCTGGGCCGCCGAGGAAGCCCTGGGACAACCCTGCTCCCATGTGCTGGCCCTGAGGGATCGCCAGGGAAAGAACATCTGCGAGACCACATGCCCTCTCCTGCAACCCGATCCAGAGGAATACCTCTACGTGGAAGGCGACATCAAACGCCCCGACGGCTCAGTGGTCACTGTGGGCATCACGTACTCGCCCCTCTACGATAAAGAAGGCCGCCTCGCAAGCATCATCGCCAACGCGCGGGACATCACCCGCTTCTGCGAGGCCGAGGAGATGAAGTCCACCTTCGTCTCAGTTATTTCCCACGAACTGAAAAGCCCCGTCTCCATCATCAAGGGCTATGCCGACACCTTGCGCCGCGAGGATGCGCAGTGGGACACGGATACATTGAGACAGGGCCTGGCCATCATCGCCGAGGAAAGCGACCGCCTGAACAGGCTGATAAACAACCTCCTGGACGCCTCGCGCCTCCAGGCCAGCGCGTTCAAGCTAGAGTTTAGCTACGTGCAGGTGGACAAGCTGGCGGAAAAGGTGACGGAGGAATTCCGAACTCAGTCGAGCGAGCACATGTTCACCCTGGACTTCCCCCCTGACCCTTCGACTGTAAGCGAAGCGGCCTCAGGACACCGCTTTCCCGCTGTGCGGGGCGACATTGAGCGGTTGCGGCAGGTGCTGACCAACCTGCTCTCCAACGCCGTCAAATATTCGCCTCGTGGGGGGCTGATTCGGACAGGCGGCTGGGCCGATGACGATTGGGTCTACGTCTACGTGGCCGACGAGGGCATCGGCATCCCCAAGTCAGAACAGGAGCGCATTTTCGAGCGATTCTATCGGGCGGAGAGTCCCCTCACCCGCCGCACCGAGGGAGCGGGGCTGGGCCTCTACCTTTGCAAAGAGGTGGTTGAGGCTCACGGTGGGAAAATCTGGGTGACGAGCGAGCCAGGCAGGGGAGCCAAATTCATCTTCAAGTTACCGCGAGGTTAGAAGCCCCAATGAGAGGATTTCAAGATAAACGCATTGACCTCCACGTTCACTCCTTCTTCAGCGATGGGGTGCTCCTGCCCAGCGAGATCCTGCGAAGGGCAGCAGCCCTGGGCTACGGAGCCATCGCCATCACCGACCACGCCGATGCGTCCAATCTGGACGCCATCGTTCCCGGCCTGGTGCGCTTCGCCCAGGAGCAGAGAGGAGACTTTCCTCTCATCTTCGTGCCAGGCGTGGAGTTGACCCATACGGCACCGGCCAGCATCGCCCCCCTGGCCTTGCGGGCTGGAAGACTAGGAGCGGGGCTGGTAGTGGTGCACGGAGAGACCATCGTAGAGCCAGTGATGGGGGGCGCCAACCGGGCGGCGGTGGAGTGCGCCGAGGTGGACATCCTGGCTCATCCCGGCTTCATCACTTTGGAGGAGGCCCAAATTGCCGCTGAGAACGGGATCGCTCTCGAAATCACCTCCCGCTTAGGCCACTGCCTCACCAACGGCCACGTCGTTCAAATCGCCCGCCAGGCGGGAGCCAAGCTGGTTCTTAACACCGACACCCACACGCCCGCCGACATGATAGACCAGGAGATGGCCCGCCTGGTGGCAGCCGGCGCCGGGTTGACCGAGGAAGAGATCCACATAGTAACCGTAGTCAACGCCCAGGACTTAGTTCAGCGGGCTCTGAGTCGCTATGCCAAATAGTCAGATGGTCGGATGGTCGGATGGCCGAAAGAAACACCTGGCCACCAGACTATTTGACCAAGGACCACCTGACCACTCGACCAAGACAGAAAGGAAATCCTAACCCATGTACCCACCACAAACCGTTTCCGTACCCTGCCCTCTCTGTGGGCGCCAATTCGCTGCCCAGGTGCAGACCATCATTGACGTAGGCCAGGATCCAGAGGCCAAATCTAAACTCCTGCTAGGCCAGATCAACGTCGCCACCTGCCCTCAGTGCGGCAACGCCGGGATGCTCAACGCTCCTTTTGTCTACCACGACCCCGACAAGGAGCTACTCCTCTGCTTCCTGCCGCCAGAACTGAACCGCGACGAACAGCACAAGTTCGTGGGTGACATGACCAACCGCCTCATGAGCTACCTGCCCTCTGAGGAGCGCAAGGGCTACCTCCTGCAGCCCAAGACCTTCCTCACCATGCAGGGGCTGATGGACGAGGTAGTGCGGGCTGAAGGCGTCACCGAAGAGATGCTGGAGACTCAAAAGGCCAAGTTGGACTTGCTCCATCGCTTCCTGGATGCGACTAGTGACGAAGTCCTGCGAGTCATGGTTCGGGAAAACGACGACCGGCTGGATTACGAATTCTTCTATCTCCTGACCAGCTCCATAGAGATGGCCAAGACCAAGGGCGAAGAAGACAGGGCCAAACGCCTTTTGGGACTGAGGGAGAAGCTGTTGGAGTTCAGCAGCCGGGGTAGAGCCAGCCGAGTCGAGCGCGAGGTCACCGAGGCTTTGAAAGAGGGAATGACGCGAGAAGAGTTCCTGGAGAAGGTAACAGAATGTAAGAGTGACGCCGAGCTACAGACCGTGATAGCCCTCGGACGCCGCATGCTGGACTACCAGTTCTTCCGCAGCCTGACCAACAGGATCGAGGCCCACGGCGGAAGGACTCACGAAGGAGAGGAGAACGCCGAGGAGGCTCAGCGGCTTAGGGGCTTGAGATCTCGCATCCTGGAGATCAGGGACAGGCTTGATGCCGAGACCCAGGCCATCCTGCGAAAAAAGACAGACTTGTTGCGGGATATCTTCGAGAGCGAGGATTTGGAAGAAGCACTGCGAGAGCATATGGGGGAAATCGACGAAGCCTTCTTCGCTGTCCTTTCGGCTAACTTCGAGCAAGCCGAGGCCGGGGGAGATAAGGAAGCAGCCAAAAGGCTCAAACGGCTGGAGACCTTGGCCTTCCAGTTGCTGGAGGAGATGACACCTCGGTCTATCAAGTTCATCAGCCAACTGATGGAAGCTCAGTATCCCAGAGAGACAAAGAAGCTGCTGGAGGAGAATGTCGAGCAGGTAGACAATGAGTTGTTGAGGATGATGGATCTCATCATTGAGAATCTAACCCAGAGTGGAGAAAAGAGAACAGCCCGACAACTGAGGGAGATCAAGGATCAAGCGAGGGCCATGCTGAAAGCTGAAAACTAAAGCTGATCAGCAGGTTTCATGAGGGGATTCTGTCCAGGCGGAAGCCGTGGCCGCGCACAGTGACAATGTACTGGTGGCCGGGACCCATCTCGCCTATCCTCTCGCGCAGGCGGCGGACCAAAGCATCAATGGCCTGGTCGGAGACCCCTTCCTCAGCCGACTCGGGCCAAACCGCCTTCACGATCTCGTCGCGGCTGCACACCCGCCCATCTCTATCGTACAAGAGCTCCAACAACCGATACTGAGCCAAGGAGAGCGGGGGATCAAGCTCTTGCCCTGCGACAAGAACCAGTAGCCTCTCTTTGTCCAGGTAGAGACCGGGGCGTTTCCTTCTTTCGAAAAACAGGGGGGCCGTGGCCTCAGCACCGACGAAACTCAGCCTGACGCACAAAGCGATCTGGATCTCGTCGCCATCCTGCAAGATGCAAGGTTCTGTGACCTCGCGACCGTTGAGGCAAGTTCCATTCCTGCTCCCCAGGTCCTCCAGAACGTATGTAAGCGAAGCGGCGCTGTCCAGCCGTCGAACCTGGGCGTGACGGCGGGAAACCTGGCGCTCTCTGAGCACAACGTCGCAATCCTCGCCACGCCCAATGATAACCTTCTCTTTCTCGACAAGCCAACTCCGACCGTCTTCCTGGCCCTCTTGCATGATCAGCGTGGGCATCCCTATTTCGGTCATCGTGCAGCCCCTCCTGTGTTACAGCAAAGCAGTTTGACAATAAGATGATTATGGGTTAAGCTATATGCAGATTCTATCACGAGGACAGAGGCTTTGATCCAACCTTTAGCACTCGGTACCGTTCTGCGGTCAAGATACAAAATAGTAGAGTTGGTGGGCCAAGGCGGCATGGGTGCTGTCTACCGAGCCGAGGACCTGCGTCTGGAGGGAAGGCAGTGCGCCGTCAAAGAGGTGCAACTCGAGACCGACTTCGCAACCCAATCTCGAGAGCAATTCCACCGTGAAGCGAGTGTATTGGCCAGGCTCGATCACCCCAATCTGCCTAAGGTTTCCGACTACTTTTCGGAGGGAGGGCGGGACTATCTGGTCATGGACTTCGTGGCCGGCCGCAACCTCAGGGAGATCATGGACGAGGCACGTCGCCAGGGCCGGTTCCTCGAGGAGAAACAGGTGCGAGATTGGGCCGATCAACTCTGCGATGCCCTGGAATATCTCCACAGCCTGGACCCACCAATCCTCCATCGCGACGTCAAGCCCGCCAACATCAGGCTCACTCCTTCGACAGGATCAGGACACCACCCTGGAGGCACTCTGAAACTGGTGGACTTCGGCTTGGTCAAGCTCCTGGCCCCCGACGATTCCAGAACGATCACCATCCTCCAGGGCCGCGGGACGATTCAATACACCCCGCTGGAGCAATATGGGGGAGACACGGGGCACACCGACGTCCGATCCGACATCTACTCCCTGGGCGCCACCCTCTACCATCTTCTTACCAACCGCCCCCCAGCCGACGTCAAGCAGCGCTTCCTGCGGCCCGATTCGCTGCCCTCCCCTCGCAGCCTCAACCCTCGACTCTCCCCTCGCGTCGAGAGGGCCATCTTGCGGGCTTTGGAGATGCACCCCGACAAACGGCCAGCTAGCGTGGCCGAGTTCAAAGCCGAGCTACACTCTTTCCCTATCCCCGAGCCCTTGATTGACCTACTCCCAACTGAAGGAGAGTGGATAGAGGCAACTCAAGACAATAGGAACCTGATGGCCATCGCCCTGGCCCTGCTCATCCTTACCTTGCTGATTACTCTCCTCGCGCCTTCCCTTCCCACTTGAAACAACGGACTACAGGATTTAGTGACCTTGCTCCTCTGCTCCTCTGCTCCCTTGCAGCCTATCCCACATCTGCTGGCCCAGCACATAGCCCAAAGGCAACAGACTGAACAGCAAGCACATCAAGAAAGCTCCCCAGTTTGGCGAAAGCCGGCGAAACAGCCCCGCCCCCGGCAGGTTCAGCCCGTAGAGGCTATAGCCTGCCAGCCCCCCCACCAAACTCAGCAAGAAGAACCTCAATCGCTGCGATAGAGAATGGCCATCGTTGAGCTGCACCACGTAGCTCGCTCCTCCGACCACCACGCTGCCCAGCACGGCCAGCACAAAATCGCCCATATCCACTCGACGCTGTGGTGGCTCGACAGCCTCCTCTTCAGGGGGGGGCTCGGGCGGTGTGTCCGTCGGAGTTGAAGTTGGCTCAGGGGTGGAGGTGGGTGTGGAGGTGGGCGTGGAGGTAGGTATCAGTGTGGGGGTAGATGTTGGCGTGGAAGTAGGCGTCGGCGTGGGGACAAGAGTTGGCGTAGAAGTCGGCGTTGGCGTAGAGGTCGGTTCGGGCGTGTCCGTGGGAGTGGGCACCAGAGTAGCAATAGTGGCTGGCTCATCTCCCTGGATGATCACTCTCAGCGTGTTGGACGTCTCGGCCGGGCCGCTAGTAACCGTGATGTGCAACTCCCCAGTCTTCTCCAATGAAATAGTCGTCTCCGCTACCCCAGCCACGGTGGTCACGTAATGGGAAGGCGATTCCACCGATTCGGCTGGGTAGAAGAGGCGAAATACCACCGGCGTGCCATCGGGCACCGGATTGCCGTTCTTGTCCACTATCGAGCTGGTCTGCACCCGCAAGGTATCACCTACGTCGAGGTCAATAGGCGTAGGTGTTCCTTCTTGTTCAGTGAGCATGGCAGGCGCGATAATCTCGATGACCTGGCTGGGATCGGGCTCCGTTTGCGAGATCAGGTTGTACTTTATCGCCTCCACACTGACCGGAGAGTTCCCCGAGGGCATGAACTCCTGGAAGAGAGCCCGCACCGAGGCCTCGACGAAAGGCTCAACCTTGCTGTAGATGCCATAGTAGGCCGTCAACTTGCTGATCTCGGTGCTGTCCAGGTAATAGGGCGCATTGTAAGCCAATACCACCACTTTCTTGCCAGGCAGAACGTCGGAGCGCAGTTTCAACAGGGATTTAACAGCGTCGGACTGAGGGTAGTCCTCAGGGTTGAGGTCCAGCATGGCAAAGATGAGCCAGTCAGCCTCACTCACCAGGCCCTCAACGTCCACCTTCGGAACCACTCTCCCGGTCAGGAATTGTTTCAACTGACTGAAAGTCAAACTATTTATGCGTTCAGGGTCCACCTGCCCACTGGCCTCAGGCCCGTAGAGCTGGAGGATGGTTCCCCGCAGGGCATCGGGCCCAATAAAGGGCAACGGCTCGCAAACGGGACAGTCGCTGGCCTGCCGGTCGTCGCTAAAGATGAGGATGGTTTCGTCAATAAGGGGCGGACTGGGCAGTCTATCGGCCAACTCATCTGGCCCAGGGTAGATGAGGGTAATAGCCTCCTGAGCGACCTGGAAGACGTCCTCCCTTCCCTGCCCCACCACCTCCGCCAGGTTATCCACACCGACTTGAACCGCTTCCAGGGCGAAATCGGGATACAGCCGATGCTTGAGGCTCAGAATGCGCCGCAGTGCCCCGTCAACCCGCGCTTGGAAATTGGGATCGCTGAGATACTTCTCGCGGAAGAACTGAATGGTGGCCTTGATATTCTCCAACTGCTCTGGCAAACTATCGGTCAAGGCAAACTGGGAGAGCATCAACAGATCGTTGCCAGCCAGAAATGCCTCTTGAGCTATCCGCTTGTGGGGGAAGGTTTGCAACTGGGGATCGTAGTACTTGCGCACCGCCGAAACCCCCAAAGCATTACTGACCATCAGCCCCCCCCGCTGCGCCAGGGTTCGAATTCGGACAAGGCCATCAGTGCCTGGAGAGCCTGGGGATCGAAGCTTATGGGCCGGGTGAGCTGGCGGATATTACCCTGAAAGCCTCGATAGCGGATGTGAGAGGTCATCAGGGCATCGGCCATGGCCTGGGGATCATCTTCTTTGAGTTGGGTGACGGCGAAGAAGGGCGCCAACTCGATCTTGCGCAGCTCCTGGAGCGACTTCTGGACGGTAGCCACTTCCTCGTCGGCGCGGCGATCGCTGCCACCGAGGCCAGGGAAGTGCTTGGCCACCACGGCCACTCGGCCCTCTCCCCCCTGGTGCACCCCACGAATGTAGGCTTGGCCGAATTCGCCCACCCAATAAGGATCGCCACCGAAGACCCGGGTGCCAAGATCCCCCTTGAGACCCGGTCGCGGATTGTCCAGCACGTCCAGCGAAGGGCCCAGGAGCATATTGAGACCCATCGCCCCCAGTTCCCGTCCCACGACCTCGCCGATTTTCTCAGCGTTATTCACGTTCCAGGTGGCGCCGAGGGCCATATTGTTAGGGGCCTCTGTTACACCGGCGGTGATCTCGGTATAGGGAAAGCCATCCCCATCCTGAGTGATAGCGATGAACAAAGGAACAAAGGTTGTAGTACCGGTCAGTGGTTGACTGGAAGCGAGGGCCTGGAGGCTATTGGTCAGATTGGCTACCTGGAGCGGTGAATTCTCGGCGTTGGTGAAGTTACCGTTGTCAGTCAGGAGCACCACTCCGCCCACCCGGTATTCCATGATGAGCTCAGCCGCATCCGATCCCAGGCCGGAATCGCTGCCAGCAAAGGTGACCAGAAATAACTGGCCCACCTTCTCCTCCACCGACATACCGTCCATGAGCACCTGAATGAAGTCGCCCTCATCTTGCGCTCCCAGGGAGATCGGCAAGAGCAGGGAAACCAAGATAGCCCCCAATACTGCCAACGATAAGCTGCCAGACAAACTCCGTCTCATCAACGTTTTTTACGCTCCCTGTATGCTGACTATAAGTATACCTCTTTAAGGCCAAACCGTCAAGCATACGGTTTACAAACTAAGCCATTTGGTGTACAATTGGTTCCGCCGTTGTTGATGGACAATACCCGCGCCCTGGAGGAACTAGAGAGATGATGAACCGCCGCCAGTTCTTCGACAAAGCCGCAGTTGAATGGGATGCTTCAGAGACAGAGGAGACCCACACCAGACTGCGGGAGATCGTGGCCGGACTCGGCATCGAGCCAGGGAGCGCGGTGCTAGACATAGGCGCCGGCACTGGCGTGTTGGCACCGCTGCTCCTGGAGGCGACTGACGGCGCGGGGCAGATCGTGGCTCTGGATTTCTCAGGCGAGATGCTCAGGCGCGCCCAGGCCAAGGGGCATCCCGTCGCCTACGTCCAGGGAGACGCCCAGCAGCTATCGTTCCCAGCCCAGACCTTCGACTGGGTGATCTGCAACGCCGTCTTCCCCCACTTCCCCGACAAACGGCGCGCCCTGGGCGAGATCAGCCGAGTTCTCAGGACAGGGGGACGGCTGGTCATCTGCCACACCGCCAGCCGCCATACCATCAACGAGTTCCACCGCTCCATCGGAGGCGTCGTGACCCACGATACGATCCCCGACGAGAAGACGATGCGACAGTTGCTGCAGGAGGCGAGGCTGGTAGAAGCGAGGGTGTGGGACGAGTCTGACCGCTACATGGCTTTGGGGCGACGAGATGCAAGAAACGCGGCCACACGGTCTCGGATTTCCCCGTAAGGCTCCCTGAGGACATCAAACCAGCGAATGGCCTCGTCGTCCAAGCGCCACCAGTTGTACTGGTGGCGCACGAAGCGGCGGGTGTGACGCTTGATGAGCTGAATGGCCTCCTCCAGGCCAACCTGGCCTCGTAGATACAGGCCAATCTGCTGGTATCCTAGCCCCGACATGGAGGGCAGGTCGTAGCCATGCCCCTGCTCAACCAACCCCCTGACCTCCTCCACCAGCCCAGCCTCGATCATCCTATCCACCCGCTCATCAATGCGCCGGTAGAGTTCCTGGCGTTCCATGGTCAGGCCGATCTGCAGGATGCGATAAGGCGGCGGGTTCTTGCGCTGTAACTGGGAGATGGGCTGGCCCGCCTCCAGGTAGACCTCAAGAGCGCGAACCACGCGCCGTACGTTGCGGGGATCAATCCGCTCGGCGGCCTCCGGATCCACCTCCCGCAGACGGGCATGGAGAGCCTCCTCCCCCTCAATCTCTGCCTGGCGATACAACTCCGCCCGCAACTCCTCATTGGGCGGGACCCTGGGTATGCCCCACCCCTCCACCACTGCTTTCACGTATTGCCCCGTGCCCCCTACCAGGAAAGGGAGCTTGCCTCGGGCTAAAACGTCGCCGATGGCACCGTAGGCAAGCTCCTGATATTGGGCCAGGGTGAAGGACTCGTCGGGCGTGACCACGTCAATCAGGTGATGGGGCACGCACGCGCGCTCCTCCAGGGTTGGCTTGGCTGTGCCGATGTCCATGCCCCGATAGACCTGGCGGGAGTCAGCGGAGACGATCTCGCCGCCGAACTCCTGAGCCAGGCGCAGCGACAGGCGCGTCTTCCCCACCGCCGTCGGCCCCACGATGGCGACGAAGGGAGGGTGCTTTTGAGAAATCTCCGAGTGTTTCATCATCAACCTGCCAATTGCCTATTGTGCGAGTTTATGGTAAAATGATGTTAGCATTGGATAGATCGGTGTCAAGCCTGCAAGGGGGAAAATGATGACTACTCAAACTATTACTCTCAAACTTCCTGAGCCACTTTATCGTTCTGCTCGTCAGGTAGCCGAGGCGACCAGACGGCCGTTGGAGGCCATTCTTACGGACAGCATCGCGCGCACGCTGCCCCCTCTCGATGATGTTTCGCCGACAGAGGCGGCTGAGCTGGCCAAGCTGACCAGTTTTGATGATGCTTCTCTCTGGCGGGAAGCACGCGCGACGATGAATCCAGTTGAGCAGGCGATGATGCACGAGTCGCTGGATCGCCAGGGAGCCAGCGAATTGACACCCGCCGAGCATGCTCGTCTGCAAGGCCTGCTCGATGTCTATGGCCAGTTGATGGTGCGCAAAGCCCATGCCTACCTTCTCCTGGCACGGAGAGGCTATCGCGTTCCCACGCAAGAAAACTGAGGTGGTCCGTGACGCGCCCCTACATTCGCAAGGCCCTGCGAGAGAAAGTCGCTACCACGGCCGGCCACCGATGTGGCTATTGCCTGACCCCGCAGGCATACACGGCCATGCCTATGCACGTGGAGCACATCATTCCCCAAGCTGCTGGCGGCCCTTCCACAGAAGAAAACCTGTGGCTGGCTTGCCCGTTGTGCAACGGCCACAAGGGGACGCAGACGCACGGCACCGACCCTGAGAGCGGCGAGCAGGTACCCCTTTTCAACCCACGCCGTCAGGACTGGCACGGGCACTTTTGTTGGAGCGAAGATGGCACTCTGATCGTCGGGCGAACCGCCTGTGGGCGTGCCACGGTTGTTGCCCTTCGACTCAACAACAAGCACCTCGTAAGGGCACGCCGACGCTGGGTGATGGCCGGCTGGCATCCCCCGGAAGAGTGACCCTCCTCAGTCGGGAGACCGTGGAGGCGGGAAGTCCTCCTCCACGACTTCCCGCGCCCATTGCAGGGTTTCCTTTCCTGAGTCACAATAATCCCCACCCTGTCACCGCGTTCTTTATCAACTCTACCCGCAGCAACTTGCCGCCAGGCGTCATCTCCACCGCCACCACGTCAATGCGCCAGTCGCCGTCCCAACTGTGCTCCTGCAGGTAGGTCTGAGCCACCTCCACCAGCTTGGCCTGTTTGGCCGGCGTCACCGACTCCTCTGGCGATCCATACTTTCGGCCTCGCCGGGTGCGCACCTCGACGAAGACCAGGCAGCAGCCATCCTCGGCCACGATGTCCATCTCGCCCACCGGGCAGCGCCAGTTGCGCTCGCGCACGATGCAGCCCTGCGCTTCCAAATGAGCCGCCGCCAAATCCTCGCCCCGCCGCCCCAGCCTCTTCCTAGCCCCTCTCATCCAACACCCTCTTTCGTCTCACGTTTCACGTTGTTGCCCTCTCCACCATCTGCCGCGAGATCCGGTTGTGGCGAGCCACGATCTCCTCCAGGTCAAAATCAACCAGGCGACCATCATCAACCACGACCCGACCGTTGATGACCGACAGTGCCACGTTGACTGGCGCACAGAAGACCAGCGCGGCCAATGGATCGTGCAAGGCTCCGGCGTACTCCAGCCTGTTCAGATCAATGCCGATAAAATCGGCTGCCTGGCCCGCTTTTAGCGAGCCGATGTCGTTGCGGCCCAGAACAGCCGCCCCCCCCTGTGTAGCCATCTCCAGAGCCTCCTGAGCACTGAGGGCTCCAGCGCCCTTCTGAACCCGCTGCAGAAGCGTGGCCATCCGCGCCTCGGCCAGCAGGTGGGAGCTGTCGTTGGAAGCGCTACCGTCCACGGCCAGGCCCACCCTGACGCCCGCATCCAGCATCTCGCGGATGGGGGCGATCCCTGAGCCCAGGCGCATGTTGGAGCTGGGGCAGTGGGCCACGCCGGTGCCTGTTTCGGCCAGGAGCTTTATCTCTTCTTCGTTGAGGTATATGGCGTGGGCGTAGGAGATGTCGGGACCCACCCACCCCAGCTTCTCCATGTACTCCACTGGGCGGCAGCCGAATTTCTCCACACAAAAGTTCTCCTCGTCCAGGGTCTCGGCCACGTGGGTGTGGAGGTGCAGGCCATGCTGCCGAGCCAGGGCTGCCGACTCCCTCATCAGGTCCGCCGTCACCGAGAAGGGGGAGCAGGGGGCCAGGACGATGCGGCACATCGAATAGGGCTTTGGGTCGTGGTGCTCCTCTATGACCCGCTGGCAGTCGGCCAGGATAGCTTCCGCGCTCTGGACTACACGGTCTGGCGGCAGCCCTCCCTGGGATTGGCCCAGGGACATGCTGCCCCGGCAGGGATGAAAGCGGATGCCCAACTCGCGGGCGGCGCGGATCTCGTCATCCAGCAAAGCGTCGTTGGGAAAGAGGTACAGGTGATCGGTGGTGGTGGTGCAACCAGAGAGAATCAGTTCCGCCAGACCCACCAGCGCGCTGACGTAAACGGCCTCCCCGGTAAGCTCGGCCCAAATGGGATAGAGAGTACGCAGCCAATCGAAAAGCTCCACGTCCTGGACAGCGGGCAAGGCACGGGTCAAAGTCTGATAAAGGTGATGGTGAGTGTTCACCAGCCCCGGCAGCACAGTCACCCCTGAGGCGTCTATGACCCGATCAGCCTCCTGCGGCAATTCCGAAGCGTCAGCCGAAGCGACAGCCGTTGGCCCCACTGCCTCAATGACGTTATCCCGCACGAAGATGCCGCCGTCCTCAATGCGCCGCCTCTCCTCGTCCATAGTGACCAGCAAGGCTGCGTTTTTCACTAGCAAGGTAGACATGGATCCTCCCTCATTGCTTTTTTCTCGTTCCTCATTCCTTATTCACCATTGACTCGTCACCTCCAATTTGCATATTTCATCTTCTCGGCGTAAAATAGAGGCAACTCAACACACCCGTAAGTATATCACAAGCTCACACGTCATGCAAAGTTTGACGCTTGCTCTTTTTTGTGGTACACTGAGCGCTGTTCTGGATGGAAACATAGGTTGCCCTTGACGTACCGATCCTCCATCCATCGGCTAAGACTCTAATCTTTAAACCGGAAAGGTGATCTGAAAATGCCATTAGTAACCAGTAAGGAAATACTACAGCTTGCTTTGGCCGAACGCTTCGCAGTGGGCGCCTTCAATGCCAACAACATGGAGATGGTGCAGGCCATCGTCGAGACTGCCCAGGAGGAGCGCGCGCCGGTCATTTTGCAGGTCAGTCAGGGAGCTATCCGATACGCTGGTCTGGATTTCGCGGCCGGCATGGTGAAGATCGCTGCTGCGCAAGTTGACGTCCCTGTGATTCTTCACCTGGATCACGGCACTAGCTTTGACCAGAATGTGATGTGTTTGCAGGCAGGCTTCACCTCCCTGATGTTCGATGGCTCTAAGCTCCCCTACGACGAGAATGTAGCCATTACCAAAACGGTTTGCGACATCGCCCACATCATCAGCATCCCTGTCGAGGCGGAGTTGGGCTGCGTGCTCAAGGCCACAGATGACGTGACGCCCGAAGAAGTGGTAGCGGCCATGACTGATCCCGACCAGGCTAGGGAGTTTGTTGATCTGACCGGGGCTGATTCTCTGGCTGTGGCTGTTGGCTCGATCCATGCCATGAAAACCCGTGAGGCTACCCTGGACATCCCGCGTATCGAGGCCATCCGCCAGAAGGTTGGAGTGCCGTTGGTCTTGCATGGCGCATCGGGCGTCCGGCACGAGAGCGTGGTCGAATCCATTGAGCACGGCATCTGCAAGGTTAACGTGGCGACCTATCTGAATCAGGCTTTCGTACGAGGGATGAGAGAGGGCTTCGAGAAGCATCCGGACGAAGTGGATCCGCGCAAATATCTGAACACCTCTCGCGAAAACACGAAAGAAGCAGTGCGGGAGAAGATCCGCCTTTTCAAGAGTAACGGCCGCATTGATTCCAGCGGGGGCTTCAAGAGTCCGCCCAGGCAGTACCGAAGTGTAGAACTGGGGGGGAGTGAAGAGTAACAGATAGCAGGGGATCATGACTGCAAAGATCACTACTATTGAACGCCACATCCTGGAGCAGCAGAAGTTTTTCTTCCCCAAGGCGACGGGTGAGCTTACTTATCTGCTGTACGATATCGCTTTGGCAGCCAAGATCATCTCCCGTGAGGTGAGCAAGGCGGGGCTAGTGGAGATCCTGGGCCTTACCGGCGAAGAGAACGTCCAGGGTGAGCAGGTGATGAAGCTGGACGTGTTTGCCAATGAGACCCTGATCCGCATGAACGATCACACGGGTCGGTTGTGCGCCATGGCCTCCGAGGAGAACCCCGACATTATCCCCATTCCTGAACGGTTTCCTTGCGGCCATTACGTGCTCGTCTTTGACCCGCTGGATGGCTCGTCCAACATTGATCTGAACGTCAGCGTGGGCACGATTTTCTCCATCCACCGCAAGGTCTCGGACGAACGCCGGGGTGCGTTGGAAGACTTCTTGCAGCCCGGCCACAAGCAGGTCGCCGCGGGCTACATCATCTATGGCTCCAGCACCATGATGGTCTACACCAGCGGGCAGGGAGTGCATGGCTTCACCCTGGACCCCAGCGTGGGCGAGTTCCTCCTCTCCCATCCCAATATCCAGATCCCGCCCCGAGGCAAGTATTATAGCACCAACGAGGGGAACTGTCACTACTGGAGCGAGGGGGTTCGCCGTTACGTGGATTACCTGAAGAAATTCGACGAAGCCACCGGCCGCCCCCGTTCGGCGCGCTATATCGGCACGCTGGTGTCGGACTTTCACCGCAACCTGCTGGCGGGCGGCATCTTTATGTACCCGGCCGACACCAGAGACCCCGAGAAACCACGTGGCAAACTCCGGCTACTCTACGAGGCGGCGCCCATGGCCTTCATCGTCGATCAGGCTGGCGGGCGCGCCTCCGACGGCACGCAGGACATCATGAACATCCAGCCAGAGTCGCTGCACCAGCGGGCGCCGCTGTTCATCGGCAGTCGTGAGGATGTGAACCAGGTCGAGCAGTTCATTCGTGAGTTTGGGTAGAGCATTATCAGTGAAATTACAGGCTGTGTCCTGAGCCTATCGAAGGGAGAATATCTATGAGAATTGGAATCTTAACCGGCGGCGGCGATGTCCCTGGCTTGAACCCTGCCATCAAGACAGTGGCTTACCGGGGCGAGAGTGAGGGTCACGAGATAATAGGCATTCGACGCGGCTGGATGGGCCTGCTGCACTACAACCCAGACGACCCCGAAACTCACGAGCATTACATTCGACCTCTGACCAAGGCCAACACCCGTACCATTGACCGCACCGGCGGCACGTTCTTGCATACCTCACGCATAAACCCCAGCCGCGTGCTGCCAGAAAGAGCACCTGCCTTTCTGAAGCCGGAGGAACGGGAGCCTGACGAGAAAGGATTGCTGGACTATACCTCTCACGTGCTCAACAACCTGGATCATCTGGGAATTGACGTGTTGATCCCCATCGGCGGTGAGGATACGCTGGGATACGCCGCCCGGCTGTACCGTGAGGGATTCCCTATCGTATCCATCCCCAAGACAATGGACAACGATGTCTTTGGGACCGATTTCTGCATCGGGTTTTCGACCACGGTTACCCGCAGCGTCCGTTTCATCCACCAACTGCGCAGCACTTGCGGCTCTCATGAACGCATAGGCGTCATCGAGCTCTTTGGCCGTCACTCTGGAGAGACCTCACTCATCTCTGCATATCTGGCGGGCGTAGACCGGGCCATCATCTCTGAAGTCCGTTTCGATGTTGAGAAACTGGCCGATTTGCTGATGCGGGACAAACGCGCCAACCCCAGCCATTACGCCATGATGACCATCTCCGAAGGAGCCCAGATCATGGGTGAGGAAATCGTTCATAAGGATGAGAAGGTTGACCCCTATGGGCACAAGAAGCTGGGCGGCATCGGTGCTGTGACCGCTGCCAAGCTGGAGGAGATAACGGGCGAAAAGACGTTGATGCAAGAGGTCGCTTATCTGATGCGCTCCGGGGAGCCGGATGCTTTGGACGTCATGGTCGCCATCAACTACGCCAACATCGCCATGGACCTGATCACAACGAAAAAATTCGGACGTATGGTGGCCTTGCGCGATGGGCGCTACACCGATGTGACGGCCGAGTCGCCATTGCTGGGGGTCAAGACTGTGGACGTGCGTGCCCTGTACGACGTCGAAGAGTACCGCCCCAAAGTCTGGCACGTTCACGGCAAGCCGATGTTCCTGTACTAGAAGGGCGTGTTGGGCGAGGTCTCCGACCGAGCCCATTTCGCCTCGGTCGGGAGACCTTCGGCGATCAAGTCACCTAATGAAAAAGCTCGGAAGCGCACAGCGTTTCCGAGCTTTTCTGTCCTCATTTCGTCGTCAGGGGAATTCGGCCTGCTGGCAGGAATTCACGTTTGACGTTTCACGTTTCACGCAACCCTAGCTGATGACTTCTACCCCTCCCATATAGGGCCGCAGCACCTCAGGAATGACAATGCTGCCATCAGCCTGCTGGTAGTTCTCCATGACGGCGATCAAAGTTCGGGGCAGGGCCAGACCGCTTCCGTTGAGGGTGTGGGTGAACTCAGGCTTGGCGCGCTGTTCCGGTCGGTAGCGGATGTTGGCGCGGCGGGCCTGAAAGCTCTCGCAGTTGGAGCAGGAGCTGACCTCCAGCCACTCGCCGCAGCCGGGGGCCCACATCTCAACGTCGTATTTTTTGGCGGCAGCGAAGCCCAAGTCGCCGGTGCACATCTGCACCACCCGGTGGGGGATGCCCAGTCCCCGACACACATCCTCCGCATTGTCCACCATCTTCTCCAGTTCCTCGTAGGAGTTCTCCGGGGTGACGAACTTATACATCTCCACCTTGTCGAACTGATGACCTCGCTTAATGCCCCGTGTGTCCTTGCCCGCAGAGAACTTCTCTCGGCGGAAACAGGGTGAGTAGGCCACGTAGTGCAGCGGCAACTGATCTGCCTTCAGGATCTCATCGCGATGCAGGTTAGTCAGCGGAACCTCCGCCGTGCCGATGAACCAGAAGTCGTCTTCAACATCGTGATAGATGTTGGCCTCGAATTTGGGCAATTGCGCCGCCCCGACCATACATTCCCGCTTGACCACGTAGGGGGGGTGGATTTCGGTGTAGCCCTGCTCGTTCACGTGCAAGTCGAGCATCCAGGCGATGAGCGCCCGCTGAAGCCTGGCCCCCAGGCCCTTGAGCAAGTAGAAGCGCGTGCCGGAGAGTTTCACCCCGCGCTCGAAGTCAATGATGCCCAACTCTGGCCCTAAGTCCCAGTGGGGTAGCGGCTCGAAGTCGAACTCCCGGGGTTTACCCTCGGTGCGCACCACCACGTTCTCGCTGTCGTCTTTGCCGATGGGCACCGTCTCGTGGGGCATGTTGGGCGCCAGAAGCATGGCCTCTCGAAGCCGCTGCTCCACACCGCTTACCTGGCCATCCAGGGCTTTGACGCGTTGCCCCACTTGGCGCATCTCTGTGATGAGAGCCTGACGGTCCTCTCCTTTCCCCATGCGCCCTATCTTTTCAGAGGTGACATTGCGCTGATGCTTCAGGGCTTCCACCTCTGTCAGCAGGCCGCGCCGCTCCTCGTCCAGGGCCAGGATCTCGTCAATGGGCGCGTCGGTATTCAGTTTGACCAAAGCCTCTTTGATCTGGTCTGGGTTCTCGCGTATGAAATTTAGATCAAGCATGACAAACCTCCTCCATCATAGTACTACAACGAGATTTTGATATAACTTGCTATTGAGGGGCGTCCTCGCCCCGTCTGGCATGTCAGAACGCCACCGAAGGCAGGGCGAGGACGCCCCCTAGCAGCAGTGAGGAGTGACCATGGCGCGAAGTCTCGTTGTAATAATAGTTTATGAATAAAAACGCTCTTCACCCTTGATAAGGACGAAGAGCGCTCGTGGTGCCACCTTTCTTCGTTGCTGCCTCGCGGTCAGCAACCTCATGGAGTCGTTGGACTCCGGCTCGATAACGGGAGCGTCCGGCCTGGCATACTCGGCCCTACGGGCAGTCCCGCCCATGGCCTTTCCGCTGGCGACTCAGGAGGGGATTTCAGCAGCCTGTGACTATCGCCTTCCACCAGTTGGCGACTCTCTGAAAGTATAGCGCTGCCTACT
>CAYWWC010000049.1:0-18357 GCA_964461615.1 uncultured Anaerolineae bacterium
TGTCCGGTGGTGTGGGAGGGGGGCGGGCTTGGCCCGTCCCCCTATCCCGATTGGAAGTGGATAATTCTATACTTCTGTGATATAATTGGTTGCAGTTAAGCCTGCTTTTCGCACTTCCCGCTATACTATCTGCCTCCAAAAGCGTTTTTGAGGTTGGAGTGGAGCCTTCAGGCGGGTTTGAGAGTCAGATATCCGGCTAAAGCCTCTACTCCTGTTGATCCGGATAGGAATTTCAAAGGTGCGAAATGTAGGCTAAAGGCAGAGAGAATCAACAGCGACCGGAGGGGAGGAGCGATGCTAAGGCGAAGCAAAGCCAGGAGTTCGAGCACAGACTACGAGAAAGAGCGGGAGCACATGGTAGAGAGCCAGTTGGTACGGCGTGGCATCAAGGACAACCGAGTGCTGGATGCCATGCGCCAGGCGCCCCGCCATCTGTTTGTGCCCAAGGACGCGCGCGGCCAGGCCTACAGCGACGGCCCCTTGCCCATCGGACAAGGGCAGACCATCTCCCAACCCTACATCGTGGCCCTGATGACAGAGCTCCTGGAGCTCACGGGGCAAGAAAAGGTGCTGGAACTAGGCACGGGATCCGGCTATCAGACAGCCATCCTGAGCCGCCTGGTCGGTCAGGTGTACACCATGGAGCGCCACGCCGCGCTGGCTGAGCAAGCTGAGCAAGTTCTCGCTCAACTGGGCTACGATAACGTCATAATCAGCGTGGGCGATGGAACCCTGGGCTGGCCGGAACACTCCCCCTACGAGGCCATTATCGTCACTGCCGCCGCGCCAGATGTCCCCCTGCCTCTAACAGATCAATTGGCCGACGGGGGGCGGTTGGTGGCCCCGGTAGGGAGCCGGTGGTCCCAGGTGCTGGCCAAGATCAAGCGTCAAGGTGAAACGCTGGTGAGGGAACACCTAACCGCCGTGGCCTTCGTGCCGCTAGTGGGGAAATACGGGTGGTAGAAGAGCTGATCTTCGCGCTAAGTTTATGTAAAAGTACTTGACATATCACTATTATTGTGCTATAATATATACATGCCTTGAGAGTAAATGCGACTGAGACCCATCATTGAGGGTGGTTAATCACCGAGGGAACCGTAGTCGCATTTTTTGTGTGTGGGCCTCTCAAGTCCTGCTGGAAGATGGTGCGAACAAGATGATGAGGTTCAACTTGGCCGGCCTGTTGAAAGAGCCTGTCGGCTCCAAAACAAGCTTCGACATAGACGAGGCCGAACAGAGGTTGGCAGAAGATTTGCGCGTAGATTTCGCGCGGGGGACTGTTGAATTCACGCGCATCAACAGAGGCATCTTCAGCGAAGGGCAATTACGCAGCCAAGTGCAACTAGAATGTGCTCGCTGCCTGGAGACCTTCGCTCAACCGCTTGATCTCCATCTAGAGGCCCAATTCGGCTTACCTTCCATTAGGTCCCAGGGGGAGACGATATTCCCCATCGGCGTGAAGGGCATCCTGGACCTCACCCTGGCCCTGCGAGAACAGATCCTGCTGGATCTGTCCATGCGACCACTTTGCAAACCCGACTGTCGCGGGTTGTGCGTCGAGTGTGGGGTAAATCTGAACGAGGGAACTTGCGACTGCGTGAAGGAAACCATTGATCCCCGTCTGGCAAAGCTCAAGGAGCTACTATAGAACGGAGATTGAAAAGTGAGCATATACCCAAAAAGAGAGTTAGACGCCGTGGCGGAGCTTCTGGAGAGGGCTGAAGTGCAGGGGTACCTTACCCTTGATAATGTATTGGAAACCTTCCCCGAAGCGGAGGAGAATTTAGATCAACTGGAGGAAGTTTTCATCTACTTCCAGGATGCGGGTATTGACATCGAAGAGAACGAGAGAGGGGAAAGCAAGGATAGAGACAAGGTAAGAACGGGGAAAGCAAGGGCGGGAGAAGAAGAGCCGGCAGGAAAAGACATCTTCGACTTGAGTGGCATCTCCAGCGACGACTCCATTGGCCTGTATCTGAAAGAGATGGCTCGCGTGCCGCTCCTGTCCACTCAAGAGGAGATAAGGCTGGCTAAGCTGTTTGAAGAGGGCGAGACAGCCCAGCACCGCCTGAGCAAGGATGGTCAGGATCCGGAAGAGCAAGGAAAGCTGGAGCGAGCTATTGACGAAGGCAAAGCAGCGCGACAGCATCTCATTAAGGCCAATACCCGCCTGGTGGTCAGCATCGCCAAGAAATACATGGGGCGGGGGGTGCCCTTCCTCGATTTGATCCAAGAAGGCAACCTCGGGTTGATGAAAGCCGTCGAGAAGTTCGACTATACGCGGGGGTACAGATTCAGCACCTACGCGACTTGGTGGATCCGCCAAACCATCACCCGGTCCATCGCCGACCAAGGGCGCACCATCCGCGTCCCTGTTCACATGAGTGACCGCATCAGGCGGCTCTACAAGGCATCAAGGCACCTCGAGCAGGAGCGGGGGCGCAAGCCTACCCCTGAGGAGATAGCCGCGGAACTGGAGCTGGAGCCACGCAAGGTACGCTGGATGCTCAAAGTGTCGTGGCGCCCCCTCTCCCTGGAAAAGCCCATAGGCGAGGAAGAGGACAGCGAACTGGGGAGCTTCATCGAAGACAACAGCAGCCCTACCCCCACCCAGAGCGCGTACGAGCACCTGCTGAAGGAAAAAATGGAGGAGGTCTTAGCCACCCTTACCCCCCGCGAGGCTCGCATTCTACGCCTGCGGTTTGGCCTGCAGGATGGAAGAAGCTACACTTTAGAGGAAGTGGGGCAGAAGTTCGGCTTGACACGAGAACGCATTCGCCAGATCGAAGGCGAGGCTCTGCGCCGTATGCGTCACCCCCGGCGCAGCCGTCAACTGAAGGAATATCTCATTTATTAAAATTGAAATGAAGTTATGGTGCCCCTGTAGCTCAGAGGATAGAGCAGAGGTTTCCTAAACCTTGTGTCGGGGGTTCGACTCCCTCCAGGGGCGCCTCCTATCTAACCATCAGCAGAAACTGCGCGGGAGCCCCTCTGAACCAATTCTTGAGAGCGGCTCCTTTTTTCTCCTTGCCTTTTCGACCCATTTCGGCTAAAATCAAGCATCAAGCCTGGAGGAGACCATGGCCAAAGAGACCATCCTGGTAGTTGACGATGAAAAGAATATCGTCGAGTTGGCCCGACTTTACCTGGAAAAAGAGGGCTACCGTGTAGAGGATGCCTACAACGGAGCTGAAGCCCTGGCCAAAATAAAGTCGGTGCAGCCAGACTTGGTCGTCCTTGATCTGATGTTGCCTGAGATTGATGGCTGGGAGGTGTGCCGACGCGCTCGAGGGGAATCCAATGTGCCCATCATTATGCTGACCGCCCGCGATGACGACGTTGACAAGATCGTAGGTCTAGAGATGGGGGCTGATGACTATTTGACCAAGCCGTTCAACCCTCGTGAATTGCTGGCCCGGATACGAGCTGTGTTGCGCCGCTATGAGAAAGCCACCCAACCGGAGCAGGTCGTCAAGATCGGCCAGGTGACCATAGATCCCCAACGACGTGAGGTCACAGTGGGCGGCAAGCTTGTTGAACTGCGCGCTAAGGAGTTCGACCTCCTCCTGGCCCTGGCCCAGCACAAAGGCATCGTCCTCAGCCGGGATCAGCTCTTGGACCTGGCCTGGGGCTTCGACTTCTATGGACAGACCCGCACAGTTGACGTACATATCGCCCATCTGAGAGACAAACTGGCCAACAGCGATCTAATCATTGACACGGTGTGGGGAATAGGCTACAAACTGGCAGCCGACTGAGCACGGAGAGACCAAAGATGTTCACCAGCCTACGCGCGCGCTTGATCGTCTCTTATACGGTTATCATACTCATCTGTCTTGCTCTGGTCAGCCTGGCATCGTTTTTCTTACTGAGCCGTTTCCAGGTCAGGCTTGTTTTTTCGGGGCTGAATGACATTGCCGTGCCCACTGCCTTCCGGGTAAACGGCCTATTGCAGCGGGACATGACACCTCTGGAAATTGTCGGTCTCCTGAAAGAACAGGCAGAGAAACAAGAAATCCGAATCCTCCTCCTCACGCCCAGGGGACAAGTCCTGGCCGACACTCAGAGCGATTGGACCGGAAAACAAGCCGGAGTCGCCCTGAGCGAAGTCCCCAAAGACCCCAAGACGCCCTATGCCCATGGTAGCCTGACCACTCCCAGTGGGGACACCCAACTCTACGTTGCCCTACCGGCGACATCCCTCCGTCTTGCTGCTGAAAGCGGTGAGAGCCAGCGATCAGTGTTTGTGGCCCTTTTGGCCTCGCCACGTCGCGGCCTTCGCACTGTCCTCAAAGACGTAGTAAAGCGCTTTCTCCAGGCGGGCTTGGTGACCTTAGTCATCTCGACTATCTTAGCTTTGCTAATCGCCCGCTCCATTGCCAAGCCTCTGCAGCGCATGACCACTGCTACTGAGGAAATCGCTCGCGGCAACTACGATCAAACTTTGGACATCACATCCCCCGATGAAGTGGGTCGCCTGGCAGCCAGCTTCAACACCATGTCCCGCGAGGTAAAAGCCTCCCGTCAGGCTCAACGAGACTTCGTAGCCAATGTATCCCACGAGCTTAAGACGCCCTTGACCTCTATCCAGGGATTCTCGCAAGCTATCCTAGATGGCACCGCAGACGACGAAGTGAGTCGCTATCGGGCAATAGAGATCATCAGCAGCGAAACCAACCGCATGTCCCGTCTGGTAGACGGGCTACTGGATCTGGCCCGCATCGAATCAGGGCAGATCAAGATGCAACAAGAACCTGTGGATCTGGCCGAGGTGCTAAAAGCCTGTGTTGAGAAATTCGCCCTGCAGGCCCAGGAAAGCAACGTAGCACTGGTCTTGGACGCGCCGGCCTTACCTCCCGTAACTGGTGATAAGGATCGGCTGGCCCAAGTATTTACCAATCTCCTAGCAAACGCCCTGAAACACACTCCCCCAGACGGCAAAGTGACGATCAAGGCCCAAGAGGCAAAACAGACACAGAAAGTGGAAATCACCGTAACCGACACTGGTTCTGGTATTCCCCCAGAAGACTTGGCGCATGTTTTCGAGCGATTCTATCAAGTGGATAAATCAAGAGCGGGCAAAGACAGAGGAGCAGGTCTTGGATTGACTATTGCCAGGCAAATCACTGAAGCCCATGGAGGCATAATTAACGTGGAAAGTGTGAAAGATCTGGGAACTAAATTTACTGTTAATTTACCAATTGAGTAGAAGAGTTATCAACCTACCGGTATATCTATTTATATAGTAGTCGTAGTAGGGGCTGTGGAAAAGTGGACAGAGCTAGTGGTTGGGGTAATGAGGTGAGGGAACCCAATCCATGGGTGGTAATAGGGGGCTTTTAGCAAATGAGGCTGTGGATAAAGCTGTGGATAAAAATAAGACGCGAAACAAGTTAAATCCACTACTAAAATCTAACTGAAATTACGATGCCGCCACAAGATATGGGGAAAACTCTTCAAAGCAGTCCAACATCTTGGGTTTGGAGTAAGGGGGTGGGCTGTTAAAGTTATCCCCAAACTCACCTCGTTATCCACAGATAATAGACAGTTATCAACAGTCGCTGTCAACAGATGAATCAGAGAGAAAACAAGGGAGATGGGTGTATGTAGCTGGCCCATCTCCCTCGCTGTGTCCCGATATTTAAGTAAGGTGCTATTTTGCGTCGTCGTTGTAGAGAAGCTTCTTGATGGCCAATACCTCGCGGCGCAGTAACTCGTCTCTCTCTATCCGATCACTGATCTGTTTAACGCCGTATAACACAGTGGTATGATCGCGCCCTCCCAGAGCCCTTCCTATCTGAGGTAATGAAGCCTGTGTTTCCTGCCGAGCCAGGTGCATGGCAAGCTGGCGAGGTCTAACCACTTTCCGAGTACGGCTTCGCCCCTTGAGATCCTCAGGGCTCAGAGAGTAGAAATCGGCCACTGCCTCAATCACAGCCTCTGGTGTACATTCTCGGCGATTGATGAACATGCCTTGCAAAGCGGCGGTAGCTGACTCAACGGTCAGAGGCTGTCTTTCTGACATGGCCTCCGCTACCACTCGGTTCAGAGCTCCCTCTAACTCACGGACGTTGCTCAGGAACTTGTGGGCGATATACTCGATGACTTGATCAGACACGGGTATGGGTTGGGGTTCTCGTTTGAATTGCAGGATGGCGATGCGCGTTTCCAGATTTGGTGGTTGGATGTCAGCTATGAGCCCCCCTTCGAAACGAGAGCGTAACCGCTCCTCCAGGGTGAGGATAGCCTTTGGGTGACGATCGCTGGAGATGACTATTTGCTTGTTGGCAGCATGGAGGGTGTTAAAAGTGTGAAAGAACTCCTCTTGGGTGCTCTCTTTGCCAGCGATGAAGTGAATATCGTCCAGTAGCAGCACGTCTATGGTGCGGTACTTATTCCTGAAATCCTCGGTGCTGCGGGTGCGGATGGAGCTGATGAGTTCGTTGGTGAACTTCTCGGAGGAGGCGTAGAGCACTCGGTAGCCTTTGTCTTGACAGGTGCGGCCCAGGGCATGCATGAGGTGGGTCTTGCCCAACCCTGCGCCCCCGTAGAGGAATAGGGGATTGTAAGCCTCGGCTGGATTCTCAGCCACTGCCAGAGCAGCGGCATGAGCCAGGCGGTTGCTGGAGCCGATGACAAAGGTATCGAAAGTATATCTTGGATTGAGCATCATTGACGAGGGATTCTTGGCGGTGGCTACTTCCGGCTGGGGAACTGATGATTGCAGCAGGGGCTGCGGATCATCTTCGCCAATGGTTTTGACGTCGAGGACGAATCTCGCCTCCACAGTGCGACCCACAATGCTCACCAGGGCGCGCTTGATAATGGACAAAAGACGGTTTTCAAGCCAATCCTTGGCGTAGGCGCTGTGTACCCCGACGATGAGAGTACCATCTTCATAGGAGATGGCTCTGGTGTTCTTGAGCCAGGTATCGAAGGTGGGCCTGGTCATTTGCAGTTGTAATTCGCCTAATGCTGCTTGCCAGATTTGATCGGCGTTCATGCCGTCTCTCGCCGTCCTTTCGTTCTGGGATGAAGTAGACTCAACTGTTTGGCAGGGTCTCCTTGCCGCAGCCGCGGGCCTTGGGATTCGGTCGGGAGACCTTCGCCCAACGGGAGGGGTTGGGTGGACATCCGAAGATTTTTAGAGCGTCTTTGCTCGAAGGTGGTGGAGTGCTTTCACAGACGTATTTTGGGGTGAGAAGTGCTTATGGGCGCAACTTAGAACATGGGGCATTAAGTGGAAGCCAGGGTTACACAGATTTTCAAATAGGGAACAATCAAGTGCAGGTATTCTACCAGAGTTCTCATTTTTTGGCAATGGATTTTAGGCCAGTAATCTTAAAGTCTACAATGTTTTAAGAATATTTATGTCCAATATGGCGGGTAGGAAACCCGTCCTACACACTGACCACGGTTGAATGTGGTGCTACACTTGGGTGTAGCAAGCTTGCTTACATTGCGATTATCGTGTAAAATACCCTGGGGAAAGAGAGTGCTCGTTATGGTCACGATGATGGGAGGCAGGCATGGGAATCCTCAAGGTATCGGCGAGATCAAAGTCTACGGCAGTGGCTGGAGCCATTGCTGGGGTGGTTCGAGAAAGCGGGCGGGCTGAGGCTCAGGCGATCGGGGCAGGAGCGCTTAATCAGGGTGTCATCAAAGCAGTGGCTATTGCCAGGGAGTATCTTGCTCTTGATGGGATAGACATGATCTGTGTTCCCACCTTCACCGAGGTGGAAATCGAGGGCCAAGATCGCATGGCGATAAAGCTGATCGTGGAGCTCCGATGATCAGTCGGGTTGATCTGCACTTACACACCACTGCCTCCGATGGCAAATTCTCTCCTTCGGAATTGGTGGCCATGGTGCTGGAGCGCGACCTCCTGGTCATTGCCATCACTGATCACGACACGACGGAGGGCATTGACGAGGCTTTGGAGGCCGCCAGAGGCACGAGGTTGGAAGTCATCCCTGGGGTGGAGATTAGCTGCGACGTTCCCCATGAAGAGATTCACTTACTGGGGTACTACCTCGACCATCACCACCCAGCCCTCCAGGGGAAGCTGTGCGCCATGCGCGATGCTCGTCTCCAGCGGGCTAAGGGGATGCTTGTCAGGTTGGCCGCTCTAGGATTTCCATTGCCCTGGGAGATGGTGGCTGAGTTGGCGGGCGAGGGATCCGTCGGGCGACCTCACATCGCCCGGGCCATGATCAAGATGGGATACGTGGTTTCCAATAGCGAGGCTTTTGACCTTTACATCGGGCGCAATGGCCCCGCCTATGTGGAACGCTACAAGATCAGTCCATTGGACGCTGTGTCTTTGATCAAGGAGGCTCAAGGGCTGCCTGTGCTGGCCCACCCTCTCAGAGTAAAGCATTTCTTGCCTGAATTGGTAGAAGGGGGGCTGGTTGGCCTGGAGGTGTACTACAACGGCTATTCGCCTGAGGATATACGGGAGTTAGCTGCTCTGGCCCGCAAATTCGACCTGATACCCACGGGGGGGAGCGATTTCCACGGCCCAGGCGTGCTGGACACCGTTGGAATAGGAGGCGTGCGGGTGCCTGTGGAGTCGGTGGAACGCCTACGGGCTCAGGCAAAGAAGAGTACCTAACTTCGGTCTCGGCGCCTTTTTCCTTTGGAAGCTTTGGTAGCTCTGCCCTTGCTTTTTACACCTTCGGCCGGAACCTCGACGGTCATTTCGCTCTCCAGTTTCACGTTGACCGTCTCTTTGAGAACGTTGACACCGGTTACTTTTCCTGAGCCATAGTGGGTGTTTACTCTCTCCCCGATCCGAGGCAGCTTCTTCTTCGTTTCAATGTAATACTCGTTTTCGTAGGTCAGACAGCAGAGCAACCGGCCACACAGCCCCGATATCTCCATCGGGCTGAGAGGCAGGTTCTGCTGTTTTGCCATTTTAATGGAGACGGGCTTGAATTCGCTGAGGAAAGAAACACAACACAGGGGACGCCCGCAACGCCCCAGTCCACCTATCAGCTTGGCCTCATCACGCACTCCGACCTGTTTCAACTCGATCTTGGTTTTGAAGGTCTTGGCCAGGTCTCGCACCAGATTCCTAAAGTCCACCCGTTTCTCGGCTGTGAAATAGAAAACCAGCAGGCTGCCATCGAAATTATATTCAGCCTTGATCATCTTCATAGGCAGACTGTACTCCGCTGCCTTTTCTCTGCCCACTCCCAGGGCCTTGTGCGCAATGCAGCGATGATGCTCCATCTGCACCAGGTCCCAGGGTTCGGCCCGACGAACGATGCCTTTCAACTTACCGACCACCTCGTTCTTTGGCACCTCTTTGGGCGCTATGGCTACCTCCCCGGCCTCCCGACCTCGCGCCGTCTCCACGATAACGTAATCGCCAACTTCCAAATCTTTGAAGCCGGCAGGATCGAAATAATAGATTTTGCTCACCGATTTGAAACGGATTCCCACTATCTTTGGCATTTGATTCCTCTATCTTGCTTGATGGCCATTTGGTCTTTGCTGCTGCTCGGTCAAAGCGTACATCTACCAGCCCTTATGTCCGTTAAAGCCTATCAGTCTGTCGTCGGCAGGCTTAGCATTAGCACTTCCAGAGTCAGGCGAGTGTTGGCGTTGCGCTCCAGTCGCCAGACGGCGACTCGCAGGGCCTCTACGAAATCCCGCACCTGGCTCAGGCTGTATCGCTGCGCCTGAGCCCTCAAAGCGTCTTCTCGGTCAATGTTGACGACCCCCTCCGAGCTTCCACTCACCGCCAGGAGTAAGTCCCGCCACCAACCGAGCCACAGGTGGAGCGAATCTGGCGCTGCTTCGGGGTTGCGGCTGAGCTGCTGGGCATACTCCAACCGTTCCACCCGCCCTTGGGCCATCAGTGCTATCATTTCATCGAGATACTTCGCCCGGCGGGCCAGGATAGCGTCGTTTTGACTGGCGGCCACTGCCCAGCCCAGCCGTCCGCCGGAGAGCCGGGCCAAAAGCTTAGCTCGTTCGCCATCCGCTCCCCAGCGCTCCTGGAGGGACGCTTGCACCGTTTCGGTGGCCAGGGGGCGCAGGTTGAGCACCTGGCAACGGGAAACGATGGTAGGTAACAGCGCTTCGGCCTGGCTGGCGGTTAGCATCAGGATCACGTGGGGCGGGGGCTCCTCTAATGTTTTGAGCAGACAGTTGGCGGCTTCGGCGGTGGCTTGCTCCATCTGCCGGATGATGTACACCTTCCATTGTCCTTCTAGAGGGGAGAGGATCGCTTCGTGCCGCAATATCCGCATTTGATCTATCTTGAGGGTTCCTTTTTCCCCTTCGATGATCTGGACATCGGGGTGGTTGCCGTGAGCGATCTTGCTGCAGGCCAGGCACTGGCCGCAGGGCTTCTCCTCTTTACTATCACGGAGACAGTTCAGGGCCTGGGCGAAGTTAAGAGCCAGAGACCTCTTGCCTATTTGCGGCGGCCCTGTCAGAAGATAGGCGTGGGCCGCCCGCTCCCTGGCCAGGGTCTGCTTCAACAGGTTCACCGCCCACTTATGACCTACCACTTGCCACATCGCTCTCCCCTTAAACAGTTTGCTTCGCCAATATTGTACCATAGATCACCTTTCATTCCAAATTGGCGCGTCAATTTGCATTTTGGGATTTAAGTGGTATAATTTTAGCAAATGGGCGGTTAGCTCAGTTGGCTAGAGTGCCACGTTGACATCGTGGAGGTCACTGGTTCGAGTCCAGTACCGCCCACCTTATTATGCTAAAAGCGATGACCGGGACGAGTACTTGAGGGTAGAGCTTCAGGGAGGAGGGGCCGTTGACTGCAAGCCCCTCTAGCAGCGAACTCAAGGAAAACCACCTGCGAGTTGGGCTCCGGAAACGGGCAACGGATACGGAACGAATAAGCGGATTCTTTGTCCAGAGTAAGTAGCCACGGAGGCGTCCGTTAGCAGCCGGAAGAGGACAGCAGACCTGAGAAACAAGTGGATTTGGCAAAATCCGTTTGCTTCCAAATCTGTTGTTGAAGTTGGGTGGAACCGCGTGAGTAAAACCTCTCGCCCCAAGGGTGAGGGGTTTTTTGTGTTGCAGGATAAGTCAAAAAGGAGGATTTACTATGTCTGAACAGAAGGATTTGGATATGCTGCGCCACTCCACATCCCACGTCATGGCCGAGGCGGTGCTTTCGATGTTCCCTGAGGCCAAGCTGGGCATTGGGCCGCCTATCGAGGACGGCTTCTACTATGACTTCGACTTGCCCCGTTCCTTGACGCCGGAGGACCTGGGGGAGATCGAGTCTTACATGAGAAAGAGCATCAAAGCCCACAAGCCATTTGCACGCCGCGAGATATCCCAAGAGGAAGCAGGGGAGATTTTGGCCGACCAGCCCTACAAGCTGGAGCTCATCAGGGACCTGGAGGAAGGAGAAGTCATCTCCACATACTCCCACGATGACTTCACCGATCTTTGCAAGGGGCCACATCTGGACGACACGGGCCAGATCAACCCGCAGGCCTTCAAGCTCCTGAGCATTGCCGGCGCTTACTGGCGGGGCGACGAGCAGCGACCTATGCTGCAACGTATCTACGGCACTGTCTGGGCCACGCAAGAAGAGTTGGGTGCCTACCTTCAGAAGTTGGAGGAGATCGAGAAGCGCGATCACCGCAGGCTGGGCCGGGAACTGGACCTGTTCAGCATCCACGAGGCGAGTGGTCCGGGCTTGATTCACTGGCACCCCAAAGCGGGGCGCATTCGCACTATCATTGAGGACTTCTGGCGACAGGAGCATTACAAGGCCGGGTACGAGATCGTGTATTCGCCTCACATCGGCAAGGCATCGCTGTGGCAGACGAGTGGGCACCTGGATTTCTACAAAGACGATATGTACGCGCCTATGGATATCGAGGGCCAGGAGTACTTCATCAAGCCCATGAACTGCCCCTTCCACATCATGATCTACAAGACCAAGATGCGCAGCTACCGCGAACTGCCCCTGCGCTTGGCAGAGCTGGGCACGGTCTACCGCTACGAGCGAAGCGGTGTCTTGCACGGGCTGATGCGGGTGCGAGGCTTCACCCAGGATGACGCTCACATCATCTGCACGCCGGATCAGATCGAGGATGAGATTCTGGGCGTCCTGGACCTGACCTCGCACATTCTGGGATCCTTCGGTTTCCAAGAGTATGAAATCGCTCTCTCGGTGCGCGACCCTGAGCACACAGAAAAGTACATCGGTGACGACGCCACGTGGGAGAAGGCAGAAGGGTCACTGGTCAAGGCGCTGGAGCAGAGAAATCTCCCCCATAAGCGGATGGAGGGCGAAGCGGTGTTCTATGGACCTAAGATTGACGTCCACATCAAGGATGCCCTGGGCCGTCTGTGGCAGTGTACGACCATCCAGTTCGACTTCAACATACCAGAGCGCTTCGACATGACCTACGTGGGGCCGGATGGCCAAGATCATCGCCCTTACATGGTTCACCGCACGCTTCTGGGATCCATGGAGCGCTTCTTCGGCATCCTCGTCGAGCACTACGCTGGAGCCTTCCCGGTCTGGCTCTCGCCGGTACAAGCTCAGCTCATCCCCATCGCTGATCGCCACAACGACTACGCCTACCAGGTTCGGGACCAGTTGAAGGAGGAGGGCTTGCGCGTCGAAGTGGACGATTCCAGCGAGCGCATGAGAGCCAAAATTCGCCAGGCTCAACTGGAGAAGATACCCTACATGCTGGTTATTGGGGATCGGGAAGTGGCGGAGGGGGCAGTGTCTCTGCGCTTGCGCACCGAGGAGAACCTGGGGGCGCGCCCAGTGGTGGACTTCGTCAAGATGGCTCAGCAAGCCATCGCTGAGAAGCGTGACATCTAGCTCATAAGATTCTTGGGGTTTCCTAGAAAACTCCAAGAATCTGAATGTGTTTGCGATTTGACTTCTATGCCTAAATGTGTTATATTCTTGGTAAGTTGGTTGATTAGTCCAGAGGCCTGTCTGCCCTTGGACCAATTGACTACCAGACTATCAAGCCAACAGGCCATTAGACTAATCCGCGAGGTGAGAGTATCAGCGCCAAGAGGAAACCGCGAGGCCAAAGTCCCAACATAAAGAGGAATCGCATTAACGAGAGCATCAGAGCCAAAGAGGTTCGGCTGATTGATGAGAAGGGGCAACAAGCGGGGATCGTGCCCTTCCGTGATGCCCTGGAGGCCGCTAAGGCTCGTGACCTGGACCTGGTCGAGGTAGCTCCCAACGCCAACCCTCCCGTTTGCCGGCTGATGGACTACGGCAAATTCCTGTACGATCAGGCTAAGAAGGATAAGAAGTCCAGGAAGGCTTCGAAGACGGAGGTCAAGGAAATCCGTCTTCGTCCCAAGACCGGTCAGCACGATGTTGCCTTTAAAGTCAGGGATGCCCGCCGGTTTCTCAACGATGGTCTCAAGGTTAAGGTCCGGGTCCGCTTTCGCGGGCGCGAAATTACTTACCCCGAGATCGGGCGGGCGATGCTGAAGAGAATCGCCCAGGAATTAGAGGATGTTTCTATTATTGAGCAATCGCCTCGTATGGAAGGCCGCAGCTTGCTCATGATACTGAGTCCTAATAAGTAGCAGGAGGTAGTTCATGCCGAAGATGAAAACTCACAAGGCGACAGCCAAGAGGTTTAAGTACAGCAAACGTGGCAAGCTTATGCGCACTAGGCAGGGCAAGAGCCACTTGCGTCGCAAGAAGTCGAAGCGCGCCTTGCGCATGCTCACTGATATGCACGAGGTCACCACGAAGGGAGAGATCAAGCGCGTTAATAAGCTGGCGCCATATCTCAAGAAAAACCGCTAGAGGAGGAATTTGAAACTTGCCAAGAGTCAAGGGAGGGCCGAGCGCCCGTAAGCGTCATAAGAAAGTGCTCAAGCTCACTAAGGGCCAGTGGGGAACCAAGCACACCCTGTTTCGCCGCGCCAACGAGGCCATGCTGAAATCGCTGTCCTATGCCTATCGCGATCGCCGTAATCGCAAGCGCGACATGAGAAGGCTCTGGATCGCTCGCATCAATGCCGCAGCCCGCCAAAGTGGGCTATCATACAGCCGCTTCATGTATGGTCTCAAGCAGGCAGGAGTTGAGCTCGACCGCAAGGTGCTGGCCCAGATGGCCATCGAGGACGCCGACGCTTTCGCCCATTTGGTCGAGGTAGCCAAGGGAGCAGAATAAGCACTCTTCGGATCGTCATGATCACCAGCATTGCCAACGAGAAGGTCAAATACGTTCGCTCCCTCTACAGGCGGCGGGTCCGTTATCGGGAGAGATGCTTCGTCATTGAGGGCGTCCGTTTGGTGAGAGAGGCGTTTAGAGCGGGAATCGTGCCCGCTCTTGTCTTTTATGGCGAGGGGATAGATGCCATCCCAGGCGGTGGGGAGCTGTTGGTAGAGATGCAGAAAGTGGAGGCTCCCGCTTTCGCTGTGAGCGAGAGGGTGATGAAAGCTCTGGCCGACACCGTCTCGCCCCAGGGCGTATTGGCCGTCGTGCCCTTCGTCGAGCTGGCCCCGCCACCCAGCCCCTCGCTAGTTTTGGTTATTGATCGGCTGCGCGATCCGGGCAACCTGGGCGCCATCCTTCGCTCGGCCAACGCTGCGGGGGTGGAGCAAGTTATCCTGGCCCCGAAGACGGTGGATTTCTACAATCCCAAGGTGGTGCGAGGAGCGATGGGCGCTCACTTCCGGCTGCCCATCGTGGCCCTGAGTTGGTCGGAGATCGCGGAGACGCTGGCCGGTGTTCAGATTCTATTGGCCGATGTGCGAGGTGAGCAGGCTCACTACGGAGTAGATTGGACCAAGCCCACGGCTCTGATCATCGGTGGCGAGGCACACGGAGCCAGCCAGGAGGCAAGGGAGTTGGCTCCAGATACGATTGCCATTCCCATGCACGGCGGCGCGGAATCTCTGAACGCTGCCATGGCCGCCAGCGTCATCCTTTTCGAGGCGGCACGGCAACGTCGGATAGAACAGGGATCGGCAGGATTTACGGATTGCTGGACATGCAACCGATCCGTAAATCCTGCCAATCGGTGTTCTGATCAACAGGTAACACAGCTATGAGCCGCATCTACGTCTCTCTGGATTTGGAAACTACAGGGTTGAATCCCGACCGCGATACCATCACCGAAATTGGGGTGGTGAAGTTTCGCGATGAGCAGGTCTTGGACACGTGGTCTAGCTTGGTCAATCCCCAGCGCCCCATCCCCTACAACATCCAGCAGTTGACGGGTATCACTCAAGAAGACGTAGACTCTGCCCCGTCTCTCCCCTCGGTCAGCGGAACCTTGTTGAGCTTCATCAAGGACTATCCCATCGTTGGCCACAGTGTGTCCTTTGACCTGAGATTCCTCAAGCACCAGGGCTTTTCTCTAGGCAATCGCACCATTGACACCTTCGAGCTGGCTAGTATTCTTCTGCCCCACGTCGCTCGCTACAGCCTGGGGAAGCTGGCCGAAGCTTTGAACATCCGCTTTCCCACTCGACACCGCGCCCTGGAAGACGCGGTGGCCACCAAGGACCTTTTCCTGGCTCTGGTGGAACAGGCATCAAAACTGGATATGAGCGTCATTCAGGAGATCAATCGCTTGGCAACGCGGATAAACTGGCCCCTCCGCCAAGTTTTCCGCGACCTGGAGCGCACCAAGGCTCGCTCGGCTTTTGCGGGCAGCATCGGCCAACAGTTGCTGGCCAAAAGGGCGCTGGACGGCAAGGGTTCGCTGAGCCTCATCTCCAGGGAAGAAGGGCGGGCTTTGAAGCCATCCCCTGAGCGAAAGCCCGTGGACGCAGACGAGCTGGCGGCCATGCTGGAGGATGGAGGGCTCTTCGCTCGCAATTTCCCCGGCTACGAGTACCGCCCCCAACAGGTGGAGATGCTGAGGCTCGTGGCCCAGGCCTTCAACGAGAGCCACCATCTGCTGGTGGAAGCGGGCACAGGCACGGGCAAATCTGTGGCCTATCTCCTGCCCGCCGCCTGCTTCGCCGCCCAGAACGGGGAGCGAGTGGTCATCTCCACCAACACCATCAATTTGCAGGATCAACTTTATGCGAAGGACATCCCCGACCTGCAGCGCCTCCTACCTTTTGAGTTCAAAGCAACCCTCCTCAAGGGACGCAGCAATTACATTTGCCTGCGCCGGATGGCTGCCTTTCGCCGCAGCGGGCCTTCCTCGATCGAGGAGATGCGATTGCTGGCCAAGATTCTGGTCTGGCTGCCCAGCACTGTGACCGGCGACCGGGCTGAGCTCTTCATGCCCAACTACAAGGAGCAGGCCATCTGGAGTCGGGTCTGCGCTGATGCGGAGACCTGTCTGTCCGATCAATGTAGCTACCGCAAGAAAGACAGGTGTTTCTTCTACGGAGCCCGCCGGGAGGCGGAGCGGGCCCACCTCATCGTGGTCAACCATGCCTTGCTCCTGTCCGACGTAGCGGTCGAGAATCGCGTTCTGCCCAAGTACCGCTACCTCATCGTAGACGAGGCGCACCACCTGGAGGCGAACACTACCCGCCAACTGAGCTTCGTCGTCCGTCGGAAGCAGATGGAGCGGCTGCTGAATGGGTTGAGTCAAAACCTGGGTAAGGGGCAGCCGGTGGGGTTCCTGGCCGGGATCCTGGCCCGTTATCATGGCAGGGCGCCGAAAGACGTCAAAGAAAAGCTAGAGCGCCATATTAACAGTTTACAGGGGGAGGTAGAGGCCGTCCGACGACTCCTTTACCAGTTCTTCAACAGACTGAACGCCTTCCTGGAAGAGCATAGCCAAAGCAAGGGGTCTTATAACCAGGTGATCCGCCTGACGGGAGGCATCCGTGTGCAGCCCGCCTGGGCCAACGTGGAGATCGCCTGGGACAACCTATCCCGGCATCTGTTTAGCATCGGCGAGGGACTGGAACGCCTGTCCAGCGGGCTGGATGATGGGCCAGGGTTCCTGGCCGAAGATATTCCGGATCAAGAAGACCTGTTGCAAGAGTTGCTTAGCTACAGCAGTCGCATTCGGGAGCTGTATTCGCATATGAACGTCCTCATCGTCCAGCCGTCATCGGCGGACATCTATTGGGCCGAGGTCAGCGCCAAGGATGGGGAGATCTCGCTGCACGCTGCCCCCCTCCACGTGGGGTCTTTGGTGCAGAAGCATCTGTTCATGCCCAAGGAGTGCGCAATTCTCACTTCGGCCACCCTGCGCACCGAGGGCGAGTTCGATTACATCCGGGAGCGGCTGAACGCGTGGGAGGCGGAGGAAGCTGCCGTCGGCTCTCCCTTCGACTACGCCAGTTCCACCCTTCTCTACCTGCCCACCGACATCCCAGAGCCTTACCAGTCCTATTACCAGAGAACCGTGGAGAAGGCCCTCATTGACCTCTGTCGGGCCACGCGAGGGCGGACTCTGGCGCTGTTCACCTCTTATAGCCAACTGCGTAGCACATCCAAAGCCATCTCCCGCCCCCTGGCCGAGAATGAGATCGTAGTCTACACCCAGGGCGGCGGTGGCTCTCGCAAGCAGCTCCTGGAGAACTTTCGCACCACTCCGCGGGCTGTGCTGTTGGGAACTCGCAGTTTCTGGGAGGGCATTGATGTGGTGGGCGAGGCCCTGAGTTGCTTGGTCATCGCCAGGATGCCCTTCGCCGTGCCCAGCGACCCCGTCTTCGCCACCCGCAGCGAGACCTTCGATGAGCCCTTCACGCAATATGCCTTGCCAGAGGCCATCCTGCGCCTTCGTCAGGGCTTTGGCCGGCTCATCAGGAGCAAGACTGACCGGGGCGTGGTGGTGATCCTGGACAAGCGCATCCAGACCAAATCCTACGGCCGGGCCTTCCTCGATTCCTTGCCCGCTTGCACCGTGCAGCGCGGCCCCCTGGCTGGACTGCCCACTGCGGCTGCTCGTTGGATTGATGAGAAAGGGGCGTAGCCGCAGGAGAGCATGGTTTGATTTGACAGCGAACAGGGGTGCGCTTATAATCAGTTGGGAGACCGCACCATGAGACTCGCGTATGATCCCCGCTATAACATTGCCTACGTTCGATTTCAAGAGAAGCAAGCCGAAGTGGAGACAATTCGGATCAGCGACGAGTTAGTCGTGGACATGGCCCCCGATGGAACGGTCTACGGCATCGAGCTATTAAACGCGAACGAGCAACTATGGCGTGAGGACACGGGCAGACTTTTAGTTATCAATGAGGCCACAGGAGAGCGTGCCGAACTGATGCTTGCAGTAGCCTGAACGAAGTGCCGGACGAAGAGACGCGACTCTCTAACGCGCCGTTGGCGGCTAGCTCCGCTGTTTGTCATGCGGGACAGCCCATAGAGAGAGCATATTCGGGAGGAAAGACAAAACATGATCTCAGCTAACGATTTACGAAAAGGGACAACTTTCGAATGG
>CAYWWC010000050.1:0-18321 GCA_964461615.1 uncultured Anaerolineae bacterium
CTTCCGACGTGGAATCGCCGTTACCCCCGAAACACTGGCCTACGATGTGATCGCTAAAGTCGGGCCTGGCGGCAACTTCCTGATGGAGTCGCACACGATAAAGCGCTGCCGCAGCGAGTTTTGGATGCCGGCGGTCTGTGACCGGGGCGGGCTGGAAGGTGGCCGGCAGGATGCGGCGGCTCGCGCTCACCAGCGTTGGCAGAAGCTGCTAGCCGAGCACCAGGACCCGCCGCTGGATGCGACGACAGCTCGTCAGTTGCAGGCCTTCGTGGTGGAACATTCGTCTTGAATGATGCGACTTAGCCAGGAAGGCCCTGGGCAGGCACCATCGCCGTTCTGTTAGCGGGTTCCCTCTTCGCAACCAGCGGTGTACTTATCAAGCATTTGATCCAGGGTTCGGTGGCAGCAATCTGGAAAGGCTCCACCTTCCCTGAAACTGCCAGTAGCAGCGGCCTCCCGTTAGACGCTAAACAAGTATATCACGGACAATTCAATGGGTGGAAATAGAACAGCTAACTTGACCGACCTTGTTGCTCGTGCAAGATCGCGGATTCGACAGATACGCGAGGTGCGTAGGAATCGGGCGCCCGACAAAAAAGCACTCCGCAAAGAGGTGCTCAAAATAGCGCTGCCGGCTACGGGCGAGCAACTGTTGAGCATGATGGTGATACTCGTTGACACGATGCTGGTGGGCCATTTGGGTGCATCGGCGCTGGCAGCGGTGAGCCTGGCCACGCAGTGGACGTTCATGGCTGTTACGCTCTTTGCCGCCATCTCCACCGGCTCAACCGCGCTGGTGGCGCGGTCAGTTGGGGCCAAAGACTGGGACACAGCCAACCGGACAGTGCGCCAGTCGCTGCTGGTGGGTTTGGGCATCGGCTTGGCAGCGACGGTGCTGGGCCTGCTGTTCGCCCATCCGGCTATGGTGCTGATAGGTGCCGAGCCGGATGTGTTGGTAGAGGGTGTGCGCTATATACGCGTCGCATCGAGCGTCTTTGCGCTGTCGGCGGTGATGTTCGTGGGCAATGCCTGTCTGCGCGGCGCGGGCGACACGCGTACGACAATGAAGGTCATGGCTGTCGTCAATGTGCTTAACGTCGTCGTGGCCTGGACAGCGATCAACGGGCCGTTCGGACTGCCCAAGCTGGGCGTGGCAGGGTCGGCGCTGGGGGCTGCCGTGGGGCGCGGGGTGGGAGGACTGCTGGTGATCGGCACCCTGCTCAAAGGTCGCGGCGGCCTGAAATTAGATTTAAGGCATTGGCGACCAGACGTCGAGATCGTCAGGCGAGTCCTGCACATCGGCCTGCCCACAGGAGTCGAGCGGGTGATGATGCGCGTGGGTATGATGGCCTTCATGCGGGTGGTCGCCAGTCTAGGCACGGTGGCCGTGGCGGCCCATTCCGTGGCGCTACGCGCCCAGTCGCTCTCGTTTATGCCTGGCTTTGGTTTTGCCATAGCAGGGACGACGTTGGTCGGCCAGTATCTGGGCGCTCGCGACCCCAGACGGGCCGAGCGGAGTGGCTACCTCACCTATCAATTGGCAGCCTCTTTGATGGCAGTGATGGGATTGGTCTTTATCCTGTTTTCTCGGCAGCTCATCGGGCTGTTTACCGATGACCCAGCGGTTGTCCAGACGGCTACGACGCCGTTGCGCATCGTCGGGTTTACCCAGCCATTACTGGCAGCCTCGATGGTTTTCGCCGGTAACCTGCGTGGCGCGGGAGACACTCGCTTTCCCATGTACATTACCAGCGCGAGCGTCTGGAGCATCCGTGTGCCGATTGCGACCTTGCTGAGTCTCACGCTAGGTATGGGACTCAACGGCGCCTGGCTAGGCATGATCACTGATCATGTGGTACGTGGGACTATCTTTTTCCTGCGCTTCCGGGGCGGGCGCTGGAAACTGGTGGAAGTGTAGGAAATACTATCAAGCATTTGGCCCAGGGAAATGGGTAGAAATGGAGCAGGTAACTTGACCGGCCCTGTTGCTCATGCAAAACTGCGGGTTCGACAGATACGTGAGGCACGCAAGAATCGGGGGGGCGACAAAGAAGAACTTCGTAAAGAGGTGTTCAAACTGGCGCTGCCAGCCACGGGCGAGCAACTGCTGAGCATGATGGTGGGCCTCGTCGACGCGATGCTGGTGGGCCATCTGGGCGCATCGGCGCTGGCAGCAGTGAGCCTGGCCAACCAATGGGTATATGTGATTTTTACACTCAGTGGCGCTGTCTCCACTGGCTCAACAGTGCTGGTGGCACGGTCAGTGGGGGGCAAAGACTGGGACACAGCCAACCGGACACTCCGCCAGTCGGTGCTGCTGGGTTTCTGCATCGGCCTGGCGGTAACGGTGCTGGGCCTGCTGTTCGCCGAGCCGGCTATGGCGCTGATGGGCGCCGAGCCAGATGTGCTAGCACAAGGTGTGACCTATTTGCGCATCGTGTCGAGCGCCTTGGTGCCGACGGTGGTGTTAGTCGTGGGCAATGCCTGTCTGCGCGGCGCGGGCGACACGCGTACGGCAATGAAGGTCATGGCTGTCGTAAATGTGCTGAACGTCGTCGTGGCCTGGGTAGCGATCAACGGGCCGTTCGGACTGCCCAAGCTGGGCGTGGCAGGATCCGCGCTGGGGGCTTTTGTGGGGCGTTCGGTGGGCGGATTGCTAGTGGTTGGCATCCTGCTCAAAGGTCGCTCCGGCCTGAAACTGGAGTTGAGGCATTTGCGACCAGACTTTGGGATCATCAGGCGAGTCCTGCGGGTCGGCCTGCCCTCAGGGGGCGAGCAGTTGATGATGAGCCTGGGTATGCTTGCCTTCTTGCGGGTGATCGCGAGTCTAGGCACGGTGGCTGTGGCGGCCCATGTCGTGGCGCTGCGCATCCAGTCGCTCTCGTTTATGCCTGGCTTTGGTTTTTCTATGGCAGGAACGACGCTGGTCGGTCAGGGCCTGGGTGCTCGCGACCCCAGACGGGCCGAGCGGAGTGGCTACCTCACCTATCAAATGGCCGCCTCTTTGATGGCAGTGATGGGACTGGTCTTCATCCTATTTCCTCAGCAACTTACCAGACTGTTTACCGATGACCTGATGGTCGTCCAGATGGCCGTGACGCCGTTGCGCATGGTCGGGTTTACCCAGCCATTCCTGGCAGCCACGATGGTTTTCGCCGGCAACCTGCGCGGCGCGGGAGACACCCGCTTCCCCATGTACGTCACCGCCGCGGGCGTATGGATCATCCGGGTGTCGGTGGCGAGCTTGCTGACCTTAGCGCTGGGCATGGGACTCAGCGGCGCCTGGTTGTCTATGTCCATGGACCAAGTGGTGCGCGGGACCATCTTCTTCCTGCGCTTCCGGGGCGGGCGCTGGAAAAAGATGGAAGTGTAGGAAGAGAGCCTGATGTCTGACAGCCTCGATAGATCAACTGGTAAAGGGAGAAAAATGGCAGAGAATCTAACAACTGTTATCAGCTCCAAGACAAAGGAAGTACTCATCAGTCGAGACCGACCTTGCGTCATCATCGGCGAGCGGATCAACCCGACGGGGCGCAAGAAGTTGGGGGCGTCGCTGCAAGAGGGTAACTTTGACATCGTGCGGCGAGACGCTGTGGCCCAGGTCGAAGCGGGAGCCAAGATCCTGGACGTCAACGTCGGCGTCCCCGGCGCCGACGAGCCAGCGCTGCTCGTCCAAGCCCTCAACGCCGTGCGCGAGGTCACCGATGCGCCGCTGTGCATCGACACCGCCGATGGGGAGGCCCTGGAAGCAGGGCTGAAAGTCTACAACGGCAAGGCCCTGATCAATTCGGTCAATGGCGAGGAGTCGCGCTTGGTGAGCGTGCTGCCGCTGGTGAAGGAGTATGGCGCGGCTGTCATCGGCCTGTGCATGGACGACGATGGCATCCCTCCCACAGCGGAGGGGCGGTTCGCCGTGGCGGGGAAGATCATCGAGCGGGCGGGCAAGCTGGGCATCTCCCCGGCGGACATCGCCATCGACCCGCTGGCGCTGACGCTGGGGGCCGATCACCGCGCCGCGAAGATCGCCCTGGACGCCATCGAGATGATCGTCGCGGAGTTCGGGGTCAACATCACCATGGGAGCCAGCAACATTTCCTTTGGCATGCCCGACCGCAGTGGCATCAACGCCGCCTTCATCGTCATGGCCATCCACGCCGGTCTGACCTGTCCCATCGTCAACCCGCTGCACGAGCAGGTAGCTACAGCAATCCTGGCGGCCGACCTTGCGATGGGACGCGACGAATGGGGCTCGCGGTGGATCAAAGCCTATCGCAAGCGACTGAAAGCCGCGGAGCGCCAGCCGTAGAGCATCGGGAGCCAACTTCCCCCCCAGGGTTGGGGGGGACTGAGGGGGGGCGCGGTAGGAGGTAGTATTCCCAATATCCAATATCTAATACCCAATATCAAACAAAGGAGAGTGCTCTATGAGAGTTAATTACCAGACAAACGCTGGCACGCAGTTCCGCCTTCTATCCGATGACCAGTTGGAGGAGATGTTCCAGGCTGCTCTGAGGGTGCTGGAGGTGATCGGGCTAAATGTGCACAATGATGAAGCCCGCCAAATCCTGGGCGAGAACGGGGCCAGCGTGGAAGATCTCCGGGTGCGCATCCCGTCCTACATGGTGAAGCAGGCCCTTTCCACTGCGCCGCGCAGCTTCACCATCTGGGCGCGGGACGGCGATCCGGAGAAGAACATACACATTGGCGCTGGCAGGCCATACTATGGCCCGGGTCCCACCTGCCCCAACTTCCTCGACCCGTACACCGGCCAGCAGCGCCAGTACCTGCGCAAGGACGCCAGCGCCGTGGCCAGGGTGTGCGATGCGCTTCCCAACATAGACTTCTGCGAATCGCTGGGCACCATCAGCGATGTCCACCCCCGCCTGGGGGCCACCCATGAGTTCGCCGAGATGTTCCCCAACACCAGCAAGCCCATCGTGGCCTGGTCATACGACTGGGAGGACGGCGAGGATATCCACAAGATGGCTCTGGCCGCCGCTGGTGGGCAGAAGGCCTTCGAGAGGCGGCCCAACTACGTCCACTACTGCGAGCCGCTCTCTCCGTTGGTGAGCAGCGAGGACGCTCTCAACAAGCTGATCTTCGCGGCTGAACACCGCGTGCCCCTGATCTTCACCCCGTGCCCCAGCGCGGGCGGGACGGCCCCCGCCACCATGGCCGGCATCCTGGTCCAGGCGGCGGCTGAATCGTGGATGGGTCTGGTGATCGCCCAACTCATCTCGCCGGGGTTGCCCTTCTTCATGGGTGGCGTGGTCAGCATCATGGACATGCAACACGCTATCCTGGCCTACGGTGCACCGGAGCTGTCTCTGCTCCAGGCTGGACTCACCGAGTTGGCCCACCACGTGGGACTGCCGCTGTGGACCACCGGCGGCTGCACTGACTCCAAAGTGATTGATGAGCAAGCGGCCCTGGAGGGTGCCCTTTCAGTGTTCTTCGCCGGTCTCAGCGGCGGCGACCTGTGCCATGACGTGGGCTACACCGGGAGCGGCATGACAGGCTCGCTACAGCAGTTGGTGATGATGAACGAGGCCATCGGCTTCACCAAGCGCATCAGGCAGGGTATCGAGGTCACACCCGAGACCCTGGCCGTGGACGCCATTCACGATGTTGGCCCCGGCGGTCACTTCCTGGGCGAGAAGCACACTTTCAGGCACTTCAGGGAATTCTGGCTCCCAGAGCTGATGGATCGCAGCAAAGTGGACGATTGGGAGGCGGCCGGGTCCAAAACCCTGGGCGATCGTGTGCAGGAGAGACTGACAGAGATACTGGATACATATCAGCCGCCTGCGTTGCCCGAAGACGTGCCGGCCCAGATCGAAGAGATAGTGGCCGCCGCCGAAGCGCGCGTAGCTGAGTAGGGGCGGGGTTTCCCCTGCCCTAAGCCTACATTTCGCACCTTTGAAATTCCTATCCGGATCAACAGGAGTAGAGGCTTTAGCCGGATATCAGACTCTCAAACCCGCCTGAAGGCTCCACTCCAACCTCAAAAACGCTTTTGGAGACAGAGAGTATAGCGGGAAGTGCGAAAAGCAGGCTAAGGGGGCAAGATAGCCTCGCCCCTACCACAAGGTTTGAAAACGCCCAATAAAAACTCAAATTTTAAGGAGGAAACAATGAGCAAGATGCTAGACAAAATCTCGAAGGCAGTGATCCAAGGCGACGACGATGAGATCGCCGGACTGACGCAGGATGCTCTGGACGAGGGCCTGGTGGCCAAGGAGATCTTGCAGGGAGGGCTGATGCCCGGCATGGACTACGTGGGCGTCGAGTTCAAAGCTGGGCGGATGTTCGTGCCAGAGGTGTTGCTGTCGGCCCGCACCATGAAGGGGTCCATGGCCGTACTGGAGCCGCTGCTGGCCGAGGGCGAGTCCCTAGCTGTGGGAAAAGCCATCATGGGCACGGTAGAAGGCGACCTGCACGACATCGGCAAGAACCTGGTAGCCATGATGATGGAGGGGGCTGGCTTCCACATCGTTGACCTGGGCACCGATGTGACCCCCGATGCCTTCGTGGACGCAGTGAAGAAGGAAAATCCCGACATCGTGGGCATGTCAGCTCTGTTGACCACCACCATGCGCAACATGGGCCGCACCATTGATGCCCTGAAGGAGGCCGGCCTGAGGGACCAGGTCAAGGTCATGATCGGCGGGGCCCCGGTGACCAGCGACTTCGCCGAGCAGATCGGCGCCGATGGCAGTGCCTCCAGCGCTCCGGCGGCTGTGGATTTGGCCAAGTCGTTTGTCGGCTGAGATCGCTTAGACTTGGGGGGGGGGGCCCCCCCCCCCCCCCCCCCCGCCCCCGCCCGCCGCGCCGCCCCGCCCCCTCGGGGGGGGGTGTGGTTTTTTTCTTTTTCCCTCCCGCGTTGTGGGGGGGGGGGGGGGGGGGGCGGGCCCCCCGCAGCTCGCCAAGGGAATCTGCACTGGCCCAACCATGTCCGGTTTGACCTTGACAGTTCAGGCTGGGCAGGCTTAAGCTCGTCAAGACTTCACCCCCACCCCAGCCCTCCCCCTTGAGGGGGAGGGAGACAGAAGCTTATCCCCCCTCCCTGGCAGGGAGGGGGCTAGGGGGAGGGTCAACATCGCTGCGTAATGAACTGGAGGTTAGATACTGATGCCGCCTGTTGTCATCATCGCCTGCCGGGTGCTGGAGAGCCTCATCGAGGAGCTGCTGGACAACACCAGGCCACGAACGATTTACATGGACTATGGCCTGCACCGGGTGCCACAGACAATGCCCGCCAGCCTGCAAGCCGAAATCGATGCGTTGACCGATCCCTCGTTGGTGCTGTTGGGCTATGGCTTGTGCGGCAATGGGTTGGTCGGGTTGCAGGCTGGCCCCCACACCCTGGTGATCCCCCGGGCCGATGACTGCATCGCCTTGCTCCTGGGCTCCTACGAGACCTACATCGAGGAGTTCAATGCCGTTCCCGGCACCTACTACCTGACCAAGGGCTGGTTGGAGAGCGGCAGCCATCCCCTCAAAGAGTATCGGGAGTACCAGGAGAAGTACGGACAGTCCAGGGCCGAATGGTTGATGGATCAGCAGTACCAGAACTATCGCCGTCTGATCTTCGTGGCCCACGGCCAGGCCGAGCTGGAGGAATATCGCCCCGTGGCGCTGGAGGTGGCCCGCTTCTGCGAGGAACGCTGGGGGATGCGCTACGAAGAGCGGCTAGGGTCCGACTCGTTCGTCCGTGGGCTCTTGGCGGCCCCCGAATCGCTGGAGCAGTTGGGAGGCGAGTTCCTGGTCATCCCTCCAGGCGGCGAAGTGCAGCAGATGCAGTTCATACGCTAGCTAGTTAACGATTGAAATCGCCTCTAATGGGCTTGCAGCCGAGCGTCCACCTACGTGGGCGCTCCTGTCCACGCAGGTGGACAGCCAGCTTTAGCTCTTCAGGCGCGGTTTCAACCGCTAGCTAGACCAAGTAGTTACAAAGGAGAAAAGATTATGAGAGTCAACTACCAAGTGAATAACACCCCCCAGTTTCGCATGTTCTCCGAGGGCCAGATCGAGGAGATCTTCTTCAGCGCCCTGGAGGTGCTGAGGCAGACGGGAGTCAGGGTCTACCACGAGGAAGGTCTGGAGCTTCTGCGGGATGAGGGGGCCTACATCAGCGACGGCAATCTGGTGCATATTCCCGCTGCCATGGTCGAGGAGGCTGTGGCTGATGCGCCATCGAGGATTGTTCTAGCCGGGCGGGATCGCTCGAAGAAGGTCATCCTGGAAAAGAACCACATCAACTTCGGCACGGGTTCAGACACCCCCTTCATCCGCGATCCCTACGACAACGTACGCAGGCGCTACACCTACAAAGACAGCTACAACGCGGCCAAGATCGCCGATTCCCTGCCCCACATCAACTTCTACATGCCTCTGGGGCTAACCTCGGACGTGCCCATCGGCACCTACGACCGGCATCAGTTCCTGGCCGCGCTCCAGGGCATCACCAAGCCGCTGGTCGTCACCGCGGTGGATGCAGAGGGCCTGGCCGATCAGTACCACATGGCCTGCGAAGTAGTGGGTGGCGAGGATGAGTTCAAGAAGGCCCCTCTCTTTGTGATCTACACCGAGCCCAGTTCGCCCCTGGAGCATACCAAGGAGGCGGTGGGGAAAGTGCTTTTCGCGGCTGAGAAGAGCATCCCCGCTATCATAACTCCCTGCCCCAGCGCTGGCGGAACGGCGCCGGCTACCATGGCCGGCATTCTGGTGCAGGCCCTGGCCGAGACCCTGTCGGGCCTCGTCATGTCTCAACTGAAAAAAGAAGGAGCGCCCGTGATCATGGGAGGAGTGATGACCATCATGGATATGCTCACCACTACCTACTGCTACGGCGCGCCGGAGCTATCGCTGCTCAGCGCGGGATTGACCGAGATCTCCAAATGGTTGGGCCTGCCCATGTTCTCTACGGCAGGTTGCAGCGATGCTAAGTCTGCCGATCAACAGGCAGCCATCGAGGGCGCGATTTCCATCGCCACGGCAGCTCTGTCGGGGGCCAGCCTGATACACGACGTGGGGTACATAGAGTCCGGCCTGGTCGGTTCCTACGATATGCTGGTCATGTCCAATGAGATCATCGGCATGGTCAAGCGCATCATGGGCGGCATCCCCGTGAATGAGGAAACCCTGGCTGTGGATGTCATCGCCGAAGTAGGCCCCGGCGGCCACTTCCTGGGCGAGAAGCATACCTTCAGGCACTTCAGAGAGTTCTGGCAGCCGGAGCTTATCGACCGAGCCAAGGTTGATGATTGGGAGGCGGCCGGGTCTAAGACGCTGGGTGATCGGGTGCACGAAAAGGTCATCAACCTGATCGAGACCTACGAGCCCGAGCCCATCCCCGAGGACGTGGAGGCCAGGCTGAAGGAAATCATAGCCCAGGCCGACGAACGACATAGAGCGGAGGAGAAGGTATCTCTGGCATAGTGTAGAAACTGGTAAGTTGGTAGACTGGGAAACTGGCAGATTGGAAAACCCAACTACCAATCTACCAACTTACCAGTTCACCAACCCACCAACTCAGGAGGCTACCGATGGGCAAGACAATGGTCATGCGCGCCCTAGAGGCAAAAGGTGTTCCCTACACATATCACAAGCACGCTCGCAAACAATACACGGCAGAGGGGGTGGCTGAAGACCTGAACATTCCAGTGGGCTGGGTAGTGAAGGCCATGATCGTGAAGCGAGAATCCTCGCCGAGGTCGAAGGGGGATTTCGCCCTGGTGGTGGTCCCTGGCGACAGACAGTTGAGCCTGAAAAAGGTGGCCGATGCCCTAGGCGAGAAAGATATCGCTATGGCGTCGGAGCGAGACGTGCAACGGGTGACCGGCTTCCAAGTCGGAGCTGTGTCCGTGGTCGGCTTTCGCCGGAAGGACATTGCCGCCTTTGTGGACCAGGGAGTCTTGGTGCTGGAGCAAGCGTTCATCAGCTCTGGCCGCCCTGACGCCGGATTGGCCCTGGATCCCCAGGATCTGCTGCGGGCTATCGAGAATGCTCAGGTGGGTGATTTTGCTGTAAGTGCTTCATGATAAATGTTAACTCAAGCTCTGAGCTCCGTCCCCGGGGCGGCCCGAGGGCGGGGCTTTGAGCCTCAGGTTGGCGTGAGTGCATCTACAATAGTTTGCGGAGGAATATATAATGATCAACAGTAATCATGTGATCCAGAGTACCCCGGGCATGCAGGTACTCAGCGATGACCAGAAGGCGCAAGTGCATCAGGCGACACTGGAACTCTTGCGTCGGACTGGTGTGCGGGTTGTGGTTCCCGAGGTACGAGAACTCCTGGCCAAGGCCGGCTGTTGGCTCGACGGAGAGCGAGTGCGCATCCCGCCTCACCTGATCGAATGGGCCATCCGTATCGCACCTAATCGGGTGGTGATGTGCGACCGAAATGGCGACGCGGCGATGTTTCTGGAAGGCCACAAGGGGTACTACGGCACGGGTTCCGACACACCCTTCGTCCTCGATGCCTACACCGGAGAACGGCGGCAGGCGGTGCTGGCCGACGTGGCCAACGTCGCGCGCCTGGTAGATGCGCTGTCCAACATCGACTTTCTGATGTGCATGGGCATCGCCTCCGACGTGACCGACACGATTTCGGACCTGCACCACTTCCGGGCGATGGTCAGCAACACCGTCAAGCCCATCGTTTATACCGCATGGAGCCTTCAGAACCTGGAGGATATCATCGAGATGGCCGAGGCGGTGGCGGGTGGGGCCGAGGCGTTGCGGCGCAATCCGTTCTGCGCCCTCTATAGCGAGCCCATCTCGCCGCTGACGCATGCGGAGGAAAGCTGCGAAAAGCTGCTCTACATCGCTGGAAAGGGACTGCCGGTGGTCTACACGCCGGGGATGCTGATCGGCGGCACGGCTCCCGTGACGGTAGCTGGTGCTTTGTTGCAGGCCAACGCTGAGCAGATCAGCGGATTGCTGATCTGCCAGTTGATTCGGGAAGGCGCGCCGGTGGTATGTGCTGGCGGTATCTTGTACATGGATATGTCCCAGGGGCTCATTTCTTACGCTGCACCTGAGTTCATGTTGGCGATGGCGGCCTTCAGCGAGATGTGTCACTACTACGATCTGCCCATCTTCTCCTTCGCTGGCTGCTCCGATGCCAAGAACTTCGATCAGCAAGCCGCAGCCGAAGGCGCGCTGTCAATGTTGATCACGGCCTTGAGCGGCGGCAACCTGATCCACGACGTTGGCTATATCGAGTCGGGACTGACCGCCTCCTATGAAATGTTGGTCAGCATGGACGAGATCGCGGGCCTGGTCAAGCGTTTCATGCGGGGGGTCGAGGTTACGGAAGAGACACTGGCGCTGGAGGTGATTGACGGGGTTGGCCCCGGCGGCCACTTTGTGGATCAAGACCACACCTTGCGGCACTTCCGTAATAACTGGTTCCCCAGACTGCTCGACCGGAAGAATCGGGGGGATTGGGAAGCCGGTGGGCAGCTCACCCTGGGCGACCGGGCGGCGGACCGGGTGCGAGAGATTCTGGAGCACCACGAACCGGTGCCGCTGGACGAGGCGACGGTCGCTGAACTGGAAGCCGTCATTAAGCGAAGCGACGTCATCCAGAGAGCCGAGGAGCGGGTGCGGTAGGTCCAAAATGCCTATTCTGAAAGACGTAACAATCACGTTGAGGCAGAATCTCACTTCAAACGCTCTTTGGAACTCAGGGAAAACCCTAAGGTGCGCCGACAATACGAAGACATGCAAGCCAGACGTGCTGCCTCGCGTTGATGAGAGTTGAACACTGTCGATCACTTGTTGTCTGAATGAGAAAGAAAATGTGTAGCTTCGAACCCGCATACCTAAACCTCCTTCACTCCGGCCAACTAAAGGAACGAGTCAAGGAGGCATACAAGCGGCTGGAGGCGTGCGACGTCTGCCCCAGGGAGTGCGGCGTGAACCGCAGGGAGGGCACCAAAGGCGCCGTCTGCCGTACGGGGGAGAGGGCGGTGGTCTCCAGTTGCAACCCCCACTTCGGGGAGGAAGCGCCCCTGGTGGGGCGGGGTGGCTCTGGGACCATCTTCTTCTCCTGGTGCAACCTGAACTGCCAGTATTGCCAGAACTACGAGATCAGCCAACTGGGCCAGGGGCGAGAGGTGGAGACTGAGGAGTTGGCTGCCATGATGCTGCGGCTGCAGGATATGGGCTGCCACAACATCAACTTCGTCTCCCCCACCCATGTGGCGCCCCAGATCCTGGCCGGGCTGCTCATCGCCGCCGAGGCTGGCCTGCGCCTGCCCCTGGTCTACAACACCGGCGGCTACGATTCTCTTAAGACCCTGGCCCTGTTGGACGGTGTTTTTGACATCTACATGCCCGACATGAAGTACGCCGATGCCGACGCCGGGCTGCGCTACTCCAAGGTGAAGAACTACCCGGCAATCAATCAGGCGGCGGTGAAGGAAATGCATCGCCAGGTGGGGGATTTGGTTCTGGACGAGCGGAGGGTGGCTTTGCGAGGGCTGCTGGTGCGCCACCTGGTGCTTCCTGAGGGGCTGGCCGGCACGGCCGAGATCGTCAAGTTCCTGGCCCAAGAGGTCTCGACTAATACTTACCTTAACATCATGGATCAGTATCGCCCCTGTTTCAAGGCCCTTCGACAAGCTCAGGACAAGGCCCGCGAGTTGCTTCCTCTGAACCGCCGCATCACTTCCGAAGAGTACGCCGAGGCGGTGCAACTGGCTGGCGAAGCGGGGCTGAATCGGCTGGACGAAAGGAGAGCCAGATTGATCTGGCTGTGGAGATAAGATGAGCTTAAAAAAGAACCCTGAGCGACTAGCATGGATAGTCCTCTCTATGGCCTTCGCCACATTCTGCTTTCTGGCGGCGGGCATTCCCCTGGGCATCCGCTGGTACATTATCAATGCTACCCAGGTGCACGAGACGTCCCTTTCGGCCGTCAGGGGCACTGTTCAGGTGCAGGAACCAGAGGCAGACGTACCCTTTGCTGTCACAGGCACCAAGGACGACGTGCTGGTAGAATCCACTGTCAAAACCGACGCCACATCGCAGGCTTTCCTGGAGTTCTTCGAAGACAGCACTCTGCACCTCTACAACAAGACCCGGGTGATCATCCACCGGGCGCAGTCACCCAGATTCAGCTTCAGTTCCAAGCCCAACACCATCATTCTGGAAGTGACCGGGGGGAGGGTCAGGATCGGTGTTGCGCCATCAATGGTATCTCCCCTGAAGTTCCAGGTGCAAACCCCCCACGCCGCAGTCGAGTTGGAGGAGGACGGGAGCTACTCGGTGGAAGTGAGCAGCGAGGAGTTCCACTTGACCGTGCGCGACGGCCGAGCGAAGGTCATAGCCATGGGGAAGACGGTGGAGCTGGGACGGGGAGAGAGGACAACGGTGGAGATCGGCAGGGAGCCGCTAGGTCCCCTGCCAGCGGAGCGAGACCTCATCGTTAACGGCGACTTCAAGGAGCCGCTAGCGGTGGGCTGGGAAGTCTACCACGAACAAATCGATCCTGAGGAAGTCAGCGGCAAAGCTGAAATCCTAATCGTGGGTGATCGCCAGGCAGTGCGTTTTTGGCGCATGGGGAAGGCTGCCAACCACGGCGAGACAGGAATCACCCAGGTCATTGATAAAGACGTCCGCGATTTCACCTCCCTGGAGCTGCACATCTCTGTCAGGCTGCTGAACCAAAGCCTGCCGGGTGCCGGCATGTTGAGCTCTGAGTTCCCTGTTATGGTTCACCTGGACTACAAGGACGCCTACGGCAACGATAATTTTTGGACCTACGGATTCTATTTCAAAGACCCCATCGCAAACTGGCAGATCTCAGACGGCGAAAAGACCCCTCACTCCGTCTGGTACCCTTACGAGTCGCCCAACCTGATGGAGGAACTGGATGTCAAGCCCGCCACCATCACATCCATCCGCGTCTATGCCTCAGGCTGGGACTACCAGAGCATGGCCTCGCAGGTACAACTGTTGGCCAAAGAATAACTTACCTCGTTGGCTATTGGGTATTGGATATTGTGCGCAATTGCTTGATGTATAGCGCTCGTATCTGGTTGAAGATGGAGATGAGAGGCGGGCTGGCGTAGTCGGGATAGGTCCACGGCCAGGCGCGGAAGGCGCCGTCGCGAAAGTGCAGCGTCACCTCGGCGTAGATACCCTGGCCCTTCGACGGGCTCAGGACGGGGCCCAGATAGATGCGATGGGCGTGATTCTTGGTGGTGGCCAAGACCAGCTTGGAGTGGGAAACGTAGCCAGGGTCAATGTTGATCTGTCGCTTTCCTTCGCGAGGCCTTCCGCCCACCGCCCATTCCATTTCCAGAGCGTTGGTCAGCAGCTTGATCTCCGCCAGTTGGCCTGGGTGCACGAGCTTCTCGAAAGCCACAAACCTCCGCTTCAGGTTCTCCCCAAACTCCGCCGCGTAGTAAGCGGTATGGTCAAAGGGCAGAAGCTCGCTCTCATAGTCAACGGGGCCGAGCTCCTGGCTTAACTTGGCCGCAGCCTCCTCCAGCAACTCCCCGCTGGCCGTGAAGATGCTGGCTATCAATTTCACCGGCAAAGGTTCCTTGATCTTCCCCACTTACTCATTCCTCATCTTCTCCAGGATAGCCTTCAGCTTGGGCAAACTGGCCTTGGTCAGCGGGTCGGGCGGCACGTATGGACAGGACTTGGCCTCACGGATGGATATCTCGAAGGTGCCAATGCGCCGCGCCAGGGCGATGATGTCCGTCTTGTCCAGGCCGATGAGAGGTCGCAGGATCGGTTTCTCGACGCCATAAGAGAGGGCCTCCAGATTGTCCAGGGTCTGGCTGGCCACTTGGCCCAGGGAGTCACCTGTGATCAGGGCCTTGGCCCTGTGCTCGTCGGCGATTTGGCTGGCTTTTTGGAGCATGGCGCGCTTACAGAAGATGCAAGTCCATCGCTCAGCACCGACGCTGCGGAGCTTCTCGTAGGTCTCGCCGAAGACCTCGTGGTGATCTAGTACGATGGGGCGCATGTTCCAGCCATAGGCGTAACGCGACAAGGCTTCGCAGTTGTCCATGAACTTGGCCAGCTCCACCTCGCTCTGGCAGAAGTGGACGGGGATCACCACACACCCCCGTCTCATGATCATCCAGGCAGCCACGGGCGAATCAATGCCGCCGGACATCAGCGCCACCGCCCGACTTTCGGTGCCCAGGGGCAATCCCCCGTGCCCAGCCACCGTCTGGCCATAGACCAGCGCGTGGTCCCGCCGCACCTCGATGCCAATGGTCAGGTCGGCCTCGTTGGAAAGGTCAACCCGCGCTCCGGTCGCCGCCTGGATATGAGCGCCGACCAGTCGGTTGATCTCAGGCGAGATCAGGGGAAAAGCCTTGTCGGCCCGGCGGCTCTGCACTCGGAAAGACCGCTTCTCGTCCAGCCCAGCTCTCTGGGCCACCTTCAGGGCTTCGACCGTGATGGCCTCAATGTCAGCCGGCGCCTCCTGGGCCGGACTCAGAGACACGATGCCAAAGACATCCCGCAGCTTCTCGACGGCCCGCTCCACGTCCTCGACCCGCACGTAGACCCGCTGCCCAACGCTACGCACCTCGCCCGTTAGATCATTCCTTTTCAGGCAGTCTCTGATGTTCCTGCGCAGCCGCTTGACGAAATACCCTCTGTTTTTGCCCTTCAAGCCGATCTCGCCGTAGCGAATCACGATCAGACCCATGGTCTATCCTTTCCCGCTCTTTCCCGTATCATAGCACATAAGGGCTTGGGCGTCAATTAGAGCAGGATTTTTAGAATGTACGGATCAGGATAATCTGTACATTCTGTGAATCCTGCTCTAAACCAGAAACGGGGCTGAGAAGAATCTCAGCCCCGTTTTTAACCATGGATTCCTTACGCCGCTGCCTCTCGCCTCCGCAATTTGCGGAAGAACTGGCCCACCTCGCCCTTCTCCCAAACGACCAGCAGCGGCACGGCGGTGAAGATGGACGAATAGGTGCCGCTGAGCATTCCGACTAGCAATGTGGCAATGAACTGCTTCATGGTCGCGCCGCCGAAGAGGAGAATGGCGACCATCACGAAGATGGCATTGAGCTGCGTGGCCAGGGAGCGATGTATAGTCTCCAGGATGCTGCGGTTGACGATCATCTCAAAGGGCTCGCCCCGCCGCTTGGGGATGTTCTCGCGGATGCGGTCGAAGACCACGATGGTGTCTTGCACGGAGAAGCCGATGACGGTGAGAATAGCCGTCAAGAAAAGGGAATCCACTTCCCAACCACGTAGCAGGCTCATTATGGAGAAGAAGCCCATTGCTACCAAGAGGTCGTGGATCAGGGACGCAGTGGCGCAGGCTCCGTAGCGAAAGGCATTAGGCACTTTCCGAAAGGCGACGACGATGAAGCCCAGAATGACTATGGCGGCCGTGGCCACGGCCATGGTTGCCGCCCTGGTCACCTCGCCGCCGATGGTGGGGCCCACAGCCTCGAATCGTAGCTCCACCAGCGACCCGTATCTATCCGCCAACACCGATTTGATCTCCGACTTGGTCTCCGATTCGAGAAAATCGGAGCGGATGAGGACGGTGCGCTCGTCGGCTGTGGTCTGCACTATGGTGTCAGTGTAGCCCCTGTCCACGAAGACCTGGCGCACCTCCCCCGGCTGAACGGGCTGCTCGAACTCCAGCTCCAAGAGAGTGCCCCCCGTGAAATCCACACTCAGACGCACCGGCGTGCCAAACTGCACGGTGGAATAGATCATGGCTATCAACCCGGCCCCAATGACCAGAGCTGAGATAAGGAAGTACCAACGACGTTTCTCAATTATATTGAACATAAGCCCCCTTTGGGTGTTGAATGTTGGACAGCCTGCCCATTTCTAATCTCTAATTTCTAGTTTCTAAATCCCCAACAGCCACTTCCGCTCCTGCAGCCGCTCGCCGAACCTGTCGAAGACGAAGATGACGAAAGTGCGGGTGACGGTAACTGCGGTGAACATGCTGATCACCACGCCGATGAACAGGGTGATGGCAAAGCCCCTGACCACGCTGGCCCCAAAATTTGACCCAAACCAGTAGAGTATGACGCAGGTGATGATGGTAGAGAGGTTCGAGTCGCGGATGGAGGTCCAGGCTCGATCAAAACCGGCGTCGATAGCCGCCGCCAGACTTCGCCCCCACCGCAGCTCCTCCTTCATGCGCTCAAAGATGAGGATATTGGCATCAACGGCCATGCCCGTGGAGAGGAGAAAACCGGTGATGCCGGGCAGGGTCAGGGTGACCGGGATCAGCTTGAAAAGCGCGAAGTTCAGCAAAGCGTAGATGATAAGCGCCAGAGCGGCCAGAAAGCCTGGCAGGCGATAGTAGATCAGCATAAACAGAAGAACAGCGGCCAGACCTATGGCCCCAGCCCTGACGCTCTTTTGCACGGAGTCCTGCCCCAGCGACGGGCCGACGGAGCGGGTTGTTTCCACCCGCAGGGGCACCGGCAAAGCGCCGTACTGCAACTGGATCTTCAAACTGTTCGCTTCCTCCAAAGTAAACTCGCCTGTAATTCGGGCCTTGCCGTCGGGGATAACGGTTTGGATCCGGGGGCAGGAGATGACTCGCTTGTCCAGAACAATGCACAGGAACCTGCCCACGTTGCGGCTAGTGAAATCTCCGAAAATGCTGGCGCCTTCGAATTTCAGGGCGAACTGAATCTCCGGTTTGCCATACTGATCCAGGGCGACATTGACTGTGTCCAACTCCTTGCCCGTCATCACTGTGGTGAAAACCTGTGCGGGGGGAACCGCCACTGTAGGAATGACGGTCGCCGTCTCCGTGATCTCTACTGTTGGGGTTGGTTCAGTAGGGACTCTCGCGCCGCCGAAGGTGGTTTCGACCACCGTGTCCGGCGGCAAGAAGGTGTTACCCACGTCAACGAACTCCAGAAGTCCCGTCTCACGGATGGTAGCGATAGCCAACTCAGGATCTTCCACCCCCGGCAGCTCGACGATGATCCGCCGGTCGCCCTGTGATTGGACCAAAGGCTCGGCGACACCCAGGGCATCAACGCGGTTCTTGACGATGACCTTGACTGCCTCCATAGCGCCGGGATCGATCTCCCGGCCCTCCGGTAGGTCTGCTTCCAAGAGCACCTGCATTCCGCCCTGAAGGTCCAATCCCTGGTGTACACTGATGTCCCTATCGAAGTTGATGGGGCCCAGGTGAATGTGAAGGCCCGGATTGGTCGGCAAAGCCACCCAGGTGGCAGCCACTGCCAGGATTATGACCCCTATCAATAAGCTAACGTTTCTGTCTCTCAAATCTGCATCTCCTCCCTTGTGACGAATTCAAGCTGTGGTAGCAAACGAAAT
>CAYWWC010000051.1:0-18290 GCA_964461615.1 uncultured Anaerolineae bacterium
ATTGTCCGCCACGGACGGGCCACACGTAGTAGGTGCTAGTCTTATTGCCGTTGCTCACGGTGCCATCGTCCAGGTACACGCCCCAGGCACCGCTCGTACTGCCCGCGCTGGTAGTACTCGACCAGTAGAGGCTCGACTGGACGCCGGAGAAGGGGTGACCACCCGGCAAAGCAGGGTTGTACTCCTCCCAATCTATCAGGCTGAGCAACTCCAGCACGTTGGGCAGCCGCCAGTCAGAGTATCCTCCCAGACTCAGATCGTTGCAGTAGGTAAGCGCATTGGCCCAGGTCTTCTGGCCATCTAGGTTCGCGTTCTCTGCCCACATCAGCCCGGTCAGGTTGTCGGTTATGGTATCCCCATTGTCCGTGAAACGCGGGTCGGGCCAGGAGCCGCCTTTTTGGTGTTCGCCGTCCTGTCCGGTGCCAGAGCAGTCCACCGAATTACCATCGGCATCCCAACATACGGTCTGCCCGGTCTTAGGTACCCCAGTCTCGTAGCCCACACAGCCGGTAAACGTGCCGCTTACTCCCAAGATGCTGACTCCGTCCTTGATGTTGCCTGCGGTTATATCGGTATCGAGGGCCACGACCTGGGCATCGGTGGCAGATACCCTGTCACCGCCGTCATAGTACCCCTCCGGCGCGGCGAAGTAGTTCACTCCTCCAGCCTGGCCCTGGGCTGTTGACGCATTATCCCCCTCCCTGTCCGTCATGCTGCCGGTTTGCAGCCCCCACGTGCCGCCCGAGGTGCGCAGGCTCCAGTAGGCTGTGCCAGTCAGCACTTGAGTCTGGGTTGCGCCATTGGTGTTGTCCACAGCCGGGGCCTTGCCCATGATCTCGTTCAGGGTGTGCATGGTGCCTGTGCCAGGAGCGACGACGGGTTCGGTGAAGGTACTCTGCGTCCCCGCCGTGCCGTCGTTCAGGCGGTCGTAGATGTCCTCCAGGGTGTACCAGAACGTATCCCCAGGCGCACCGGGGGAGTCTGGATCCCCGGCCCAAACCGTCAATGTCGCCCACACTGAAACCAGGGCCAGTATCGCGATAACGAGTGACATTTTTCTGCCGCGCATGACATTACCTCCTTCTTGGGATTTTTGTGAGTTGCGGTTGCCGCCGCTCTTGGTCTGTACGTTGTTCGGATGCCTCTTCTCGCTCATCTCCATCTCCTTTCGCACCGTTCACGAACACAAGGCAAGTTGAACCACTGATGCCACTGAGAGCACGCTGAAAGCACTGAGGGGGGCGCCACGTTCAGTGGCCGCCGCTTCAGCTTCCAAGTCAGTGCTGTTCAGTGCGGTCAGTGATTCCAACGGATACAAAACGCCAGTCTCAGGGCACGCAGGGGCGCAGCCTGGGCTGGCGTCAGCAGAAGCGCACCCTTGCGTCCTATGTCGGTCAAGTCACCAGGCATCTACTGGCTCATGGAACACCAGTTCCATCTGTTCGAGGACAGCTACCATAGTGACCTCCGGAAGTGTTCCTAGTCGTTTGCGGAGCAAATTCTTGGACATGGTGAACAGCTTCCCCAACCTGACCAGCGACGGCTTTGGCAATCCTCCTGCCACCAGATCACTTGTAGACAACCGGTACTCGTCAGGCTGAAGCTCAAACGGAATCTGCGACGTGATGGCTGCTACGACGCAATCGTCACGGGAAGTATTGAACCAGTCCGCTGAGAGCACCAAAGCTGGACGTTGTTTGACCATCGTCAGGTCGGTGAATGGGAAGGGTACCAGAATGACGTCGCCCTGCTTACAGTTGGTCATAGATAGCATCCTCTTCATTGTCCCAGAACCCAAAAGCCGATTCGGCCAACTTCAACCAGCCATAGTCTTCTGAGGAGATGCCCAGGAGCTTGGGAAGCAAACTAAGGAATTGGTCTCGTTCCTGAGCTTCGAATTCCTGGATGATGTGCACCGCCTGTTGCACTCGGGGGCTGAGAAGAGTAGTTGTGGTCATGAACTTTCCCTCCATTTCTTGAAGCATCACTCTACAACATTTGCCTGGAAGATCATCGCCATTTTCTTGAAAATCTCACGGTGTAAAATGAGGTAGAGCTGTTTTCTTGCTGCCATTTTACCACCCTTTTACCCACTCGTCAAGATAGTGGGTGCTAAACCTGTTCCCTCACCTGATAGACCTTCACCATCTCATTCTCATAAACCACCTCCAACTCCCCTCGCCGCACCACCTCATCGAACTTGGCCAGGCCGGCGGGGTCGAACCACCGATGCCATTGAGAGAACACTGACGACACTGAGGGGAGCGCCACATTCAGTGGCCGCCGCTTCAGCTTCCAAGTCAGTGTTGTTCAGTGCGGTCAGTGATTCTGGTGGTTGCCGCTCAACGACTCGCCATCCACTTCTTGATCTCCGCCAGTACATGAGGTAGGTCAACGATGGGGTCTCCACGCAACGGTGAGGTACCGACATCGCCAGCCTCGTTGTGAAAATGATGCGGATGAGTGGCTGCATCGGGATAATGAGGCGCGTTGTCCCATCGCAAGAGAGGACGGTCACTGAAAAGCTGATACGCATAGTCTTGAAAGGTCGGTTCGTGGTGTAGCCAGACCTGGAACTGGTAGCCACCCGGTAATCGGCAACGCACTTTCAGTTCCACCTTGCCCATCGGCGTCTCGTCGTGGTGGAGCACGCGCAATGATTGGACCAGAGGGTGCGCCCGCAAGAGGGATAAAAGATCAGGCACTAGCACGGGCATGTTGGAGTTCCTCATAAGTTCTTTGCCAGTCAGCCAGCATGCGATTGGCCGACCGCCACGCCAGCCAATCGTCCTCCTCGCCCGGAGTAGCTCGACCTCGGAGCTGTGCGCTGAAAGTCTCAAAGTCGGCGCCGTACTTGCGTTCCAGTGCACGAATGCGCCGCCGGTAATAGGCGACCTTGCGCCGTACCTCGGATAGGGCCATCGCCTGCAAGGCTTCCTCGACACTGGCGTATTCTTGTGCCACAACCATCGAACGAGCGATGGTGGTCAACACATTCACTGATGAAGCCGTTAGGGACATGACACACCTCCAATCCATTTGTGATTGTAACACATCCGCATGTATTCTGTCAAGCGTAGCTCCTCCTTACTCTCTCACTTGATAGATCTTCACCCTCTCATTCTCATAAACCACCTCCAACTCCCCTCGCTACACCATCTCATCGAACTTGGCCAGGCCGCGGGGTTGAACCACTGATGCCACTGAGAGGAGCACCGCTCTGTGCCCATGGGTAGAAACGATTGAGAAGATACCAATATCCAATCTCTGATCTCCATCGGTAATGTCACCGATTGAAGTAATTGTAAGCGGCCTCTGAGATGCGGGCCATGAGCGGGGAGCTGACCTCCCACTCCAGCCAGTCTGTGTGGTACAGGTAGATGCACAGCACGTAGTCGCCGCCCGGCGTGAAGACGATGCCAGCGTCGCCGTGAGAGTCTCCCACCCAGCCGTGTTTGTGGGCCACTGGTGTCCCCTCCGGCGCCCCAGCCTCAATGAGCGCGCCGATGCGGTTCTGCGACATTGTGTCGAGCATGGCCTGGCACTCATCGGGGGTCAGTTCGTCGGGATAGGCGGCGATGAGCGTGCCGCCACCTTTGGCGCACTGGTAGATCATCTCCAGCAGGCGGCCCATGTCCTGCGGCGTGGTCTGCATGAACGGGTCAGGGTTGGTGCTCACGTCGGTGCGCTGGTTGGCGGGGGTGCTGATGTGCTGCGGCAGAACGTCCTCGTCGTAGGGGGTGGCCATGAAAGTGTTGACCAACCCGATGAGCTTCATCGTCTCGTTGAGCCGTCGCACGCCCTCGTAAGCATCGCCGTCGCCGATGGTGTCGCGCAGCAGAAGGTTGGAGGTGTAGTTCCCGCTGAGGGTCATGGTCTCGCTTAGTATCTTGGTCGTGTCTACGTCAGGTGGGCCTTCCAGGTGCTTGTATGCCTCCACCACGATGGCGATCTTGAGGATGCTCATGCCGGCGTAGGCCACGTCTGCGTCGTCGCTGAACTCCTCGCCGGTAGCCAGGTGCTTGATGTAGACGCTGTAATAGCCGGGAAAGTCCGCCAGGATGCCCTCGATCATGCCGTTTCCACTTCCGAGCCGCCCCATCATCCACAGGCCAGGCTCGCGCGGGGACGGCCCCAGGTTCACCACCAGATCCACCTGGCGGTCGGTGGCCGAGTTCAGCGCAGCAACGACCAGCGGTAGAGAGGCCTCGATGTCGAGCCGCTGGTCGGGCCGGCCCGGCACGAAGGCCAGGGTGGCGGCGTTGGCGTTGGGCTCTTGTAGCGGATGGTCGTACTCATCGGCGATACTGGCCAGGAAGTCCTTCAACTGTTGCTCGTCGTAGCTGGCACGGAGGGGAATGTCCGTGGGCGGCGGCTTGCCACTCAGGATGTAGTCGGCGAAGGCCGGCCAAAAGCTAGTCTCCGCTCTTGAGCTATTGACTTCCTCTAGCATCTCGTCGGCCTTGAATTGAAAGCCGACATCCTGCGCGTGGAGGAGAAGGCTCTCGTTCAAGTAGTTCAGCTTCACCGGTTGCGAGATAGCTTCTGCCAGGAGTTCCATCGCTTCGGCCTCCCACTTGCCCCCCATGGGGATGCCAGCCAGTGAAACTCCTGGTGGAATCTGATTTCGATAGGCTCGGTAGTCGTTCAGTTTATAGAAGAAAACGAGCATGACAACTATCAAGATCACGAGAGTCGCAAATCTCGATGTTCTCAAAATGTCCTCCCTTTCGCCTCGGTCGGAGACCTTCGGCGAACGAAAACCCAAGGCTGAAGCCAGCGGGCGAGAAGAGCAAAGCCCTTCGGGCTGGCCCGTAGCACCGCAGCGGCTTTGTTCTCTCAGTGCGGAGGGTCAGTCCTGCGCTTCGTCTGGCGGCCAATCCGGCGGCTGGCTCAGAAGCTCTTCGGCCTCTTGGGCCAGGGCTTCCGGGACCATCACCCGCACCTCTCCCAGGCCATCCAGGGTGATGCCATAGATGACGCTAATGCTCTCGTAGTCCAGCAGAGCGGGGATGCCCGCGCTTTCCAGCTTGGTTTTGATGACCTGTGCTTCCAGTTGCCCGAAGGCGGTGTAAACAGTGGTTAGTCCAGGCCTATTCACTCTCTTATGACCTGCCATTGTGTCCCTCCTCTCGACCTGTGCTGAAAGTATGCCACAATCTTCAGAATAAGTCAATTAGAACACCTGAAGGTAACTGCTCAGCCATCCCCAAGTGGAGCGTGGGAACATATCCTTTAGGACGCAGATTAACGCTGATAAACGCTGTTTTTTTGTAAGCGAAGCGACCTTATCTGCAAGTAAGCGAAGCGGCATCTGCGAGTAAGCGAAGTGGCATCTGCGTGTAAGCGAAGCGGCATCTGCGTGTAAGCGAAGCGGCATCTGCGTCCGATTTTGAATTTGGCGGGGTGGCTGAGTAGTTTGACAATGTCAGATTTGCCCAAAAGAATGAGCTGATGTTCGTAGTCAGGCACGAAACGGAGTGGAGTGCCGTCAAATGCAGTGCGGAACGCCACTCCGCTAACGCTTCGTCGCTGACTACGAACGAAATGTGACATTGTCGAAGTAGTTTGACAATGTCAGATTGAACATATGTCTACAAAGAAACCAGGTTTTTCTCTGGACAGGTAGGTTTCTGGCCAGAGAACGTGCCTGGAACAGGTGCCTCTCTCTGCTTGTGGTGCAAAAAACCTGGTTTCTAGCGGAATTTAACATTGTCAAAGTAGTCACACCTGAAGTTTTGATATAAGGCTGTGGCAGGTATGGAAACCCGCCCTATATGTAGTCCCTCGTAATGGGTTGCTGTAGCATTTCCCGAGCAACCACGCTCAAGTGCGGAGTTACCCTATTTGTCAAGGCGGGGGAAAACTGGTATAATTAACCTCAATATCATAGAATCCAGGAGGACTGTTTTGATGTTCGTAAGAGAGACCCAGATGGCGATTTATTGGCAGGAATTCGTCGTTGACGACCGGGATCTCGACTATCTGTATGAATTGTTCTTGGAGGACGACAACAGGCCTCGTACCAGTGACGATCTTACTTTGGCCCTGATGAGAAGTCGCTGTGAAAAAGAGGAAGCTCTCATCAAAAGGGAGCTGGCCAGGGGGACCGTCTTTCAACCAAGTGAGGGCTACGAAGTAGGAGAGCAAATTGTCTTTCCCGTTCTTGGCTATGCCCTGGGTTCCCTGGTTGGTGTACGACCGGGCCACAACCCGAAGTATGGCGAATTCGAGGTCATCCAGGTGCGCTTCGAGGGCGAGGAGGAAACAAGGGAGTTTGCCTCGAAGCTCGACTACCCTCACAAACTGAATCGTGAGGAAGGGGAGTTGCTGGAAACCGAGGGGATAGCGTCTCCGGTCGAACTCTACGACCAACATGGTTTGGATGTCCAGCGGAAACTGCTAGCGCATTTACGACTCAGCGGTGATTTCGCGAGCTTCCGCGGTGAATGGTTTCTGAAAGGTTTGTTGGCTGAGATCCATGAGGGACACCTGAACATCGCCGAGGCCATGCTTGACATGAAGGGTATGCCGCTCCCCGCCCAAGAATTGCTCCGGGAGCTGGACCTGCCGACGAAGATCGCTCCGGCTGCTCAGGTTTTTTCCCTCAACTGCGCCCTGGGCCAAGATGAGCGCTTTGATGACGTAGGCAACGATGATCAGAGCCTCTGGTTCCTGCGACGTTTGCAGCCCTCCGAGATCGTTCATCTGCCACCACGGTTGCGTTACACTCCGATTCTATACGATAGGGCGAGACTTAGTGACGAGCTGCTTCGCTGGGAGATGGAGATTGACGACGAGGTCACGGAGCTGGCCGTCCCCAGTACGGAGGAAGAAATCTCTAGCATAACCATTGTCCTCAACTATCCCCACCGCAGGGTAGGCACTATCCCTTTGACAAACAAGACCGAGGGCTTTTTTCCAAAGGGCGGCGCCAGGCACATGATGATCACTCTCGTAGATGGACGGACGGGCAAACAGATGCTAGGATGGGTCGTTCGCCAACACAAGTACGTCTATGGCCTCAAAGAGTGGTATGACAAGAACGACCTACCAGTGGGAGTCTACATTACGCTGAAGAGAACTGATGACCCTCTGGCTATTGTCGTAGATTATCTTCCCCGCCGTGGGAAGAAACGCGAATGGATTCGCGTAGCTACGGTTGCGGGGGAAAGGCTGTCGTTCGCCATGCAGATGAGGGCCATCGGCTGCGAGTACGACGAACAGATGATCGTGGGCGAGGATAATCCGTCTGAGATTGATTTCCTGTGGATGCGAAATGAGGAGAATGACAAGTCTCTCTCTGAAGTAGTGCGCCAGGTCTTTCCCGAGCTGGCCAAGCTCAACCCTCAGGGCACTGTTCATGTCAAGACTCTCTACAGCGCCATCAACGTGGAGAAGCGTTGCCCCCCAGGGCCGATCCTCGCTGAGTTGGCCCAAATGGACAGCTTCCTGGCGGTGGGTGACGGCTACTGGATCTACGATCGGGAAGCTCACTAACTCAATGTTTATAGGACTGGTCTAAAACTATGGTCAGGTTGATCAAACCGAATCTAGAAACCAAGTTTCACATTGATTTCGATTGGTGGGAAAGAGCAGGGCGCGACCTGCGCGTCTACCTGCAGAGCCATCTGTGCCCTGAGTGCAAGGTGATATACACCAACCACCGTGAAAGTGCAGAGGTTGATTGGATTGACTCCGACACGGCCGAGGTGATGCGGGTAGATGCCCTTTGGCAGTCCTTGCGCACTCACTGCAGCCAAAGGCCAGATTTTATCACCGAGAACACTCCCTTGACGGACGCTGTCTTTCGCGCCTTCCTGGCGAATGGCAACGCGCCGCTGTCCGTGATGGAGCTCCACGAGATTCTGGGCAGACGCACTGCGGAGACTATCCTGCGTACTCTGGGCGGCCGAAAGATTTACAAGGGCATCAGGCCCTGTACTTAGACCGTACAGGACTAAGTGCCCGTGTTGAAGTGAGGTCGAGCGTGGACCGCTCGTTGCTGAGGCGAATTCGGGAGTTGGCCGAAGCCGGGGACGACATCGAAGTCATTGCCCTGGACCGAGTTAGAGCTTTGGCGAGGGAGTTCGATGTTTCGCCCAGGGAAGTGGAGCTAACGGCTCTGGAGGCCCGCGTTCTGCCCCGTCGCTATCTGCGCAGCCTCGGCACGGTGGGGTGGGAAGGGCAGATCAAACTGCTACACTCCACGGTGGCTGTGGTGGGCCTGGGTGGGTTGGGGGGCAACGTGGTCGAGGGTCTGGCCCGCATGGGGGTGGGCCGGCTCGTCGTCGTTGACGGCGACGTGTTCCTGGACCACAACCTTAACCGCCAGGCTCTGAGTGCGGAGGCTGGTATGGGCCTGTTGAAGGCTGAAGCGGCTCGCGCTCGAGTCGGCGAGATCAACGCAGCGGTGGAGGTCATCGTCCATCCTGAGTATGCCACTGGGGAGAACGCGCCCCGGTTGCTGGATGGAGTTGAAGTGGTCGTTGATGCCCTCGATCGCTTGCCCACCCGCCTCATGTTGCAGGAGGCGGCTCAGGAGATGGGCATCCCCATGGTGCATGGAGCCATCGCCGGCTACGTGGGGCAGGTGATGACCATTTTCCCTGGGGATGAGGGGTTGAGGGCCCTTTTCGGTGAAGGCAGCGTACCCCAGCAAGGCATTGAGGTGCAGTTGGGTTGTCCCGCTGCCACGCCCATGATGGTAGCTGCCTGGCAAATCCAGGAGGTGCTGAAGATCCTTTTGGGCCAAGGCCAGCTCTTGCGACACAAGATGCTTTTCATGGATGCCGAGGCGGGAACAGTTGAATTTCTGGAGATTGGGAGCTAGATGTTGAGGTTCTTCATCGCTGGCATCATACAGGGTTCCCGCGCCGAGGCGGACATTCACGACCAGGACTATCGTGCATCCATCAGGGCGGCCGTCAAGGCCCGCTTCACCGGGGCCGAGATCATTGATCCCATGGAACTGCACCCGGACAGTGGCGTGAAATACGGGCCAGAGAAGGCCAGGCGGACTTTGCTGGAAATGGCCGAGGAAGCTGGGCAAGCCGACGTGCTCATCGCCTATGTCCCTGAGGCCAGCATGGGCACGGCGGTCGAGATGTGGGAGGCCCACCAGGCTGGCAAGCCGATCCTCACCATTTCGCCCCTGACTGAGAACTGGGTGGTTAGGTTTCTTTCGACGCGAGTTTTCGCGTGCATAGGAGCCTTTGAATCTTTCGTGGCCGAAGGGGAATTGGAGAGACTGTTAGAGCACTGGGAGTCTGATAAGCCTGTTAGCTTGGACTAAGAATTTGAGCTTTGAGCTTTGAAGTTTTAAATGTGCCCCTGTAGCTCAGTGGATGAGAGCAACTGCCTTCTAAGCAGTGGGTCGGGGGTTCGAGTCCCTCCGGGGGTGCCTGGCACAACTTAATGAAATAGAAGTCGAGTTTTGCAGTAGAATAAGGTTGCCGCAGAATCCTCCATCCAGCACATGCTGGCATGGAGAGACACACACGAAGGAGACATCAACAAATAATGAAGAAAGCCACATTGCTCATAGTTCTCATCATGATGTTGCTGACTGCTTGTCGGGCTACACCGACGCCGGAAATCGTCGAAGTCACAGTGATTGTAACGCAACCACCTCCAAAGCCTGTTGAAGTCACGGTACTGGTGACCCAGCCTCCCCCGCCCCCCTTGCCTACGTACACTCCTTATCCCACTTATACCCCCTATCCAACTTATACCCCATTCGTACCCACTACGGGGGCAGGGACGCCAACTCTGCCCCTACCCACGCATACTTCTCAACCCACGGGGATACCCGTGGGCACTTCCACTCTTACACCCGAAGTCACGTCCGAACTTACGCCCGGACCCGTTGTGCTGCCCAATTGCCCCAATCCCTTGGCCAGTCTCACTTATCCTACGGCGAACGCCATTTTGAGAGGGGCTATGGATATCAAAGGTTCAGCGCAAATTGATTTCTTTGACTACTACAAGTTCGAGTTTCGCCACGAGGAGGCAACCGAGTGGGCATTCGTGCAGAAATTCGTGCACACGGTGATTGATGGCGTCCTGGGTGTTTGGGATACCTCGTCTCTTCCCGCCGGTGCTTATACCTTCCGCCTGGTAGTGGTGGACAAATCAGGCAACTACCCGGAGCCCTGCGAAGTGGAAGTGACTGTCGAGCACTGATCAGCCTCTCGACGCGGCTACAAGTTTCTTGGCAATGGGCTTCTCGTTTGGCAGAATAGCTTCGCTCCTATGAAGTTGGCAGGTAGGTAAGATATGTGCGGTTGTGGCAACAAATAGGGACCAGGCAGTTTTATGGAGGACCCTGAAGGAGTGCCCAAAAGATATGAGAAACGAAGCAGAAAGGAGTAGCGGAGAGCCATGTTGGAGGAATTGCAGTACTTTGAGCAGACAGACTCGCCGCGGTCAGCCCGTCGCCAGGCAATTTGAATGGACTATGAACAGTGAAGGGCGAATACGCATTAGATCGGGGAAGTCTGCAATGACTTTCAGTAGGGACGATTACAAGGCAATGGTCGAGCATGTTGCCCGTAACCCGACAGGAGTTCCTCTGGGATCACGTGATCCTGGTGACGTACCTAGTGATGGCTTGGGCGCACTCATGGAGCGAAGGAAGAAGGCTTCAAGCATCAGACGTTGGTGTTCTCATTTGGCAGCAATAGCTGTCCAGCAAGATCATCTCTCTTATGAGGACAAGGGACGTGGCCCTGGCAAGGGCATTTGGCTTTATCCGAAGAACGCGGATTAATGAATGCCTATGACATTCACGAACGAACGCGGTCTTGAGAATCACTTGCGGCATCTCATCGCAACCAAGATAACAGCTAGATATCCGCATATTTACACGCTGGAGAACAAAAAGGCCGTTGATATCGTAATTTGTCGTGATGGAGATCGGCCAGCAGTTTTCTTTCTTGAAGTTAAGCTCTTTCAGCAAAAGCACGGCCGCTTGGGAATAGGAACGCGTAGAGGAATTGGCTATCAACCCGAAATCGTCGCCCGCAATCCTGACTATTTCGAGACACATCTGCGTTGGGTAATTGTACACGGCGGAGAGCCTACAGCATCTTTCCTTTTCGTTCCCACAAGTACGGTTAGGCTGTATCTGGCAGGTGGTGAGATAGGAGAGAAGTTCAACAACATTCAACTCAGGATATTCAGAGAAGTAACTGCATTTGATGAAGATACACTGATTGATGAGCTGTACAAATGGCTTTCGCAATGAGAACAACGAAAGGAGAGAAACATGTCAGAGAGCGTGTACAAAGTGATCGAGTTGGTTGGTGCCAGCACTGAGTCGTGGGAGAAAGCTGCGGCGGCGGCCGTGGAGACGGCGGCAAGGAGCTTGCGAGATCTTCGCGTCGCCGAAGTCGTCGAGTTGGACCTACAGCTTGAGGACGGAGAGGTTCGCGCTTACAGAGCGAAGGTGAAGGTCTCTTTCAAGTACCGGGTTGACGACTGAGCCGAATCCCATGCGGGCGGCCTCCCTGCGGAGGCCGCCCGATTTTCGTTCGGGGGTGTCTCAAACGTACGTGCTGCCCCCAAGCCAGGGGCGCGGTTCGTTTTGACCACACTTATGTGCCCACAGAGTTGGTCATGCTCCTCGGCCAGGCAGGATTTGAGACGGAACACGTCTGGGGCGGCGCAAGATTCACCTCGATGAGATGGAGGTGATGGTTGTCGCCAGGAAGGCGGCCAATACCTAATCACTCGTTGCCTTGTTACCTCATCACTCATTGACAACTTCCATGAACAACATCCTCGTAGACTATCACCTCCACTCCACCTGCTCGGTTGACGGCTTCTCGTCCATTGCCGACTACTGCCAGCGGGCCTCGGAGCTTGGCCTCGTCGAGATCGGCTTCTGCGAACACGCCGATTTCGACCCTCGCGACCGTAGCTGCGACTACTTCGATTACGCTGGCTTCCGTCGTCAGATCGAAACCCAGCGGGACAAATACGGCCACAGCCTCGCTGTGCAGGCGGCGGTGGAGGTCACCTACCAGGCATCGCGGGAGGAGGAAATCGCCCTCTTCTTGGCCGATAAACGCTTTGACTACGTGGTAGGCTCGGTGCATCTGGTGGAGGACGGGGCGGATTGGGCCATTATTTCCGAGGTCGAGGGCCATCGCGATGGCTTTAGCGAGCGTTACTTCGCCCAGCGCACGGTGCAGGCGGCCTACCGGCCCTATTTTGCCGAGCTGCGGCGGGCGGTGGCCAGCGGCCTGTTTGACCTCATCGGCCACTTCGATCTGGTCAAACGCTACGGGGTGGACTACTACGGCCCCTTCGATCCAGCCGTTTTCGCCGACCAGGCCGCGTTCGCTTACGAGATTCACGACATCCTCAAGCTGATGGTGGAGAAGGGCGTGGGGCTGGAGATCAACACCTCAGGCCTCCGCCAGCCACCGAGGGAGACCTTCCCTGGTCTGGCCATCCTGAAGTGCTACCGGCAGTTGGGCGGGGAGATTCTCACCGTCGGCTCGGATGCCCATTCGGCCGCCGACCTGGGCCGAGGCATCGCCACGGCCGTGGCGCTGGCGCGCCAGGCAGGCTTCCGGGCCGTCACTCTATTCGATGAAAGGAAGCAGCGTTGGTTGGACATCGGGTGAGGGCGTACTCTCTTCTTCTGACGATGATGAGGAGCGCATGATAACGGCCATGTTCCCCAAGACACCCCACGAGCGCTCGAAATCGCTCCACGAGCGAGTGTACACTCGCGCCCCGTCCAGGATACTCACTTCATACTTGTTGTAGCCGATGACCATGACCGTATGTTGGAAACGGGCCACAATGGTGCTGTTTCCATCGGAAGAGGTGTAGGGCACCGGCGTCCCCCAGGCTACTGCCCCCGTGACCCAAATGATGATTGGCCGACCTGCCGCGATTTCCCGGCGCAGGGCGTCCAGGGAGAAGTTTCGCACGGCCTGGGCCTCCAGTCCGTAGGTCCGCAACTGCGCGGCTATTGGTTCGGCGTGCACGCCGTAGGGCTGGGGTGGGATCTGCCCCCACGCTCCAAGCACATCGCCGACGAAACCTTTGTCGGGATTGTCTGACTGCGGCAGGCTATAGAAGAACTCTAGCTCATCAATCTCTACCTCGAAGTAAGCAGCCCAGTCCACTGCCGAACGCGATTCGCAGTCCAGGGGCAGCGCCTGAAAACGCCCTGAGATGTCGGTGATGTTGGCTTCCGATGGGAAGGCTGGCGTGGCTGTAGCTGTAGGCGTCGGGGTGTGAATGGGGGTGTTGGTAGGCGTGGCGCTTGCTGTGGGAGTGGGTACGCCCTTGGCTAGCAGCACCGCCTCTGTTTGCCCCCGCTCCAGGCTGAGAGGCCAGTTGAAGAGTTCCTGCAGGGTGTCCTCTGAGTAAATCTGCTGCATGGCCTGGTACCAGGTGAGATCATTGGGCTTCTGGTAGTGCCAGAATTCCCGGCCCAGGCTGTCCCACCGCCAGTCGTAATCCTCTTCCTCGAAGGCGGGGATGCCGTGCCAGCCATGTCGCCGGGCGATGGCTGCAAAGTCCTCGTAGTAGCCCGATGGAATGGAGGTGGGACGGCCGCCAGCGGCATAGGCTTCAGGCTCCTTCTCCTCATCCAGCAGGAACCAGAACACCCAGGAAGGATCAGTGAGAGGGCGGCCCTGGGTTCCGTCCTGGGCCCGGCAGCGGATGAATATCCGCCAGTAAGTCCGCTGGCCCATGTCCTCGCGGACGAGCAGCAGTTGGTCGAGGCCATCCTCGTTGGGCAGCTCAAAACGCAGGTCCACCGCGCGGCCAGTCTTGTGCCAGGTGAGGTAGCCGTAGTGCTTGCGGCTGACATAACCGGGTTCACGAAGGACATCGGAGAGCTGGCTCAGATAGTCCCAGCCCGTTTTCTCGTACACCTCTTCCCGCCAGGCCCGATAGCTTTCAATGATGGCGGCGTTCAGGCGCGGGTCCGCGACTGCCGTTAGCGAAGCGGCGTCCTCCAGGGCGACCAGGGGGTGAAGCTCGCCAGGGGGTAGGGTGGGTGCAGGAGTTGGCGTGGGCGGCGGGGAGGGCAGGTGCCGGGTGAGCTCGGCCCAGGGCAACGAGCGAGCCACGCTTGGGGCGGTGGCATCGGCGGGGAACGCCTGCTCGAAGAGGTCAGTCTGGTGACTGTGGGGGCCGCCGTCCACCGGGATGGTGAAGAGGCCGAAAGCGCCGGGACGGTAGGGATCATACACCTCGAAGGGCTCTCCCTCTTGGTAGCCTGTGTAGACAATGCCGCTGCGCTTAACGCCGTCGGGGAACCAGGCTGGCGCGCCGTCGTAGGCGTCGTTGGCGGTGATTCGCCGTTGTCCATTGCCATCGGGCCGCATGGTGTACAACTCCGCGTTGCCATCGCGCCAAGAAGTGAAGGCGATGGTCGTGCCATCGGGCGACCAGGCCGGCGCCTCGTCGTCGGCAGCGGCGTAGTTGGTCAGATTTCGCACAGTGTCGGCTTCCAGGTCGGCCAAGTAGATTTCCTTGTCGCCGTCGCGCCAGGAGGTGAAGGCGACATAACGACCATCGGGTGACCAGGTCGGGGCATAGTCCCCGGCCTTGTTTTTTGTCAGGCGGACGGGGGCGCTGTCAGCAGCGAGGTCCAGCAGGTAGATCTCCAGGTTGCCGTCGCGATAACTTTCGAAGGCCAGGCGGGCGCCGTCGGGCGACCAGGCCGGTGCGCCATCGTAGGCGAGATCGGTGGTCAGGCGGGTCACGGAGCCATCGGCGGCCGACCACAGGTACAGCTCCCAGTTGCCATCCCGGTGAGAGGCGAAGGCCAGGCGCGCGCCGTCGGGCGACCAAGCTGGGTCTCGATCCTCGGAAGCGGACGCGGCCTCGGCGGGATGGGCGGTGAGGTTGGCTGTCTGTCCGGTGAGGGGGTTCAGCAGGTATATGTCGTCGTCGCCAGTGCGGGGCGAGACGAAGGCTATTACCGGGAGATGCGGATAGGGGCTGGGGGAAGGAGTGAGAGTTGAAGTTGGAGTTGAAGTCGGGGTAGAAGTTGAAGTGGGAGAATGAGTTGCGGTTGGAGTGATGGAGGGAGTATGAGATGGGGTGGTGGACGGAGTATGAGATGGGGTGATGGAGGGAGAGGGAGATGGAGTGAAAGTGGGGGTGGGAGAAGGGGATGGAGATGGAGTGGGAGTGGAACTGGGAGTAGGAGTGGCAGATGCCGTAAGGGTGGGTGTGACAGAAGGCGTTAAAGATGAAGTGAGAGTGGGCATGGGAGTAGGAGTGGGAGAGGGCGGCGGAGTACAGCCGGTGCTGGTCAGAGCCAGTAAAAGGATCACTCCTCCAACCGCCAAGATACCAATCAACTTCCAATATCTAATCTCCAATTCCCAATCTCCAATATCCAACTTCCAACCTCCATCTCTCAAGGATAAACGTGCTGCACCAGGGGAGAGCCATCTTCAGCCATGCGCAAGCGGGGCTGGGCGTCGTCCACGATGCGGGCCAGGTAAAGGTCCACGCTGCGCACGCCGTCATGGGCCAAGACAGCCCGCAGAATGGCGGTGTCCCGCGTCCGCTCAATGACGTCCATGTCGAAGACGAAGTTCCCCAGGCTGTACACGATGGGCGTCCCCTGATAGACCTCCACGTCCTGCAGCACATGGGGGTGGTGGCCGATGACCAGGGCGGCGCCTGCTTCGGCAGCGGCATGGGCTACGGCTCGTTGTTGCTGGTTGGCCTGAGCTTCGTACTCGGTGCCCATGTGCAGGATGACGATCACCAGGTCAGCTTCCTCTTGTGCCTGAGCTACGGCCCTGCGTACAGGCTCCGGCTCAGCCCAGGCCAAGTCGGTGGCGGTGGGCACTTCAAGGGAGCCTCGCCAGCGAGGGGCGGCGAAGGCCAGGAACGCTACCTTGATCCCTTTGATCTCCAGCACCGCCGGGCGATGAGCAGCAGCTTCCCCACGTCCCGCGCCGATAGTAGCGATGCCCAAATCCGCCAGAGTGGCCAGGGTGTCGTCCATGCTATCGGGAGGAAAATCAAGGATGTGGTTGTTGGCCAGAGAGAGGACGTCGAAGCCCGTCGTGCGCAGGGCTGGGGCGTGCTCCGGATGGGCGCGGAAGATGAACCGTTTGTCGGCAGGCTGACCGCGCACGGTGAAGGGTGTCTCCAGGTTGCCCACCGCGATGTCGGCGTCTTGCAGCAGGCGGTAGATAGCCTGGAACGGGTAGAGGGAGCCGTATTGGTTCATGCGCTCTTCCACCGTGCGGGCCAGCATGATGTCGCCCGTGGCCACCAGCTCGATCTCGGAAGCGAATGCGGCCTCGCCGTCGCCGACGGGAGGAAGGGTGGGATTGGGGATTGGATATTGGGTATTGGGAGATGGCGGGGAGAGCTCCCAGGCCAGGGTTGCCGTCAGGGCGTGCATCTGCCAGCCGGTGCGGGCCAGGATCTCTGGCTGCCCATCGTTGTCCAAATCATGCACATGCAGGCCGTGAACCAATCCGCCCAGAGTGATGCTGCCCCGGAGGCGCCCCCAGCGGTCGAGCACTTGCACCGTACCGGCGTCGCCGCCGATGACTACCTCCGGCCAATCGTCGCTATCCAAATCCGCCACCGCCACGGCCCACATCCCGGCACTAGCCTCGTACTGCCAGCGTTGGGCGCCGTCGGTGGAGAGGGCGTAGATGCCTGGCCCTGCCCCACCGCAGGCGACGAGTACCTCTTGGGTCCCATCGCTGTCCAGGTCGGCGATGGTTAGATCGGTGACAGAGCAAGTGGGCAATTGGAGGAGGCCCTCACCCCCTCCCCCCCAACCCCCCTCCCCCTCTCCCAAAACTGCTGGGAGAGGGGGAGGGGGGGGAATCGCAATGTCTCCGGTACTTGAACCAGCGATAAGCTCCGGTTGACCGTCATCGTCCAGGTCAGCCAGCCGCACCCGCCGCACGTATCCCCCCAGGGAAGGCAGGGAGTGCAGATCACCGCTTGGGGACAGGAGGTACAACTGGCCCTTGTTGGTAGCTATGGCTACCGTTCCATCGGGGCTGCTGTCCAGGGCTGATGCGTATTCCACACCGGCCTCGCCCACCGCGTAACGCTGGTACAAAGTGCCATCGGCGTTCACCTGGTGGACATAACCGTCCCAGGACGCGGCCAGGATTTTGGTGGAAGAAGAGAGCGCAGTGATGCGGCTGCCGGTGCAGTATTGCCAGCGCTGCTGGCCCACACTGTCCAGGGCGTAGAGGCAGTTGTCGTCGGAGCCGACGAGAACCGTAGGCTGGCCGTCCAGATCAGCCACCTGCAGGGCGTAGACGCTGGCCTGAGTGAGATGTTTCCAGAGAGGCCGCCCCGCTGCGTCGGAGGCGTAGGCGTGTTTGTCCAGGGAAGCTATCAGTACCTCGGCGCGGTCATCTCCGTTGAGATCGCCCACGGCCAGGTCGGTGACTGTGCCCCAGGTCTGGAAGCGCCAGCTCTCATTGAGGGCCAGAGGGCGTACGGGAGGAGGCGGCAAAGCGGCGTCGGCCTTGTAATGAGCAAAGGCGGCGTCGAAGAAGTTGTAGAGGATGCGCTCGCTGGCGTCGCTGTAGACCTCATAGCCGCGCACGATCATCGGGGCGACCTCATCCGCAGGCAGGCGCAGGCGGGAGCTGGAGCGCAGGATGGCCTCTCCTCGTTGCGGATTGATCTCCGGATGGAACTGCACGCCCCATACGGGGGACTGGCCATAGCGGAAAGCCTGCACCGGGCAGAGGGGCGACGAGGCTGCTTCATCACATGACGTCGCGGCTAGCACCGTCGCTTCTGGCGGGAGGGCTGTCACCTGTTCTATGTGGTAGTGGAAGGGGGAGAACTCCTGCGGTACCCCATCAAAGAGAGGGTCCTTCGTCCCGGCTTCGTTGAGCTGCACGGGGAGCCAGCCTACTTCCTGCTGGCCGCCTTCAATCTCACCGCCCAGAATATGGGCCAGCAATTGGTGGCCCAGGCAGATGCCCAGGATGGGCGCCTTGAGATCGAGGGCCTGGCGCAGGAAATCGGCCTCGGCGTGCAGGAAAGGGTAGGCGGGGTTATCTACGTCATGGGGCGACATGGGACCGCCGGAGAGGACGATGATCTGTCCCCACCCGGAAGCAAACGCGGCGTCGGGCAGCGGCAGGGAGTCCCCGGCGTAGACTCGCAGGCGGTCGAAGGGCAGACCCAGGCGGGTCAGGTAGTCGGCCAACCCGGCGGCCCGCTCTTCGGCGTGCTCAATTACCAGAATGCGCGGAGTGAGAGGTGTGGGAGTGGAAGATGGGGTAGCAGAGGGGGATGGG
>CAYWWC010000052.1:0-18271 GCA_964461615.1 uncultured Anaerolineae bacterium
TGTCCGGTGGTGTGGGAGGGGGGCGGGCTTGGCCCGTCCCCCTATCCCGATTGCCGCAGGGCTGTCGGCTAGCTCCCTGGCCGGAATTCTCTGACGTCTGGCTCATGGATGGAGATGTTGTTGCACCGATTCGTCCTGCGCGGAGGTCTGGAGCACCATCAGACATTTCGCTGGCTCACTGCATGGATTACGCCAGCGATGGGTTAGCCGAGCCTCAAAGAACAGAGCATCCCCCACCGCCAGCCGATAGTATTGACCGCCCACTTCATACTCGATTTCCCCTTGTAGACAGTAAACCAACTCGTGACCAGCGTGGACCATTATCTGTCTTCCACTATCGGCTCCTGGCTTCAATGTTACCACAAAGGGCTCCAGGGTCTGATCTTGCAAGCCTGACCCCAGGCTCTCCAGCAACACGCTAGCGCTCTTGGAGCACAGCCGCTCGCCGGCACGGGTCAGGATCACTTCATCCTTTTCCTTTTCCTCTTCAAAGAAAGAAGTAATAGGCACGCCCAGGCCAATTGCCAGGCGGTGCAGCGTGGCCACACTGGGCGAACTGACGCCCCGCTCGATCAGGCTGATAGTATTGGGCGAGAGGTTGCACACCTCCGCCAGGCCGCGCAAGGACAGGCCGCGCTGCTCGCGCAATATTCGCAATCTAGCTCCAACGTCAGGTAGCTTCTTCGCGTTCATGATTTCTACTTGCCCCCATCGTGCTGGCTCTATTATAATCATACTTTGGATTTAATACAAGCGGACTCTCCCACAGAACTTTGCTACCTATTTCGCTTCCCTGTATGTCCCAAACTGGATACGCCTTCAGACAACCTGGTAATACACCTGCTGGCTATCTGCGCAGATTTTTCTACATTGAGCGCTGTAGTAAGCTAAGAATGTCCTAAGAACTTGACACCTGAATGGTTCTGTGATATAATTTCGCGCACGTACGCACAGATGGCTTCAGTCTACTTGTACTCAGGTCGTCTGAACACGGGGAAAGGAGATTGGCTCGACAATGAAAAAGAGGCTTGCTTTAAGCGCCCTGGTTGTGGCCTTGATGGTGGGGACGCTCCCCATTATTGGCCAGACTGGGCTGGCTCAGGGTTCTGTACAGAAAGCGGCGGAGGTCTACTTCAGTGGTGGTCCCAGGACCATCAAGGCAGCCGACCTGTTCGAGAACCTGAACGACGGCGATGAGGAGAACGACCCCTACATCATCAGCCTGCGCTCCGCCGAGGACTATGGCAAGGGACACGTGCCTGGGGCGGTGAACATGAGCGTGAAGGCGATGTTCACCACCGAGAACCTGGCGACGATTCCGCCCGACAAGGACGTGGTGGTGATCTGCTACACCGGGCAGACGGCTGGTCAGGCGACGGCGGGGTTGAGCATATTGGGCTACGAGGCCTACAGCTTGCTGTTTGGGATGTCCTCCTGGACCACCGACTCCGAGGTATTCGTCAAGCGCTTCAATCCTGAGGCGCACGCCGGCGACTACCGCATTGACACCGGAGCTCACGAGCCGGGCGGCCCCTACAGCCAGCCGACCCCACTGGCGGCGAACATCGTCGGTTCTGCCGAGGTCTACTTCAGCGGAGGTCCCAGGACCATCAAGGCGGCTGACCTGTTCGAGAACCTAAATGACGGCGACCCGGAGAACGACCCCTACATCATCAGCCTGCGTTCGGGTGAGGACTACGCCAAGGGTCACGTCCCCGGCGCGGTGAACACGAGCGTGAAGGAGATGTTCGCCACCGAGAACTTGGCGACGATTCCATCTGACAAAGACGTGGTAGTGATCTGCTACACTGGTCAGACGGCTGGTCAGGCGACGGCGGGGTTGAGCGTGTTGGGCTACGAAGCCTACAGCCTCTTGCATGGGATGTCCTCCTGGACCACCGACCCTGACGTGTACGTCAAGCGCTTCAATCCTGAGACGCACGCCAGCGATTACCGCATTGACACTGAGACCCACGAAGTGGGCGGTCCCTACGAACTGCCGTTCGCGGTGGCTCCCATTGCCATCGAAGTAGCTGGAGTCGGTGAAGCGGCGGAGGTCTACTTCAGTGGTGGTCCCAGGACCATCAAGGCAGCCGACCTGTTCGAGAACCTGAACGACGGCGATGAGGAGAACGACCCCTACATCATCAGCCTGCGCTCCGCCGAGGACTATGGCAAGGGACACGTGCCTGGGGCGGTGAACATGAGCGTGAAGGCGATGTTCACCACCGAGAACCTGGCGACGATTCCGCCCGACAAGGACGTGGTGGTGATCTGCTACACCGGGCAGACGGCTGGTCAGGCGACGGCGGGGTTGAGCATATTGGGCTACGAGGCCTACAGCTTGCTGTTTGGGATGTCCTCCTGGACCACCGACTCCGAGGTATTCGTCAAGCGCTTCAATCCTGAGGCGCACGCCGGCGACTACCGCATTGACACCGGAGCTCACGAGCCGGGCGGCCCCTACAGCCAGCCGACCCCACTGGCGGCGAACATCGTCGGTTCTGCCGAGGTCTACTTCAGCGGAGGTCCCAGGACCATCAAGGCCGCTGATCTGTTCGAGAACCTGAACGATGGCGACCTGGATAACGATCCTTACATAATCAGCCTGCGTTCGGGTGAGGACTACGCCAAGGGGCACGTTCCTGGGGCGGTGAACGTGAGCGTGAAGGCGATGTTCACTGCCGAGAACCTAGCCACTATTCCGCCTGACAAAGACGTGGTGGTGATCTGCTACACTGGTCAGACGGCGAGTCAGGCGACGGCGGGGTTGAACATGCTGGGCTACGAGGCTTGCAGCCTGCTGCATGGGATGTCCTCCTGGAGCACCGACCCCGAGGTGTACGTCAAGCGCTTCAATCCTGAGACGCACGCCGCCGACTACCGCATTGACACCGAGGCCCACGAACCAGGCGGTCCCTATGAACTGCCGTTTGCGGTGGTCGAAGGGGAGGTCAAACCAGTCCCCCAGCCAACACCTGAGGCCGGACTATTCCCGGTGTCGGCCGGGGCCATGAACTGCGTGACCTGCCACACCGACGAGCCGAGCTTGCAGGCCCTGGCTGTAGAGAAGGAGGTAAAGTCGGAGAAGACCTCCGGTGAGGGCTGAGCGGGGGAGTTGCCTCCGTTGGAGGCATGGGAGAAGGTTTTCGTCGGTGACGAGTTCCTGGTTTCGGTCCACAACGTCCAAAACTGCATCGGCTGCCACGGTGGTGTCGAAGGAGTAGACGACAAGGACGCAGCTCACGAAGGCAGGGTGCGAGACCCCGTAGAGAACTCCGAGCGGGTCTGTGGCATTTGCCACGTTGACGCCACTGAACATGCTGCTACCAGCCTGCACCAGAATCTGATGGGCTATCTAACCGCGTTGACCGCCCGTGGGGCCGATTTCAGCGACCCCCGGATGGAGGAGGCGTTTGACAACCACTGTAGCGACTGCCATACCACCTGCGGTCAGTGCCACATCAGCCGGCCGACTGCTTTGGAAGGGGGTCTGCTTAAGGAACACACGGTCAAGGAAGTTGCTATGAAGGACACCTGCACGGCCTGCCACGGCGCCCGCGTATCTAACGAATATCAGGGTAAGAACGAGGGCGTCGAGGGAAGCGTCCACTGGCTAGAGGAGGGCATGTCCTGCTTCGAGTGCCACGACACGAGGCAGTACCACGGCGACGGTGCCGAATCTGCCCATCGCTACGACGGTGCACCGGGTGTGGACTGCCTGGAGTGCCACGAAGAAGCAGCGCCCGATCAAAGCGAAATAGAGGAACACAAGATCCACGCTGACAAGGTGGCCTGCGAAGTCTGTCACACGTCAGGCCCGTACAAGAGCTGCTACGGCTGCCACGTGGCTGTGGACGACAAAGGTTTGCCTTACTACAAGACCGGCGATAGTGAGTTGACCTTCGAGATCGGGCGCAACCCTAACCAGAGCGATGACCGACCCTGGGACTACGTCTTGGTGCGCCACGTCCCCGTTGCGGCGGACACCTTCGCTTTCTACGGGGACGACCTGTTGCCCAACTTTGACAGCGTGCCGACGTGGAAATACGCCACGCCCCACAACATCCAGCGGATCACATCCCAGAACGAGAGTTGCGAAAGCTGCCACGGTAACGAAAGTCTCTTCCTGACGGCCGACGATGTGGATCCGGAGGAACTGGAGGCCAATGCTGTTGTAATCGTCGAAGAAGTGCCGTCCCTACCCCATCCTGGTTTGGCTGAGTACAAGATTCCCCAGGCGTGCGTTGGGTGCCATCCCAAGGCGGTCGAAGACGATTGGGAGTTGCTGAGCGACAACGTACACTCCCTCGACTATGTGGTCAAACCGGCGGGCGATGTCATCCTCTGTGAAGATTGCCACACCGTAGAAGGCAATTTCGACTGGGCGGCAGCAGGCTACAGCGCCGAGGAGAATGCCAGGTTCATTTGGTCAGACTTCCCGCCCATCGAGTCAACCTCGCCTCCCCCCCCATCTGGACTATTATACTGGGTGCTGGGGATAGGCCTGGTCATCATCGTCATCGCAACCGTGCCGCTTGTCCGACGGCGCAACGGCCATTGATTGCCAAGGAGACGTGCATACAATGAATAATCACGAGCAAAAATTGTTAACTCGGAGAGATGTACTAAAGCTAGCCGGAGTGGGCGCAGGTGGGCTTGTACTACGACCGGTTTCAGCCCTCGCTTCGGGCGAGGTCGTCGCTGAGAACGCGGCGGCGGTGCTTTACGACGCGACCAAGTGTGTGGGCTGCCGGGCCTGCGAGGCGGCCTGCAAGGAATGGAACAAGCTGCCGCCGGACTCGGAACCGCCCTCTGACCTGACGGCCCACACCTGGACGCTGATAAAGCAGTACCAGGGCGGCGCGGATAAAGAGCATCCGGTCGAAACCTTCCGCAAGTACCAGTGCATGCACTGCGAGTACCCCGCTTGCGTTTCGGTCTGTCCCGTGACTGCTCTCCATAAGCTGGGGGACGGGCCGGTGGTGTACGACCCCAGTAAATGCATTGGCTGTCGCTACTGCATGATCGCTTGCCCTTTCCACGTTCCCAGGGTCGATTGGGATAGAGCTCTGCCTGAGATCAATAAGTGCACTTTCTGCGCGGATCGCCAGGCCCAGGGGCTGGAGCCGGCCTGTGTCTCGGCCTGTCCTACCGGCGCGCTCGCCTTTGGGAAGCGCGAAGATCTCATCGCCGAGGCGGAAGCGCGGATCCACAGCCAGCCGGGGGAGTACGTGGATCACATCTACGGCAAGGACGAGGCCGGGGGGACATCCTGGATGTACCTATCCCCGGTCCCCTTCGAAGAGTTAGGATTTCCCACCCTGGGTCCGGAGCCTATCCCGGAGCTGAGCGAGAAAGTGGCTGTCTATGGTACGCCGAGCATCGGGGTAGGCGTGGCGGCGTTATTGGGAGGCATATACTGGTTCACCAAGCGTCGGGCGGAGCCCATGGAGAAGTCCGATGTTGAAGGGAAAGAGGAGGCGTAACGATGTCGGTACTAGCTAAGGACAAAGAGAAAGGTGCTTTTCCTGTTGCATACTGGATCCTGGCGGCGATCGTCGTGTTTGGCCTGGTGTTGGGGATCATAAGGTTGGTGCGGGGATTGGGCGCCACGACCAACCTGAGTGAGGACTTCCCCTGGGGGTTATGGATCACCTTTGACGTCTTCGCTGTGCCCTTCTCTGGCGGAGCCTTTACCCTTGCCGCCGTGTTGCACATCTTCAACCGCAAGAAGTACCATAAGGTTGCTCATCTAGCTCTCCTCGCCGGCTTTCTAGGCTATGTGCTGGTGGTGCTGATCCTGCTGATGGATCTAGGTCGCTGGGACCATTTCTACAGCGTGTTGATGCCGATGCGTTGGAATCTTCACTCCTTCTTGCTTGAGGTAAGTCTGTGCATTACACTCTACCTGGGAGTGCTGGTTCTAGAACTCGCTCCCGTTATTTTCGGGCGACTGGAATGGAAACCAGTGCAGAAAATCAACCGGCTGATTCCGTTGATCGCCAGTGTCGGGATCATCCTCTCCAGTTTGCACCAGAGTTCGCTGGGTTCGCTCTTCTTGGTGATGTCCCACAAGCTTCATGCGCTGTGGTGGACACCCATCCTGCCTCTTCTCTTCTTCACTTCTGCTGTGTTTAGCGGGCTCTCCGTGGCTATTTTCATCGCCGTGGTTGCCTGGCGAGCCCTGCACAAGCCGGCACCCACGCAGATTCTGGCTGGCTTGGCCAAGATGGTGGCCATTGTCCAGGCCATCTACCTCGTGCTCAAGGTCGGAGATTTGCTGGTTGCCGGGGAGATGGAGTTGGTGTTTGGGAGTGGCTCGTTAAGCATTCTGTTCCTGGCGGAGATGATCATCGGAGTGATCTTGCCGCTGATTATCTTTTCCTCCCGTGCCCGGGAAAACGAGAGGTGGTTGCTGGCGGGAACGGTGTACGTCATGGTGGGGTTGGCCTTTAACCGATCGGCTATCGCCTGGTTTGCACTGAGGTCGCCGACCAGCGCCACTTACTGTCCTCACTGGGTGGAGTTTGCCATCACCGCCGCCGCCGTTGCTGCAGGTATCCTCTTCTTTGCTCTAGGCGTGCGTTACTTGCCAACACTCCGCGAATCAGTGCTCGAAGAAGGGCACTGAGGACTGAGGAAGGGGAGTAGTATCAAAGCTAGATAATGGTGGTCCTGTAGAGGGACACACGATCTGTTTGTGTGTCCCTCTTACATAACATCACCTGGACGCGACGAGTGCCTGTCCAACCCAGTGTGGTGCTGAGGCTAAGACGACACTATCGTGGTAGCGAGCCGGTCCGGGCCGGTCGGGGAGTATGAAATGTTGAACCTCTCAGAAATGCAAGTCTTCACCGTCGCCGCTGAGACAGAGAACTTCTCCGAGGCGGCCCGTCGGCTCCGTCTCAGCCAACCAGCGGTCAGCCAGCAGATCCGCTCATTGGAGAACTACCTGGACGTCGAGTTGTTCCTGCGGTCCGGCCGGAGTGTTGCGCTGACCGAAGCAGGGGAGGTCTTGTTGCCGATGGCACACGAGTTGCTCGACCTCTCCTGGCGCATCGAAGAGATGATGCGGTCGCTGGAGGGGCGGATCGTAGGCCATCTGGTCATCGGCTGCACTACCACCGCCGGCAAGTATATGCTTCCTCTCGTGGCAGCCGCTTTTATCCAGCACCATCCGAACGTCCAGGTGACTATTGAGATGTGCACCTGCGCCTCGGTAGTGGATCCGCTACTGGCCCAGGAGGTTCACCTGGGCATCTCCAGCATCAAGATCGTGCATCGGGACATGGAATGCCAGCCGTTCTTCACTGACCACGTGGTTCTGGTCGTTCCCGCTGACTACCCACTCGCCCACCGCTCGTCTGTCCAGCCCGTCGAGTTACTGGATCAACCGTTCATCCTGCGGGAGGAAGGCTCAAGCACCTGCCGGATGGTGCAGGAAGGGCTAGCGGGGCAGGGCCTCAGCCTGGATCAACTGCGGGTGGTGATGGTGGTGGGCAATACGGAAGCGATCGAGATGGCTGTGGAGCATGGATTGGGCATTGCCTTCATCTCTCGCCTGGCAGCCAGGCATGGACTCGAGTTGGGACGCCTCGTGGAGGTTCCTGTCGAAGGGCTACGCCTGGAACGCCCACTGTACGTGGTGCGCAACTCTCGCTGCGCGAAGATGCCAGCCCAGGCACGGTTTTGGGATTTCGTTAAGGAGCATCGGGAGAAGGTGGCGCAGACGTTGGATGCGTGACCTTCTGTCGAGAGGCTGCGGATGCCCCCCCAGATCCCGGACTTTTCGACATTTGACACGTTCTGGCAATGTGGTATAATAAGTCCCTGTGATCTCTAATAACTGGGGCTTATTATCTCAGTTTCGCAGATAGGGACAAGTAAGGGGTGCTTCAGGCATCAGGATACCAAGTACATGGTTGGAGCGGAGCGTCTGATGCCCAACTGGAAGACACACCTTAGCAGGAAAAAGGGGCTGCAGTTTTCATGGTGGCACGCGATTCTCGAAGTGGGTTGTCTCAGGGAGAGGGGCTAGCTCTAACATTGTCAGGGTTGACCTCTCCCTTTTGTTCGCGGGTCTCGGTTCGTCTATCTTTCGTGAGGAAGGGGGTGATGAATCCAGTAGGTGACAAGAGCATGGCCTGAGGTCAATGGTCTATTGGTCTCAATTATCTTAAGTCAAGAAGGAGGATAACAAGTGTCATGAAGCTTAGTCGTAGAGATTTCCTGAAACTCACCGGGGTCACTGCTGGTGGGCTGATGCTGCCTCGTGGTTTATCCACATCTGCATTAGCGGCCGGCTTTCCACTGCACAAGCCCATCGGTGAGACGCCCACCATCTGCTGCTTCTGTGCAGTGGGCTGCGGCGCTATCGTCGCTGCCCAAAACGGCCGGGTGGTCAACCTGGAAGGCGACCCCGACCATCCCATCAACCAGGGCTCCCTGTGCAGCAAGGGACTGGGAATGGCCCAGCTCAACACCGTGGACGGCGAGGTCAACCGCAACCGTTTGCAGAAGGTCAAGTACCGCGCGTCCGGTTCCTCTAAATGGGAGGAGAAGTCCTGGGACTGGGCGTTGGACGAGATCGCCAAGCGCGTCAAAGCCACCCGCGACCAGTACTTCACCGAGAAGGACGGCGAAGGCCGCACCGTGAACCGGCTGGATGCCATCGCTTCGCTGGGTGGCGCTTCGCTGGACAACGAAGAATGTTCGATTCTGGTCAAAGCGATGCGCGCAATGGGCCTGGTGTACATAGAGCACCAGGCGCGTATATGACACTCCGCTACAGTTGCGGCTCTGGCAGAGTCGTTCGGTAGAGGGGCGATGACCAATCACTGGAACGATCTTAAGAACAGTGATTACATCTTTATCATCGGCAGCAACGCCGCCGAGAACCACCCCATTTCCTTCAAGTGGGTCACCAAGGCCATCGAGGATAACGGGGCCACGCTGATCAATGTAGATCCTCGCTTCACCCGCTCGTCGTCCAAGGCAGATATCTATGCCAAGATGCGCTCCGGCACCGACATCGCCTTCATCGGCGGGATGATCAAATGGGTGCTCGACGACATGGATGCCTATCCCAGCAAGTACAACATGACCTACGTCGCCGAGTACACCAACGCGACCTTCCTGATTGATCCTGAGTTCAAGACGGCCGCTGAGTTGGATGGCAAGTTCTCTGGGTTCCAACAGAAGGAAGACTTCCCTGGCGTTGGGCAATTCGGCAAGTATGACAAGTCCACCTGGAGGTGGCAGACGGATGCGGACGGCATCCCGCTCAAGGACAAGACGCTACAGGATCCCAACTGCGTCTTCCAACTGCTCAAGAAGCAGTTCGCGCGGTATGACTCCGACACCGTGTGCAACATCACCGGGACGGACAAAGCAACTTATCTGGAGATTTGCGAAATCTATGCCAAATCTGGCGCGGTGGGCAAGAGTGGCACCATCATGTATGCCATGGGCACCACCCAGCACACCGTCGGCACACAGAACATTCGCTCCTACGCTATTCTGCAGCTTCTGCTGGGCAACGTCGGCGTGGCGGGCGGCGGCATCAACGCTCTGCGTGGCGAGTCGAACGTGCAGGGTTCCACTGACCACTGCCTGCTGTTCCACATCCTACCGGGCTACCTGGCGCCGCCAGTGGCCACACAGGCCACCCTGCAGGATCACCTGGACGCAAAACTGGCCGGCTTTGCCACATCCGATCCCAAGAGCGCCAGTTGGTGGCTGAACTATCCCAAGTACTATGTCAGCCTGCTCAAGAGCTGGTACGGCGACAACGCCACCGAGGCCAACGACTTTGGTTACGAGTGGCTGCCAAAGCTCAACCCCGGCACCAACTACTCCCACATTGCCCTCTTCGAGGCGATGGCAAAGGGCGACATCAAGGGTATGTTCGCCTGGGGGCAGAACCCAGCCGTGGGCGGCCCCAACTCTTTCGTGGAACGACAGGCATTACACAACCTGGAGTGGCTGGTGGTCGCAGAATTGTGGGAGACGGAGACCTGCGCTTTCTGGCAGGAGCCAGGCGTAGATCCGGCCAACATTCAGACGGAAGTATTCGTGCTCCCGGCTGTCTGCTCCTATGAGAAGGAAGGCACTATCTCCAACAGCGGTCGCTGGAGCCAGTGGCGCTGGAAGGCGGTTGATCCGCCCGGCGACGCCACACCCGATCTGGAGATCGTCAGCGAGCTGATGCTCAAGGTGATCGAGCTGTACGAGGCCGAGGGTGGCCCGGTGGCCGACGCCATCACCAGTCTGCGCTGGAAGGGCTGGTACGACAATCCGACGGCTCATCGCGGCGCCGAGAGTCTGGTTGACCTGGTCTCGCGCGAGATCAATGGCTGGGCCGAGGCGGACATCGGAGACACGTACAAAGAAGGCCAGCTTATGGCCTCCTTCGGTCATCTGAAAGCTGATGGCTCTACTTCGTCCTCCAACTGGCTCTACACCCAGTCCTACAACGAGAAGGACGGCAACCGCCAGAAGTGGCGCGACAACGTAGACTACCATCCCGCCGGCATCGGCCTGTACTCCAAGTGGTCCTGGTGCTGGCCGATCAACCGGCGCATCATCTACAACCGCGCTTCGGTAGACCTGGACGGCAACCCGTGGGATGCGGAGGACTTCGTCATCCGCTGGACGGGGCCGGAGACCAAGTGGGAGGGCGATGTGCCCGACGGCGGCTGGCCGCCGATGAACATGGAAGGCACACGCTATCCCTTCATCATGAAGCCGCAGGGTTTCGGCCGCATCTTCGGGCCGGGCCGGGCCGAGGGGCCGTTCCCAGAGCACTACGAGCCGCTGGAGAGCCCCATCCGCAACCCAATGTCTGGCACGCACAACAACCCGGCCATCAAGATCTGGCGGCCGGACCAGATCGCCGATCCCAATGAGTACCCCATCGTGTGCACGACCTACCGCGTGACCGAACACTGGCAGGCCGGCCAGATGACGCGCAACCTGCCCTGGCTGGTAGAGCTGATGCCTCAGATGTTCGTGGAGATGAGCGAGGAACTGGCGGAGGAGCTGGGAGTCGAGAACGCGGAGCTGGTCACCGTCGAGTCACTTCGCGGATCCTTGCAGGCTGTCGCTGTTGTCACTAAGCGGTTCAAGCCGTTCCAAGTGAATGGCAAGACCGTGCATCAGATCGGCCTGCCGTGGCACTGGGGCTTTAGCGGTCTCTGCACGGGGCATAGCGCTAACAGACTCAGCCCCCACGTGGGCGACGCCAACACGATGATCCCGGAGTTCAAGGCGTTCCTGGTGCGGGTTACGAAAGGGGGTGCATAATGAGTAAGGGTGTACTGGTTGATCTCGTTCGCTGTATGGGATGTCGTGCTTGCCAGGTGGCTTGCAAGGCGTGGAACGATAATCCGGGCGAAATAACTCTGTGCCTGGGTTGCTATGACAACCCGCCGGACTTTTCCGGCGATACCTGGAGCTTGATCAAGTTTGACGAGGTGGAGGAAGCCAACGGTGGACTGCACTGGGTCTTCACCAAGCGCCAGTGTATGCATTGCGAGCATCCGGCTTGTGTCTCGGCCTGTCCCGTGAGCGCGCTTGAAAAGCTGTCTGATGGACCAGTGGTGTACGATGCCAAGAAGTGCATCGGTTGTCGCTACTGTATGATTGCCTGTCCCTTCAACGTACCCAGGGTCCACTGGGACAAGGTGTTGCCTGAGATCAAGAAATGCACGTTCTGTGTCGATCGTCAGAGCAACGGGATGGAGCCAGCCTGCGTCAAGTCCTGCCCGACCGACGCCCTCGTCTACGGAGAGCGCGAAGCGCTCATCGCTGAGGCAGAGGCGCGGATCCGAAGCCGCCCAGGCAAGTACGTGAATCACATCTACGGCAAGGAAGAGGCCGGAGGGACCTCCTGGATGTATATCTCGCCGGTTCCCTTCGCAGAGCTAGGCTTCCCCGAGCTAGATTCCCAAGCCATTCCAGAAATGAGTGAGGCCATGGCGACTTATGGTACGCCGAGTATGCTTGTCGGTGTGACGGCACTGCTGGGAGGCTTGTACTGGTTCACCAATCGTCAGACTGAAGAAATAGCGAAACAAGAGAAAGAGGAGGTATAGCGATGACAGCAGCAACGAAAAGCAGGAGCAGAGTATCTTTCTCTATAGTGACGTTGATTCTGGCGGCGATAGTTGTGTTCGGAGCGGTTTTGGGGGTTATGAGACTGGCACGCGGCCTGGGTGCTACAACCAATCTGAGTAGTGCCTACCCCTGGGGAATGTGGATCGCGTTCGATGTCTTCATCATTCCCTTCTCCGCAATGGCGTTTACCATGGCCGCTGTGGTACACATCTTCAACCAAGAGCAGTATCACGGCCTCTCCCGCTTCACCGTCCTGGCTGGCTTTCTGGGCTATCTCATGGTGGTGCTGGTGCTGGTGATGGATATCGGGCGCTGGGACCAGTTCTATAGCGTGCTGATGCCCAACCGCTGGAATCTCCACTCCTTCATGTTCGAGGTCGCGCTCTCTATCACTCTCTACTTCGGAGTGTTGATCTTGGAGCTGCTCTCCATCATCTTCGACCGCAAGAAGTGGCCTCTAGTGACATGGCTAAAGCGATTGATCGTCTTGATCGCCGGAGTGGGGGTTCTTCTCTCTACTGTGCACCAGAGTTCGATGGGCGCGGTCTTCGTCATGTTGCGCCACAAGCTTGAAGCCTTGTGGTGGACGCCCATTTTGCCTGTCCTGTTCCTCACCTCCGCCCTGTTCACTGGGCTCTCAGTTGCCATCTTCCTGGGGGTTGTTACTTGGCGGGCTCTGGGCAAACCAGCGCCTATGAAGCTGCTGATGGGCTTGGCCAAGTGGGTGGTCATCATACAGGCGATCTACCTCGTGCTCAAGCTCGGGGACCTGCTGTTGGCTGGGGAGTTCGGTCTGATCTTCGGGAGTGGGCGGTTCAGCCTGCTCTTCCTGGTGGAGATCGTCATCGGTGTAATCGTGCCGCTGATCATCTTCGCTTCTAGTGCGAAGAAAAGCGAGGGTTGGTTGGTAGTGGGGTCGGTATGCACAGTGGGAGGCATACTCATCAATCGAATGAGCATCGCCTGGTTTGCGCTGCGTGCACCGTCTGGCACCACTTACTCCCCGCACTGGATGGAGTGGAGTATCACTATCGCAGCCGTCGCCGCGGCTATCCTGTTTTACTCTCTGGCCGTACGCTACGTGCCGGTGCTCCGTGAAACAGTGACCGGAGATGCACACTAAGGTGCGATAGCAGAACACCTCAACCAAAGTAAGACGGTTCTGGCGGAGGGACACACGAACGGATGGTGTGTCCCTCTGCCGGCTGCCGTGTTTCCAAACTCTGTAGTGGAAACGAGCAGAGATCGTCAGCTCTGCCCGCTGTGGACACACATCAAGGAGCGAGGGCTGTGCAGATACTTGCCCGCTTTTGGTCTATGGGATTATGATCCGACAGGAGAGTAGTATATGACGACAGTATCAAAGGCGCTATCTGAGGCCGCACTGCAGGAACCCGACTTGGCTTCCTACTACAAGTTCTACCGTACGCTGTTTCAAATACTGGATCAGGCTAGAGTTGAGATCACGGAAACCCTGGAGATGGCGGACGAAGAAGCGTTGCAGGCGCGACTGCTTGAGGGCCTGCCGTTGCTGTCCTTCGCCCAGTTGCCGGTGGAAGCGGAACGATTCGCCAAACTGGTCTCGACCGTGGCGCAGTTGTTGATAGGCTATGACCCCGAACTGGTGGGGCAGACAGTGTCCGATAGCCCCGCTGAGTGTTTGGCTCTGGCCCGACAGCGATTCGAGGACGGACAAGCGACCGGGAAACAGGAGGAGCCAGGGGAAGTAACACTGGCCCAGATGTCGGTGGACCTGGCGCTGAAGCCCTATCTGGAGTGGGCCGCCGAGCAAGTGCTGCCCTACGTGGAGCAACAGCTTTGGAGGCGGGGCTACTGCCCGGCCTGCGGCGGTGCTCCCGACTTGGCTTCGTTGGAGGCTGAGACAGGAGCGCGGCATCTATTGTGCTCGCGCTGCAATAGCCAGTGGATCTACCGCCGGCTGGGTTGTCCATTCTGCGAAACCACTGACCACACCAAGCTCGTCTACTATCCCAGCGAGGATGGCGTCTACCGGCTCTACGTCTGCCAGGAGTGCCAGCGATACCTGAAGACCATTGACCTGCGCCAGGTGGGCCGCACGGTCCTGCTGCCCGTGGAGCGGGTGACCACCGTCGCCATGGACGCAGCAGCCCAGCAGGAAGGGTATCGATAACGATGTGTTTCGTATCGCGTAAACGGGACACGCATACGAGAATGCGAAATACATGCCAGTAATGAGACCACATATCCGAGTCAAGGAGGAGCTTATGAACAAGACAACCGTGTTTATTCTCCTGGCCGTCGCCCTCATCGTCGGGTTGGTACTTGGGTACGGAGGGGCGAGGCTGTTGGGGCCTAGCGGGGTGGGCGAGGTCCGCAATGCCAAACTACAAGTTGGCGACAAGGCTCCCGGCTTTCGGCTGCCGGACCACACCGGGGGCTATGTCCGGCTGAGCGACTTTCAGGGGAAGAAGAACGTCGTTATTGCCTTCTATCCACTGGCCTGGACGCCCGTCTGATCAGAGGAAATCCCCTCCTTCGAAGCCGACATGCCGCGCTTCGAGGAGGTAGATACCCAGGTTCTGGGTATAAGTGTGGACAGCACAGCCACCAACGATTCCTGGGCCGAGTCGTTGGAGGTGGAGGAAGTTCTTTTGCTGAGCGATTTCTGGCCTCATGGCGAGGTAGCTCAACAGTATGGCGTCCTGCGTCCTCAGGGCTACACTGAACGAGCGACTTTCATCGTGGACAAAGAAGGCATCATCCGTTACGAACACGTTTACGACATCAACGAACTGCCTAACAACGAGCCTCTGTTCCAGGTTCTGCGGGACCTTGAGTAGAGCGTCGGGTCTGGGATAGGGGCACGCATTGTCCCATCTGCCGGATGAGCGAGGGACACCATTGAAGAGGCGTACAATGTTCTCGAAAAGAAGAGTAGCCGTTTCGATCACCCTGCTCCTGACCATCAGTAGTTGGGTTCTGGCCGGGTGCGCCGGCTCAGTGCCAGTTGGACTGGGGAAGGGTCGTGGCATGCTCTATTTCTATGCCGAATGGTGACACGTCTGCAAGAGCATGACGCCCATCGTGAATGGGCTCGAGGAGACCTACGGCAAAGAGTTCAAGATTGTGCGCATGGACATTGACACAGCAGAGGGGAAGAAGCTGGCTCGGGAACACTACTTCATCGGCCAACCCACGTTCATCTTCTTCGACGATTCCGGAGAGGAGGTGCGGCGACTGATGGGGCCTCAGACCGCCGAGACGATGAAGCAGGAGATCGAACGGATTCTAGGGAATTGACAAGGAGACGATGATCTTGTTGAAAAGGCGCACTATCCTCGTTGTGCTGCTGCTGGCAGCCATAGTGAGCGTGATGGTCTTTCTGATTTGTGCCTGCTCGTCCTCTGGTGGGAATCGCCCCCGGTTGCTGTACTTCCGTTCGGCTATGTGACCGTTCTGCAAGCAGATGAATCCCATCGTGGATGGGATCGAGCAGAAGTACAAGAGCCAAGTGGAGGTGGTCTACGTCAGCGTGGATGAGTCAGATGGCAAGAAGTTGGCCAGGGAATCTGGGGTCATGGGCACTCCCACGTTCTTGTTACTGGGTAGTGAGGGCGCCCAGGTCAACGTCCTGCGCGGCTCGTTCCCCGCGCCCGTGATCGAGAAGGCCATTGAAGACCTGATCGCGCAGTAGGCCATCGCCGGGTTGACGATTGGATCAGCATTGCTAGTTCTGCCCAGACCTGCACGGGCCAGGAGCATCTCTCCTGGCCCGTGTTTTCTTGCAGGATCATGCTCTGTCGCCTCAATCGCTACTGCCCTCGTTCTTCGCTACTGGGCGACACTGGAACATCCGCGATGACCGCTGTGCCCCTGCCTGGCTCTGATTTGATGAGCAATGTTCCGCCTAGAAGTCTTGCCCGCTCGTGCATGCCAATGAGTCCCAGCTTGCCGGTGGCCGCCAGGTCGCCTGTCCTGTCTGGCAGCTCAAACCCCTGGCCATTGTCATCCACGCTTATCCTGACCCGATTCTCACCGAACTCCACCACCATCACAACCTGCGAGGCCTGGGAATGTCTCCTGACGTTGCTGAGCGCTTCTTGAACGATGCGGAACAGCGCCAGCTCCGCTTCGGGTGACAGGCGTTGCCTCTCACCGTCTACCTTTAGCTTTGTCTCTATCCCGTCCTCCTTCACATCGGCCATCAACCCTTCCAGCGCAGGCAGCACGCCCAGGTGATCCAGCACAGACGGCCGCAGGTCCCGGCTGAAGCGGCGCACGCCTCTCAATATGCCGTCAATCAGGTCGTGCAACTCTTCCAGGCGTTCTGTTGTGGATTCAGGCAGAGACTCACGGGAAGCGGCCAGGTCATCGAGGCGACGCGAGAGGTCTATCAGGGCCTGAGCCGTCTCGTCGTGAAGCTCGCGGGCAATGCGCTTACGCTCGTCTTCTTGGGCGCGGGTGATCTGTCGAACGTAGAAACGCATGTTTTCGTAGAGGCGCGCATTCTCGATGGCCACGCCGATCTGGCTGCCGATGGAGGCGAACAACCGTCTGTCTCCAGCGCCTGGCTGGTATGCGCCCCGCAGATACAGGAACATCACCCCCTGCACCCTGCCCCTTGACTTCAAGGGTACGACGATATGAGAGTGAGGCTCTAACTCTCTGCACCTGGTGTGTCGAGCATCTTCAGAGGAACCGTCGGAGATAAGCACTTCACCTGCCTCGGCCACCAGCCCGCACAAGCACTCGCCCACCGCGATCTCCGCCTCTCGCCGCACAAACTCCGGTGACAATCCGCGGTGAGCCCTCAGATGTAATTTCTGACTCTCCGCATTCAGCAGTAATATCCCGCCCTTTGCCTCCAACCTCATCACCTCTAAGACCTTGCTCAGAGCCCTATCGAGGATCTCTTCCAGGTCCAGCGATTGGCTGACCGTGACGGCGATGGCGTTGACTGTTCCCAACTCCTCGACGGCCTCTTGACGTAACCTTTTCTCCCTCTCCTGGGTCTCAATCATCCAGATCACGACATAGCTGATAGCGGCGACAGCAGCCGTCTCCAAGAGGGCGTCCGCCGGATAGTCGGAAACCAGGAAGATGCGTGGAACCATGATGAAGACAGCAAGGGCCAAAGTAACCAGCCCGCCTGCTTGTCCGAAGGCGAAGGCTGCCCCGGCTATGGGCAGTATGAAGATGATACGCTCTACAGCGTGCCGCGTGAGAGGGAATGATACCAGAGGTAGGAGACGTGTCTGAGGGGTGAGATAGTGGAGGAATGTGCTGGCGGCCAACATAGCCACGACAATCCAGAAATAACGGCTGGTTGCAGCTCTCTTCAAACTACTCTTCGATGACAACGGAGCGGTTGAAGCCATGTCACCTCCCTGGTAGCCCATAGCAGATGGCCGATAGCACTATCTGCCAACTGTTAAAGCGTATCTTCAATCGTGAGCCAACCCTTTTGCAGAGCTTGCACCACGGCCTCGGTGCGCGAACCGACTTGCATCTTGCTGAAGACCGTGCTCAGGTGGGCCTGAACGGTGCGTATGCTGAGGCTGAGATGGCGAGCGATGTCCTTGTTATTCATGCCTTTGGCTGCCAGCTTCAGAACTTCCAGTTCACGCTCGGTGAGTTGGTCCAATCCGCGTTCCTCAGGCGGTTTGCTTGAGGGGCTCGCAAAGCGGTCTATCACCTTGCGAGCGATGACCGGGTGAAGCGCCGATTCGCCAGCGTTCACCGCCCGGATGGCCTCGATCAAATCACGCCCACGCACGTTCTTCAAGAGGTAGCCGGCAGCCCCTGCTTCTAGGAGAGCGAAGACGTACTGGTCATCATCGTAAGCAGAGAGTATGAGCACAGCGGTGGCCGGGCAGAGCGACTTGATCCGTTTGGTGGCCTCAATGCCGTTGAGCTTGGGCATGGCGATGTCTATGATGGCCACGTCAGGTCGCAGCTCGGTCGCCAGCCTGACGGCTTCCTCTCCGTCACCGGCTTCCCCAACCACGTGCAGGTCATCTTCCCGCTCCAGCAGCCTACGGGTGCCCTCGCGTACCAGCGCGTGGTCATCGGCTAATAGAATTGTGGTCCTCTCCATTATCTTAACCCCTTCCCAGGCCAGCTTTGCGGTTGGCAAGCTAGAGTTGCTTCTCCTCAATACTCTTATTAT
>CAYWWC010000053.1:0-18254 GCA_964461615.1 uncultured Anaerolineae bacterium
TCGTGTTAATTCGTGAAATTCGTGGCAGAATAAAAAAGTGTCCGGTAGTGAAAATCCACTGATCTGTGTTTATCTGTGAAAATCTGTGTCCTATTTCCCATGATTCTTATTGGGCAACAACCCTATTATATACTGATGGGGATAGAAATGCAAAAATCCTGAAGGCACAATGAAGGCCCCATCGCCAATAGAAATCAGCAGTTGCGGCCAGGTCCTTACCACGACTGGACTCCCACCAGCTACCCATTGACAGCTTCAGGATGGTGGGCGCTGAAGAAACAGGCTGCCTCAACCACATTTTGCCAGAGCCACTGAAACCTGGTATAATACTCACACCAGAGAAGAGGAGGCGGTAGAATGCGAATCAGAGACTTTGTGCCCAGCGATGCTCACCAACTGGTGGAGATCTTGAAAGCCAATCAGCAGTATGGACATCCTGAGATTGACGGCCCTGAGGCCATGTCGAAGGTGCACCAGTGCCGGGCCGCCGAATTCCTGGTAGCCGAGGAGGATTACAGGATGGTGGGGTTCATCAGGGGGGTGTACGATGGCTCCAGGGCTATCATTCACATCGCCTCGGTGCACCCTGACTACCAGCGGCGCGGCATCGGCAGGGACTTGGTGCAGGAGATAGCCGAAAGGTTCAAACAGCGTGGAGCCTCCTCTTTAGCTGTGACCGTGCCCGGCGAGCTGGGCTTCTGGAAGAAAGCTGGCTTTCGGCAGACCACCCGCATCATGTTCGCCTACCCCATTGATGACGTCCTCGGCTGATCTGACCGCTAGAGCGCGGACCCGACAAGCCAAAAAAGAAGAGCCTCGCCCTCAGCAATCAGGGCGAGGCTCTTCTTATCACTCTTCTTGTGAACCCGCTGGCCTGCCGGTGTGGGCTTTTTCCCACAAATCTCGATATGCCGCCCGCACCCAGGAGTCCAATTGGTCTGCCAGTGCCAGGGGGAGTTTCAGACGGACGATCAAGTCCTGCACGTCGGCCAGGTCTCGCAACCGGTGGGGAGCGCTCATTCCCAACGCCAGCTTCAACTCGATCAGTTTTCCCAGCGTCACCACGCGGATACCCTCTATCTCCACCGCCGCCCCTGAGGTCATCGGATCGGGGAAAGCCACCGGCTTGAGCAGCCCATCGCCAGGATACTCCCCGGCGGCCACGATTTCGATGCGCACCCCTATCTCAGTGTCGCGGAACGTTTTCCTGGCTCCGCTGAAGGCCGGCCGATAGCCCCGCCCCACCAACTGCTGGCGAAAACGCTCCAATCCCGGGGGCGTCAACAGCAAGTCAATGTCCTCCGTCAGTCGCGGATACCCGTGTTCGGCAAGAGCAAGTCCTCCCAACAGGGCGTAAGGAATTCCCTCCGCATTCAACCGTCGCGTCAATCGGCGCAATGTGCCGTGCAATCGTCCCTCACCGGCGAAGTAAGCGCTCGCCTCGCGGAGCATCCGCTCACCGCCTCCTCGGAGCAAGTGTTCGTAAACCAATCCTTGCTCTCCTGTCATTGGTTTCCTGGGCGATTCCGAATGGGTTCAGGAATTAGATAGGCCATCAGCGATGGCTTCGGCCTCCTCCACCATCTGAGGATCCAGGTCGAAGACCGCGATCCCCCGGCGGTCGGCCTCGATAGCCAGGGGGCTGTCCGAAAGGAAGCCAATCACGCGAAAGCCGGGCAGACTCTCAGTGATGAAGTCCCGATCGGATTCGCTCCGCACTTTGTTGCCGACGATGTATACTTCCTCAATGCCGATGTCAGCGGCCAAACGCGAGATGGTTTGAGCCGTCTTCAGGCTGCGCTGGCCTGGCTCGACGACGGCGATCATGGCGTCAACGGCCCCAGCCGTGCCCCGCCCCAAATGCTCGATGCCGGCCTCCATGTCGAGGATGATCAATTCGGAGCACTGCAAAAGCAGATGGCGCACCAGGTTCTTGAGCAGCGCGCTCTCAGGGCAGAAACAGCCGGTGCCGCCTCCCTTGATGGCGCCCATCACCAGCAACCTCACGCCGCGCCATTCCGCCGAGAAGCGGTCGGGGATGTCGTCCACGCGGGGGTTCAGCTTGAAGAAGCCGCCGAACTCCCCTGGCTTGGCCCCGGTGCGCTCGTAGATGAGTTCCTGCATCTCGGCGATGGGGGTGATTTGGTCGGCCACCTCCATGGGCATGCCCAGCGCCGAGGCCAGGTTGGCGTTGGGATCGGCGTCTATGGCCAGCACCCTCTGATCCCGCTCAGCGTAGATATAGGCCAGCAAACTGGACAGAGTGGTCTTGCCCACCCCTCCCTTGCCAGTAATAGCGATCTTAGACATGTTCCCTCCATTTAGTATTTAGTGTTACTACCCAATATCCAATTCCTAATCAACGAACCGCTCGATAGTGGCGCCCTCCCACTGCTCCTGCATCCAACCGGCGAAAGCCTGTTCCTTCAAGGAATTCAGTAATTCCGGCGGTAGGGGGCGGTCGGGGGCCTTTTCCAAGACCTGGACGATGTGGTAGCCGAACTGGCTCTGCACGACTCCGCTGATCTGGCCAGGCTGGAGGGCAAGGGCGGCCTCTTCAAGTTCAGGAGAAATCAACTGCCCCCGGTGGAAGAAGCCCAAGTCGCCCCCTGCTTCCTTAGTGTTCTCGTCCTGGGATCGCTCTCTGGCCAAGTCCGCGAAGTCCTCTCCCGCTTGCAGTCTGGTCAAGATGGTCTGGGCTTCCTCCTCCGCCTGCACCAGGATGTGACGAGCGTGCACCTGCTCGGCCGTGGTCGGTACGGAGCCCGTGATCCGCTCGAAGATAGCCAGGGCCAGCAGTTGGAAACGAAGCTCCTCTTGGAACTCCTCGTAGGTCAAGTCGCTGGCTAGCAGCCATTCCTCGAAGCTCGCTTGCCCTCCCCCCTCCGCGATGCTCTGTTGGATCACCGCTTCCAACTCTTCTTCAGGGATGGCCACGCCTTCCTGGGCGGCAGCCTGCTCGATGAGTACCTGCTCGATCATCGAGTCCAGAACCTGGCGGCGCATCTGGGCAAGTGTGGCTCTACCATCTTCGCTATCCAGATCGAAGCCCTGCCCCGCCATCGCCGCCTCGAACCTGGCCGTCTCTTCCTGATAGTCGGCCAGGAAGATGGACTGTCCGTTCACCAGGGCCGCCAAGGGCCGTTCGCTGGTCGGTGTCGGGGAGGGCTTGGCTATCGTCGCAGTCGCCGCAGGCGGAGTCACCTTCTCTACGGCCGTGTTGGTCGGCCTGGGCGTTATCTCCTCGCTGGGGGGAACTTCTTCCGGCCCGCAGCTCACCAGCAAGCACATAATTGTGATCATGACAGACGCTAATCGCTTGTGTCCCAAGTATCCTCCTTCTTGCCGCCAGATCATGGATGATCTGCTCAAGATACGGAGCTATTATACAGTGAGACCCCATTTTGCGCAACTGGAATCTCCATGTCACGAGCTACTGTATTTGCCAAAAGGCTGCTCTTGTGATAAAATAGCCGTTGTGTTGGGAGACCTCGGTCTCACATTTATGTTAAGGAGAGAGAATCTCAATGGAAGATAAACCAAACTCTTTGTCAGATACCATTACCACAGTGACAACAAAAAAGTGGATCAGTCGAGGGATCAACTTTGGGCTGATCCCTTTGTTGATTCTAGCAGCCTTGCTTCTTCCGCCCATCTCACTCAAGGATCGTATCCTGGAGAGCGGCTACACTGCCATCAATCAAGACAACTGGTCGGTGGAGGATCCCGACGGCGCCCGATTAGAGATCCCGCCCGCTGTGCTGTCAGGCTCGGTCAAAGTCAAGCTCACTTTGGTGCCACGCCTCGACTTCCTGCAGGGCACAGCCGGCAAGGAGCTGGTGGAAGCGGCCAGAGCCATCCCCGACAACCTGGACATGAGAAGCCCCCTCTACCAGATCGCCTTGCGGGGGGAGATGCCCACGGAAGCGGTGCTCACCGTGCCTATCCCCAACGATGCCGAGCCATATAGCACTCTCGACCTCTACACTTGGACGGGCGAGGAGTGGCAGTGGCTTCCCTGCCACGTCATCGCCGGGGACGACTCGCTCATAGCCCGTTTGTCCTCTGTGCCCTCCTTAGTGGCGGTCATGCAGACCGAGACCGCTTCCCCAGTTGTTTGCACGGGGCTATCTGGCGGAGATGTTATGCCGCCTGAAGGGGAGGAAATCCTGGCGGAACTAAATCCTCAGGGTCTCTACCTGAGCGATGAAGGCCGAGTCAGCGGCGATATCGAATCCCTGTGCCAGGCCGATGAGATGACCTCGTGTGATACCTTGCCCACCCTGCGCAATTGGAGGGAGGAAGGCGACATCAGGAGTGACCTGGTTAACAACATGCTTTATAACGCCGAACTGCGGTACAAACATCTGGTGACCATCGCCTGGCTGACGGCTGGTAGCGATTGCGAGGGAATTGACCTGGACTATCGAGGGATCAACGCCGAGCTAAGGGATGAGTTCAGCCTGTTCATCACCGAGCTGGCCGAGAGGCTGCACGAGAACGAGCAACTGCTGACCTTGAGGGTCGCTCCCCCTACCCTGGAGGGCGGCGGTTGGGACACAGGCGCTTACGATTGGCGCGCCTTGGGCCAGGCCGTGGACGCCCTCGAGATCCCGGTTCCTGCCGATCCTGAAGCTTACGTTCCTGGGGGATGGCTGGAGTCGCTCCTCGATTGGGCTGTAGGTGAGGTGAACCGCTACAAGCTCCAGCCGGTCATCTCCACCTATAGCCTGGAAAAAGTTGACGATACCACCACCAGGGCGCCGTACATCGAAACCCTGGCCCCCCTCGTCCAGATCGCGGTCGAGACCGAGGATCCCACCATTGATCCCGGCGAAGAGGTGACCCTGGCCCTGGCTGCTTTGGACGAGTCAGGCGGCCTCAACTTCGATGAGGCCACTCAGACCTATTGGTTCAACTACATTATTAATGAGAGCCGCGCTCAAAACACGGTTTGGCTGGGTAACGCGGAGTGCCTGGCCCACAAACTGGAACTGACAGCCCAGTACAACCTGCGGGGCGTAACGGTGGCCAATCTACTTGATGAGGGTAACGACGAGAGAGTTTGGGAGGTCGTGCGTCAGTTCCAGGAACTCACAGTGCCTTCGGCTGAAAGTCAGTTCGCGCTGATCTGGACGGTGCAAGACGCAGCAGGCCAGCTATCCCAGATCATGAAGCCGCTGGACGATCCTCGCTACGTGTGGACGGCTGGAGCGCCAGGCGACTACACCTTCGCTGCGGCTATCTCTACCGATGGGGGGCGGACAGTCAGCCGCCGTGGCGACGTTGGCCTCCGGGTGCTCGAACCCACCCCCACGCCAACGCCTACTTACACCCCGACGCCTACACCTACACCAACACCAACGTCAACTCCTACCCCCACACCTACATCCACGCCCACATCAACGCCTACCGCCACGCCAACGCCTACCGCCACGCCAATGCCTACCGCCACGCCAATGCCTACTGCCACTCCGCTACCAACGGCGACGCCCACTCCTGTGCCCCAGCCGACAGCGACCCCTAAGCCAAAGCCCAAGCCACTTACGGGTCTCGGTTTCGACTACGGCATTCAGGCGCATGCCATTAACCAAGATCATGGGCCGATCATTAACGCCGTCAAGGACCTGGGCTTCCGCTGGCTCAAGCAGCAGATTGAGTGGAAGCATTACGAACCATCCAAAGGCCAATATCAGTGGGGTGAAATGGACCGGCTCGTGGAAAGTTGTCAGGCGGCCGGTATTAAGCTTCTTTTCAGCGTGGTCAAGGCGCCGAATTGGGCCAGGCCAGGCAATGCCGATCTCAGCGTTGAGGGCCCGCCGACTAACCCCCAAGACTTTGCGGACTTCCTGGCGGCGATGGCCGAGCGCTACAAAGGCCGGGTCCAGGCCTACGAGATCTGGAACGAGCAGAACCTTCACTATGAGTGGGGCAATGAGACCCTGGATGCTGGCCGCTACGTGCAGCTTTTGGCCGCCGCCTATAAGGCTATCAAAGCCAAAGACCCTGGCGCTGTCGTGGTCAGTGGCGCGCTGACTCCCTGTGGGGATAATCCCGGCTTGGCCATTGATGACCTCCGTTACCTGGAGCAGATGTACCAGGCCGGGCTAAAGAATCACTGCGATGCTGTGGGAGTCCATCCCAGCGGCTACAACGTGCCGCCCGATGCCGACTGGCGGACCTGGAACGATCCCACGGCCTTGTTCCAGGGTCCTTCTGGCAATCACCATCATAGCTGGGCTTTCCGCGGCACCATGGAGGGGTTTCGCAACGTCATGGTCGTATATGGCGACAGTAGCAAGAGGCTCTGGCCTACCGAGTTCGGCTGGGCCTCAACCGACAGCATGGGCGTGGGGCCAACTCAGCACTATGAATACGCGGCCGACAATACCGAGGCCGAGCAAGCTCAATTCTTGGTCAGAGCCTACGAGATTGCCAGAAGCTGGGGCTGGGTGGGGCCGATGTTTGCCTGGAATCTCAACTTCTGGCCTGTTGCTGGACCTGGCAGTGAAACAGCCAAGTTTGGCATCGTGCGCGGCGACTGGGGCGGACGGCCAGCCTATGCGGCCCTGCGCGACATGCCCAAGTAGGAGATTGGAGATTGGGACTTCGAACTTCGACTTCCCTGAAAAAAGCTTGCTCTGAGGCCCGTCCTCGGGCTGATTTCCGCACCCGGGGACGGCTGCGGGAGCTTTTTCAGTAGACTCGGTAGATCCAGAATCGCGAGGTTAGTTTGCAACCCGAAAGGAAAAGAAGCAATACAACCCAATTTCTAGTGGCGTTATTGGTGGTGATGGGTTTATGCGCTGGGGCTTTCTCCATCTGGGCTCTGATTATCTATGAGCCCGGGCCAGCAGCGACCGTCCCTGCTACTGTGCCTGTCTATACTCCTATCGCCAGGGCAACGGCCTCACCGACGAGCGTAAAAAAGCCTGTTGCAACTGATACTGCCACGCCATCTGCTCAACCGACGGATACGCCCCAGGCAGTCGGTGTACCCCTGGAGGAGGATACGCCAACCCCGCTCGCCCAACAGCCGACGGCTACACCAACCCCATCCGCACCACTCTCAACGGCTACACCAACCCCGTCCGCACCACTCTTAACAGATACTCCCACGCCATCAAGTCAGTTTGCAACAGATACACCGGTGCCACCAACACCCACGCCAACACCTCAGCCACCAGATACACCAGCCCCCACAGCCACGCCTACGCCTCGCCCCCCCAAACCTTTGACCATGAACTCACCGGAATACGGCATGCAGGCCTTTCTCTGGTGGCGTCCGGAGGTGGCCGATCGTGACCTTGGGCTGATCAAAGAGGCTGGCTTCGGTTGGGTTAAGCAGGGCTTTGGCTGGAGGGATATCGAAGGAGCGTGCAAAGGCTGCTTCGACTGGGGCTTCACCGATCGTATCGTCAGTCAGGCGGAGAGTCATGGACTCGACTTGATGGTGCGCCTGGATTTCCAGCCCTATTGGGCCGGGGAGTACAGCAACGGCCCTCCCGCCAACTACGAGGATTTCGGCGACTTCGTTCATGCTTTGGCCAGTCGCTACGTAGGCCGCATCCGCGCTTACCAGATATGGAACGAGCCCAACCTATCTCGCGAGTGGGGAGAGAGACCGCCTAATCCCGCAGAATACACTGCCCTGCTGAAAATCGGCTATCAACGTATCAAGGAGGCCGATCCCAACGCGATGGTCATCTCAGCGGGACTGACCCCAACCAGCCGGTGGGATCACGTGGCTGTCCCCGACGTTGAATTCCTCAGGGAAATGTACGCCGCCGGAGCCAAGCCCTACTTCGATGTCCTGGGGGTTCACGGTGCGGGCTTCAAAGCGCCCCCTGAGATAGATCCGGGGGTGGTAGCTGAGCATCCGGTCTGGGGCAATCCCGGCGATCCCAGCCCCCCGGAGCTAAAGCGCGTCTATTGCTTCCGTCACGTGGAGGACTTGCGCCAGGTGATGGTCGAAAACGGAGACGCCGACAAGCAGGTGGCCGTCCTGGAATTCGGGTGGACTAGCGACCCCCGGCCCGATTCTCCTTACCACTGGCATTCCGTGTCCAATGAGGAAAAGGCCGACTACTTCGCGCGAGCCTATCAGTACGCTAAAGAGAACTGGTCTCCCTGGATCGGGCTGATGAGCTTGATCTACGTCGCCGATCCCGATTGGACCGAAGATGCCGAGCAGTACTGGTGGGCCGTTACCTATCCCAGCTATCCTGAAACCAAGGTACACCTGGCGTATGAGCAGTTGAAGACCATGCCCAAGTAGGTGATTTGCGCGTTTCAAAATTGGATGGTATAATAGCAACGCAACGGGCGAGTAGCTCAGTTGGTCAGAGCGCACGGTTCACATCCGTGAGGTCAGGGGTTCAAGTCCCTTCTCGCCCATTTTCTATTTGCCGCGGCTGCACCGAGGATATTCCCATCGTCGACGCGTTCCCGCGGCTTTTTCTGTACTGAGCCATGCCAAAGTATCTGTTGATCAACAAGCAAGGTTCTGCCCTATGGATCCGCTGCAATCGCTTGGCTTGACAGGCTACAAAGTGGAAGCGGCCTTGTGGGTGATCTTCTCCATTGGTCTCTACGCCCTGGGAGTTGACATTGCCTGGCACTATCGCCGGTCGAGGTCCGGCCGGCTGGGCCAATGGGCCGAAACTCTCAAGGAATGGCCTCATCGTCACTGGCTCCTGGAGGCCGCTAGATTTCTGTACTACATCGGCATCCCTTACGCCGCCTTGCTGCGCGGAGTTGCCCTGCCTCGGCTTATGGGCTTGACGCACCTGGATTGGGTCAAGGGGATTGGCCTGGGGGCGGCGTTAGGCGGGGGTGCCTTCTTGCTCCTGGCCTTGATCTGGTGGTGGTATGCTCGGGCTATCGCTGCCTTGCCCCTCTCGGCGAGGGAGCAACGCGGGGGCAGCCTGGGGGATGATTCTACCAATGGGTGGATTCTCCTGCGGGAGGTCATCTATCTGCAAACTCATTGGGCCTTTTATCGCAGCGCCGCCATCCTCTTCCTCGACAATCAGTACGCAGGCGTTTTCCTGGGCTTCTTGCTCGTCACTCTGGAGTGGTCAATCAACCCAGTCTGGCGCGCGGATTTGAGTTTACCGTGGCGGTCAGTGAACATCCTACTGAGATGGGGCCTGGCCTTCGTCACGGCCATCGCCTTTCTCTTTATCCGCAACCTCTGGTTGCTCGTGCCCATCCACTGGGCCATCGAAGTAACTTGCCATCGCTTGCTGGCCAGCTTTTCCCAGAGGAACAACGGATAGCAGAATTTATCGTACTGACAGGATTTGCAGATCAGTTGCGCGTTTGCCAGGGCCACGTGGCATACTCCTCATCCATAAATCCTGCGCATCGGCGTTCTAAACCTATCAAACAACGCGGGGCAAGCAGTTTGGTATTCTGCTTGCCCCGTATGCTATCCGTGAATTCTGTGCGTCCGTGTTCTTACTACCCGATCACAAAGGATAGAATGATCAGCACAGCCAACATTGCCCCGGCCAAGATAGCGATCCGTTTCAGGTCGGCATAAACGTAGCGATATTCTTCGGCCAGCTTTGCCGTCTTCTCTTTGGCCAGCTTTGCCGCTTTCGCTTCCGCCAGTGCCGCCGTTTCCTTTGCCGTAGCGGCAGTCATTGGGCTTGGCGCCGGTGATGGCTGCCCCGATCTGCCTGTCGGGATGCTTCTCTTCTTCTTCGAACGTTTCTTGGTGCGACGTGATTTCTTTGCCATATCTTCACCTCCGAATGTTAAGATTGTGTTTGCAACTTCGCTGAAAGCTTGCTCTCAGCAAAAGCTATGAACTCACGAAATCCTTGAGCTATCTCTTGGCTAAAAGGTGATGCCACAACGTTGTCTTGGGAACCATCGTGAAAATGATAGGGATAAGTGGAAACATTCAGCCAGTTTGTATTGGGAAAGTTGTCATACCTGTAAAAGCACTCGTCAATGTGCCGCCGTTCCCAATGAAATCCAAAGCGTCCCTTGAGCTTCCTGGATAGCCAAACATCCACATAGCTGGAATCCGAGAGTACGAGTCTGAGCTTGGCTCCCATAGGTTCGGCGTAATCTACTATGGACAGGAACTCGACTTCGGCTATTAGGCGAATCTCCTCAAGTGAGGTTGTCAAAGGTCCTCCAATAACTGTGAGAGCTTGTCTCTCTCGTGTTCGAGATAGTCAAAATTGAAGTAATCCTCGAAAGCCTCGTCCTCGTGAAATTTGCCTCCTTTTACCATCTCATCAAGTTCCGTTACGTCTCTGACTCCATACCTGTGAGCTAAGAGGAATAGCTCCGATTCAATAATTCGCAGTTTCTTTTCGAGGTATAGTTTGAGACTGTCCCTTTCGAGAACCTCAGGCCTGGTTTGTAATCTCTGTGCCACTTGCTCGACGAGCATCTGTTTTTCCCCCTTAATCAGCCTCATTACCAACCTTATTATACCACACCTTGGCAACAAGTTCAAAATGCGAATAATCAGCCAGAGGAGCACACCTTCCGCCAGATCATGTCCCCGACCAACCTCGCCTCTTCCACTCGCAGGAGGGTGATCATCCCCAGGTATGTAGCCAGCCCCACACCGCCCGCCCCGCCGACGACGACGAGCTTACCCATCACAGTGTTAGCATCCAGTATTCCCTGTAATCCTCTAAGAACAAGGTAAGTCACCCCTCCCATCACCAGCGAAGCGAAAAGCGTCTTGAGAGCGAGAGCCTTTATCCCATATCTGTCTAGCCCGCCCATGCGTCGCTGGAGAAGATCAAGCATGGTCAGAGCGTGAACGGTGAGTTGGGTGGAATTGGCCAGGATCAGGCCGATCATGCCCAGGGGGCGGATCAGAGACAGGGCCACTACCAAGTAGACCACTACACCCAGCACTCCCACAAGAGCCGGAGTCACGGTGTCCTTTCTGGCATAGAAAGCGAAAATCAGCGGCAGATCAATGGCGGCAAAGATCAATCCCAGCAGGTAGTAGCGGAGGGCCAGGGCAGTCCAAGCAGTGTCATAAGCATCGAAGAGGCCACGCTGATAGAGGAGAGCCACGATAGGTGTGGCCAGCACGAACAGACCAACCGTGGCTGGGATGATGGCCATTAGCACCATTTTCAAACCCAGAGCAAGCGTGCGCTGGAAGTTGAAGTTTGGAGATCGGCGATTAGATATTGGGGATTGCTCGCTAGATGCGGCTGAGCCGTATTGCGACAAAGTCGGCAGGATCGCCAGGGAGATAGCAGCCGACACCAGGCCTATGGGAAGCTGGATCAGTCGGGTGGCGTATTGCATCCAGGCGATGCTCTCGCCGCCAGTGCGTGAAGCCAGGTTGCGGTCAATGGCGATACCAATCTGGCTGACGATCAGGCCCAGTACTATGGGCAGGTAGAGGCCAGCGATGCGGCGCAAAGCCGGGTGGGAGAGATCAAGCGAGAAGGCAAATTTGACATCGCGCAAATCCGGCAGCAAAATGGCCAATTGTAGCATCGCTCCCAGCAAGATGCCCAGACCCAGGCTGTAAATACTGATCCTGTCGGCTAACAGCAAGGCGCAGATGATGATGCCGGCGTTATAGATGGCGGCTCCAAAAGCCGGATAAGTGAAGCGCTTCAGAGTATAAAGCAAGCCGGTGACCATGCCAGAGAGACCGAAGAAAAGTGTCGCCGGCAGGATGATGCGAATCATCTTGGTGGTCACCGCCTGATACTGCGCGTCGAAGCCACTGCCTAAGATCCAGGCCACCTGAGGGGCCAAAAGCTCCAGGAGGATAACGATAAGACCGAGGACGACAACGGCCAAGCTGAGAACCACGCTGAAAATTCGCCAGAGTTCCTGGCGTTTCTCTGGCGAGGCGTAGTCGCTGAAGACCGGCACCAGGGCCGCGCTGAGCAACCCGCCGATGAGGAGGTCGTAGATCATGGTGGGCACTATGGCCGCCACATCGAAAGCACTGACGTAAGAGCTGGCTCCAAAGAGATTGGCCTTGACAGTCTCTCGCACCAGGCCCAGCACTCGACTGGCCACGTTGCCTAGAGAAAGAATGCCAGCCGCCTTGGCGATGCCCTCAGTAGCTGGGGGAGCCTCCGCCAACTGGTTCGATGTCGTCATTCGTCTCCCCTGTAACGAGTCAGTACCGTCTCAATGATGTCCGTCGTCGAGCGGCCGGGCACCTGGGGCAGTATCTCCGCCCGGATGCCGAATTCGGCGATGACCTTCGCCTCAGGCAAGTCTTCGATGGCCCAGTCTCCGCCCTTGGCGTAGACCTCAGGTTTCAACGCAGCTATCAGCCTCTCCACCGTCCTCTCCTCGAAGATGATCACGTAATCCACGCATTGCAGGGCCGCCACAAGCTGCGCCCGTTCCTCCTGCGGCACGATGGGGCGCTTCCCGCCCTTAAGCAGCCGCGTTGAAGCGTCGCTGTTCAGGCCCACGATCAGCACATCGCCCAGCGACTTGGCCCTCTGCAGACAGTCAACGTGGCCCACATGCAAGATGTCGAAGTGCCCGTTGGTGAGGACGACGGTTTTGCCCCCGGGGCCTAGTTTCTCCCGCACCTTGACTGCTTCTTCGAGGGAAACGACTTTACCCAATTCCTTCTCCATTCACCAATTCTCAATGGCCCAGGCCAGCTCCTCCGGGGTGGCGGTGGCGTTGCCCAACTTGCGCACTACTAAGCCCGCCGCGTAGTTGGCCAGTTGCGCCGCCGAGAGGAGGTCGAGGCCAGCGGCCAGGGCCAGGGTGGCCACGGCGATGACGGTGTCCCCCGCCCCGGTGACATCGAAGATCTCGCTCATATTGGCAGCGGGAATGTGCGCGTAGGGCTGGTCGCACCCCAAAAGCGAAATGCCATCAGGCCCGCGGGTGATTAGGATGGCCTGGACCTCAAGCTCGGCCAGCAGTTGCTGTTGAGCCTCTCGAAAATCGCCCTCGCTGGAGAGGGTTCGCCCCAGCACCGCCTCCGCCTCGCGCTGGTTGCATTTCACCAGGTCGAAGCCGGCGAACTTGTGGAGATTCCCCTGGGAGTCTACGGTAGCCAGTTTCCCGTGCTGGCGGGCCGATTTTAGTGCTGCCGAGACCACCGCTTCGCTGGCCACGCCCGTCCGGTAGTCAGAGATCAACACGGCGTCAACCTGGGGGATGAGAGTCTCCAGGTGAGCCACGATTGCTTTTTCCACCCCGCCAGCCACGGGGCGGCGATCCAGGCGATCAATGCGGGCCAACTGCTGGGGGAAACGCAGGCTTCCCTGGGCCACGATGCGGGTCTTGGTGGTGGTAGGGCGGCCAGGATCGGTCGCCACCGCTGCTGTATCAATCCCCGCCTCACTGAGCTTCGCCAGCAGCGTCCGCCCCGCTTCGTCGTCTCCGATGACTCCCACCTGGTACGCCATCCCGCCCAGGGCGACGATATTATTGGAAGGGTTGGCCGCCCCGCCGGGCACGTAGCGCCGCCCCGCGAACTCCAGCACCGGAATGGGCGCCTCCCGCGAGAGCCGAGTGGCTCGTCCTGTGATGTATTCGTCGAGGAAGATGTCACCGACGACCAGCACGCGCCTGCCCGCCAGTCTGGGTAGCGATTGCAACAGCGTCTCTGTGTCAACCATGACTTCAATCCTCTGTAGACGATGAATCTTGGCAAAAGTTTCGGTATCTAACCTGTCCTCTTCCAAAAAGCTCTGGATTTCCTCGTCCGTATATTCCCGCACTGTGGTCTCTCCCCCCCAATCTACCAGCCTACCAATCTACCAATTTCCCATTAGAATACCACACTTTCAGCCTTTTGCCAAACGCTCCCGCACCACCAGCCACACGAATCTCGGCAGGGCCAACATTCTGCGCCACCTCCACGGTTCGTGGAGAAGCCTGTGCAGCCATTCCAGGCCCAGGCGCTGCAGCCGGCGGGGAGCCCTTTTGGCCCGGCCAGAGATGAAATCGAAAGCGCCACCCACGCCCATTGCTACCGGCACTCCCAATCTCTCCAGATTGCGGGCGATCCACTTGTCCTGGGCTGGAGCGCCGTAGGCCACAAAGAGGATGTCCGGCCCGGCCCTCTGTATCAGGCCAACGATCTCATCCTCTTCCTCCCGGGCTGGCGAACCGGCGTGGGCGCCGGCAATCCTCAAGCCTGGGTATATCTGGCAGAGACGGGCAGCCGTCGCCACGGCCACACCTGGGGCAGCGCCCAATAGAAACAAGCTGTAGCCCTTTTGGGCGGCCAAAGCTGCTATGCGCTGCACCGTATCCGTTCCCGTTACTCGCTCCTGGAGGGGATGACCGAGGAAACGCGCCGCCCAAAGGAGGCCGACCCCGTCAGGCAGGGCCAGGGAAGAGGCGTTGAGAATGTTGCGGAAATCGTCGTCGGACTGAGCGGCAACGATGAACTCAGGGTTGACGGTAGCCACCTGGTGAGGGGCACCGCTGACAACGAAATCTTCGATGATGGAGAGAGCCTCATCGTAATTGACATTATCTGTCCGCACGTCGAGGATGGTGGAGGTTGGATATTGGGTATTGGATATTGGATATTGGAAGTTGGTTTTTCCTTGCAAAAGCGCCTCCGCCGCTGCCAGCACCATTTCCGGAGTGATCGCCTTCATGCAAATCATGGCCTCGCAGCCCTCGCGCTGGCCCACCGAGAATCCCACATACGAACAGGGGCTGCAAAGCAAGTCAGCTCGCAGGATGACGTGACGACCGTCGCGAGGCCACGGCCCCCAGGCGTGGTGATTGGAAGGCCCAAAGATGGCCACCAGCGGCGCGCCCACCGCTGACGCAAGGTGCATCACGCCGGAATCAGCGCCGATGAAGAGGTCGCATCTCTTGAGGATGGCAGCCAATTGGCTCAGGTTCGTCTTTCCCTCCAGATTCACGGCCTCCGAACGCATCAGCTTGGCGACCTGGGAGACTCCGTCGGCGGGGGTTCCCACCAGGACGATGCGCGCATCGTGGTGTTCGACCAGCGCGTCGGCCACGCGAGCGAATCTCTCTGGATCCCACCGCCTCGCCAGACTGTAGCCTCCCGAACCAGGATGAATCGCGACCAGCGGGTACTGGTCATTGGTCATTGGGATTTGGTCATTCTCGCCAATGGTCATCTCCAGGGAGGTATTCTCCGTCACGGCTCCGATGGCTCCCACCACGTCCAGCCAATACTCCACCTCGTGCCTGGAGCCGAAGCCGTCATCGTGCGCCCGATGGGTCAGGAACCAACCCCGTCCGTTGTCCAGCCCGACCCGAACTTTGGCTCCGCTGGCCAGGGCAAGGGCTGCGTACTTCAGCGCCCCCCAGCGCGTGGTGAGATGGTGTAAGACGACCAGACAGTCGTAGCGTTGGCGGCGCAGATCGCGGGCGAAGCGGACAAGAGCTGCCAGGGAGGATGGCTTGAAGGCGTCAAAGGGGCTGTCGTATTGGAACTTATCGAAGATGATAACATCGTCTACCAGGGACGATTCGGCCAGGACGGACGCGGAGTTGGGGGGGACGAGAGCATCGAGGCGAGCGGCGGGGAAGCTCTCCCGCAGGGCACGCAGGGCCGGGGTGGCGGTGAGAACGTCGCCGATATCGGACAACTTGACAACCAAAATGCGCTTAGGAGCAACCAAGACAATCCTCTTTCTTCAGCCACGAATCCTTCGACTGGGCTCAGGACAGGTTTCACGAATTGACACGAAAAGAGGATAAATTAGTGAAAGCCGTTTCCACTTCCGAGTTCGTGTAATTCGTGGCAAATACTTTCCAGTACATTCAGAGTCTCGCGGGCGCATCTCTCCCACGAGAATTTCCCCACCTGTTGGAAGCCGCGCTCTATCAACTCGGCTCGTAGCTCTTCGTCCCGCAGGACACGCTCCAGGGCCGCTGTCATCTCCTCCACATCCAGCGGGTCAACCAGGACGGCTGCATCTCCCGCCACCTCAGGGAGCGAGGAGACGTTCGAGCAGACGACGGGGATTCCGCAGGCCAGGGCCTCTAAGACCGGCAGCCCAAAGCCCTCATAAAGGGACGGAAAAACAAACAGGCGAGCGCCGGATAGGAGGGCAGGGAGGTCACCTTCAGGAACATATCCCGTGAAAACCACTTTTCCCTCTAAACCCAACTTTTCAACCTGCTGGAAGATTTCCCGGTAAAGCCACCCCTTCTTCCCAGCGATCACCAGCTTCCAGCTTCCAACTTTTAGCTTCCAGTATGCTTCGATCAGGCGGGTCAGGTTTTTGCGGGGTTGCAGGGTTCCCACAAAGAGGATGTAGTCGCCGGCGATGCCGTATTTGGCTTTGACGGCCCCGATGGCCTTCTCATCTCTCACTGGCTGGAAGACCGTGTCGTCGTAACCGGGGTAAACGACGGTGATCTTGTCAGGGGCGGTGCCGTAACGCTCAATGAGATCGCGTTTGGTGGCTGACGAGTCGGCCACGAGATGGGTGGCGGCGCGGGCGTTGTAGCGGGTGGAGAGGTCCAGGTAGAGCCGATCCAGGAGGCGGTGGGCCTCTGGATAGTACAGATAGCCCAGATCGTGGACCGTGACCACGCTGCGACGAGGGTGAACGACAGGCAGGACGTGGGCAGGAACGAAGAGCAGGTCTGGAGGGCGGCGGGCCATTTCCCAAGATAGGCGCAAGTGGGTCCAGAGACGGGGGAAGGGCATAATTCGCAATTCGTGATTCGTGATTCGTGATTCACGGGAAGGGAGGCGATTGAAGTAGAGGCGGTAATGATGATCGCTTTCTAAGGCTAAGAGGTAGCGGATCAGGTTGAGAGAGTAGTTCTCGGTGCCTGTTCTCTCTTGAGCCACGCTTCGGCTGGCGTCAATGCCGATGAGCATCGCTTAGTTCACCTCTAGCGCGGCCACCTTGGCCAGACGGCGGCGATAGCGCTCCAAGTCTGAGAACTCGGCGGCCAGCCAGACCCGAACGATCTCCAGCGCCAGTGCCACGCCGATGATCCGCTCCCCCAGGCAGAGAACATTGGCGTCGAGGTTCTCCCCGCTCTGGCGGGCGGATAGGGTATCGTGGCCCACTGCTGCCCGGATACCCCGCACTTTGTTGGCCGTGATGCACGCGCCGATGCCATTGCCGCAAACCAGGATGCCTCGCTGGAAATCTCCCTGAGCTACCGCCTCAGCCACGGCACGGGCGGAGTCGGGATAGTCGGAGGGCTCAACGTTGTACGTTCCAAAGTCGTGGCATTCATGGCCTAACTCGCCAAGCAGCTCGACTATGGTCTCTTTGAGATGAAAGCCGGCGTGATCTGCGCCGATAGCAATACGCATTTTCTGTTATCCAGCTATTACTACAGCGAGACTTCAGGGCATGGTCACCTCCCACTGCTCCCAAGGGGCGTCCTCGCCCTGCCCTCGATGGCTCTCTGACATGCCAGACGGGGCGAGTTATGTCAAAATCTCGTTGTAGTGCTATACCGTCAGCGGAAAGGTGAGGTCAGGTTGGTCAACCACTCCCACACGGAATTGATAGGTCCATAGAGTAGCCCCGTCACAATGCCCACTTGGGCGAATCTTTCCAAAACAAGCAGAAGGATTATCAAGATCAGACCATAGAGTTCATAGCGTGAGAGGATATTGAACCAACGAGAGGGCAAGAGCACAGATAGCAGCCTCGAACCATCCAGCGGCATGAGGGGTATGAGGTTAAAGAGAGCCATACCGATATTCAGCCAAACCACCAAGGAGAGCAGTAGGCCATAAGAGATGATAAGGCCCCCAATCTTTCGCGGCATGAAGGGAATCAGGTGCAACCTGAGAGGAATGGCCAGGAGGGCCGCGGTCAGCAGGTTGGCCAAAGGCCCCGCCAGGCCGACCAGGGCCATGCCGACTTTCGGTCCAGGGCGGAGCTTGGCAGCGTCTACGGGCACTGGCTGGCCCCAACCCAAGCCCAGCAGGAGAATTGACAGCGTCCCCAAGGGGTGAAGATGGACGAGGGGGTTGAGGGATAGTCGCCCCTTGTCCTTGGCGGTGGGGTCACCCAGGACATAGGCCATCAAAGCATGACTACTTTCGTGGATGGTGAAGCCCACAAGAAATCCGATCAGGAGATAAAGAAGGAGAACGGGATCCTCTAATCCGACAAATAGCATATCACAATCCTTTCAGCGCTTCCCTTGCCGCTTGCGTCGGATCGCCAGACTTCGACATGGCTCAGTCGAACGATCCGACGCTTGTCAGGGCCGGTTTAGGGCAGTCGCGGATCTGGCGATCCGCTCTGAGCGTGTGTAGATTTCTCTTTTGTGCAAAACGCTAGTAC
>CAYWWC010000054.1:0-1495 GCA_964461615.1 uncultured Anaerolineae bacterium
GTGATCTCCAGAAAACGATCTTCCAGAGAGGGGCGTTCCACACGCAGATCAATCAGCGTGTCCTCCTGAGCCTCGACGTGGGCGATGATGGCCGAAACCGTGGGGCCGATATCGGTGCTGAGGTAGATGGCGTACTCGTCCTTGAATACTCGTTGGCTCACAGCCGGGAAGGTGACGCGAGGATCGGACAGGCTGGAGCCTTTTGTACGGACGGAGACCTTGGTCAGGCCCGCGCCGGTGGCGGTCAGCTCAAGGGGGGTGCCGGTGGCGGCGAGCTTGCCTCGCAGCAGAATGGCCACCCGGCCCGACATCTCTTCGGCTTCGGCCATGTCGTGCGTGGCCAGGATGATGGTGGTGCCTGCGGCCTGCAACTCACGCATCAGGTTGTGCAGTTCGACGCGCGAAGGAACGTCGAGGCCGGCCGTAGGCTCATCCAGAAAGAGTACGGGGGGATCGTGAGCCACTGCCAGGGCCAGCGCCAGGCGTCGTTGTAGGCCGGTAGAGAGCTGGTGATACTGGGTGCTCTTTTTCTCTGCCAGGCCCAAACGATCCAGCAAATCATAGCGCGGGGCCACACCGTGGTAGGCGCTGAAGAACTTCATCGCCTCGTCCACGCGGATGCTATCCGGCAGGCTCGAGGACTGCAACTGCACGCCGATCACGTTGTGCAGCTTGCGCGACTGGCGGGCGGGATTGACACCCATGACCTGCAGCGATCCACCGTCGGGGGCGCGGAGCCCTTCCAGGCTCTCCAGCGTGCTGGTCTTACCCGCGCCGTTGGGGCCCAGAAGACCAAAGATTTCACCTCGCTGCACCTCAAAGCTGATGCCATCCACGGCCACGAAATCGCCATAGGTTTTGCGGAAGTCTCTTACTTCGATTACTGGGTCCTTCATAGATATCTTCCTCCCATTTCCAAACGCTCCTTTCTTTGTTTATTGGGGCTTGCCCGTTGAATTGAGAGCAGCGGTAGACCCAGATCTCTGATGCCGTTGGGCAGGCCGTGCAAGGCGGCCTAGTCGGTAAGCAGGCCATGGAGAACGGTGATTCTACCTCATCGTTTCATATACCCCCCTTTCTCGTGCACCGTCGAATGCGGGAATCGCGACCCGCCCATATTCTATCATCGCGACGGCATTCGCGCAAGTGATGGCTCTTCGACAGGACTTCGGCAAGCTCAGACTTCGTCGAACTCAGTCGAGCTGTAGACAAGCTGCGAGGCTCCGACTACGCTAACTCCGCCGGGGGCTTGCGGCCCCTGGCCGGGTGCGGGGGCTATTTGGTGGTAAACCAGCGCGTCAGTATCCAGGCCCCCGCCAGGAGCAGCACTGCGGCCGCAGCGTGTCCGGTCGTGGCCTGGGGCGCGATGAGGACCAGCCCAAGACCGCCCGTGATCAACCCGACGATGAGTACCCCCTTTGCCTGGGATTGAGCGCGTTGACCACGAAGAATGGGATGGCGACAGCGAGCAAGGTGTAGCCCCCGATGGTCTCGT
>CAYWWC010000054.1:1595-18075 GCA_964461615.1 uncultured Anaerolineae bacterium
CCCCCCCCAGACTAAACGTCGCTTGCCAGCCAGTGATTTCATGGTTCCTGTCCTCCCTTCTACTAAGGATTTATGGTAAGTGAATTCAGGTTTGATTAGCTTCTCGCAGAGAAGCCTAGGGACTCGGCCGCTCAAGAGACCGACGCCAACAGCCTCTCGACTTCCGCTATCCTGATGCCTGTCCTCTCCAGCAATAGTTCGTAGACCCTCTGGTGCGCTCCCATCTGCTGCTTCATCCTAATCACCGCGTCGGGGCGCATACCAAGCTTCTCCGGCCCGAGAGCCAACGAGAAGTAGACGCTGGCCAGCCTTTTTACGCAGGCGGCGACGTCGAAATACTCGAGCTGCTCCACCCGCTCTCCCGCCAGGCGCTCATACTCTCCCAGGATGAGCTCGCGCCACTCCGCGCTCTCGTGCGAACCCACCAGCAGCAGTGTCCAGGCCAGGTCGAACCGTGGGTCGGAAACCTCTACTTGGGTCCAATCAATCACCACCGCCGAGCCGTCGTCGCGCAGAAGCACGTTTCCAGGATGGTAATCCCAGTGAATGGGCGCCGGTCGCAAACAGGGTGCCTGCTCCCGCCGCGCTTCCAACCATTCCAGCACGGGCAGAAACCCGACCTCGGGGAGGCCCGCCAGAGCCGCGCGCCACTCGCGTTGTTGGCGGTCTACAAAGGTGTAAGGGTCTCCAGCATCGTGCTGTGCCATGTCCTGCACAAAGGGGTGCCAGTCTAATGTGTGCAACTGGACGAACAACTCGCAGAACAGGGTCAATAGCTCTCGCTGTTTCTCCTTTGGCGAGCGGGACAATAGCGGCCACAACTCCTGCCCCTCGATTCTCTCCATGATGACGAACGGCTTGCCAAAGGGGGAGTTCTGGCGCTCCAGGATCAGCACCTGGGGTACAGGATAGCCGACCTTATGCAGTTGGCTCATGCCGTGGAACTCGCGCGCCGACTTATCGTGGGCATCGTCCCCAGGGTAGATGCGCAGGATCAGCTCCTCACGCCGACGCTCCCCTGCTGGCCCATGCTCCACAGCGAAGGAATACATGTCGCTCTCCCAGCCAGCGCTGATGCTGGTCAAGTCGCTGACCTGCACTCCCTGCCTGGTCGGAAAGGTGCGGGCGTAGTAAGCCTGCAAACGGCTTTGCATGTTGTCATTCATACCAGTTCGTTCGCTTGTGTTTCCCATTTCTTTTCTCATCTTCTTTCAAGAATTGAAGTTGCATTGAGTTGTTTGAGAATTGACTTGTATCGTTTTCTATGGACTTCTATTGCGAAGCACTGTTTCTCACCTCCTCTCCGTCGCGCTCGTCGGCAAGCAGCGCAGCCAGTGTGGGTAAAAGCTCGGTTTGCATCACTCGCTTCGGCACGTAGCCGCTCGCGCCGGCCGTCGTTGCGTCGGCGCGATAGGTGTCGTCTTCGTGAATGGTCAGCATCACGACTTGCGCGGACGGCAAGGCGGCTTTGATCTGCCGCGTGGCTTCAATGCCGCTCATCCCTGGCAGGCTGATGTCCATGACCACCAGGCGCGGCGATTCGACCTGGATCAGGGCGATGGCTTCCTCACCGCTGGCGGCCTCGATCACCCGACACTGGGGAAACTCTACTAGCAGCCAGTCTCGCAGCGACCTGCGTACGGCTTCGTGATCCTCGACGATCAGAATTGTTGCAGTCATAGGACACCTTCTTCTGCTAAGACGCGCGCTTATGCGGCGTGCTCCTACACTGCTATTATTTTACCATAAACTGCAACGTTTGTCTGTCAGGAAAGTTTGACAATCGGTGTAGGGAAACCTTGACAAACCAGGCTGTCGCCAAGTCTGTCGTCTGGGGCGAGCGGAAGTGGGTTATAAAGAAAAAGGCCTCCGAGGCTTTGAACGCTCTCGGAGGCCCTTCCTGTATCTGGCGCTAATATTCGCTACTTCTGCAAGAACTTCATCGCTCCACCTACGAGCGAACCCTCACCCATGCTTTTCCCACCCGCTGCGGGCGCGAATTCCAGGATGCGGTCGGCCAGGCGGGAGAAGGGCAGCGATTGGAGCCAAACGCGGCCGGTCCCCTGCAGGGTCGCCAGGAACAGCCCCTCACCACCGAAGATCATAGACTTCAGGTTGCCCGCCCGCTCGATGTCGTAGTTGATGGTATTCTCGAACGCGACGATGCACCCGGTATCTACCAGAAGTTTCTCGTTGCTGAGAGACTTCTCTACGATGGTGCCACCGGCGTGGACAAAAACCATGCCGTCGCCACGGAGCCGTTGGAGAATGAAGCCCTCTCCGCCGAAGAGTCCGGTCCCTAGCCGCTTGCTGAAGGCAATGCTCAGCTCAGTGCCCATCGCCGCGCATAGGAAGGAGTCCTTCTGGCAGATCAATTCGCCATTGGTATCATCCAGGTCAATGGCAATGATCTTGCCCGGATAGGGCGCTCCGAAGGCCGCGTGTCGCTTGCCCTGGTTCGTGGCGTTGGTGAAGTGGGTCAGAAACAGCGACTCGCCGGTGATCACCCGCTTCCCCGCACCCACCAGCTTGTCCAGGAAACCAGCCTTAGGCTTGGAGCCATCTCCCATCCTGCTCTCAAAGCCGATGCCGTCCTCCATGTACATCATCACCCCAGCCTCCGCAATCACCGTCTCGCCGGGATCCAGTTCGATCTCCACGAACTGGAGATCGTCGCCATGAATCGTGTAGTCAACCTCGTGCGCTTTCACAGTGCTATCCTCCTGTATGCATTTTTGGTAGATCGGTATGTTGGTGGACCGATTGACCGGGCCTTTCACATCCCAGTTTCCCAGTCCACCAATTTCCTGACTTCCACCACGTAGACCAATTATACTCTATGTCTCGAGCAAGTCAAGTCAGGAAATGGTGCACCTTACTTCACTCCCCTCCGTAAAGCTCACGATACACGGCGTAGTGCTCATAGACCTTCTCAACGTAGCGCCTGGTCTCGGCATTGGATATGCTCTCCACGAAGAGGTCATCGTCGCCGTAGCGAGGGTTTCCGCCCCCCACCAGATCCAGCCAACGGGCTGCGTTGCCAGGCCCGCCATTGTAGGCAGCCAGGGCAGCAAAAAGGTTGTTCTCAAAATCCCTCAATTGTCGGCCCAGGTACCAGGCCCCGAACTTGACGTTGAGATAGGGCCGATAGAGATGTTCAGCCTGATAATCTTTCCAGCGCAACTGCAGGGCGATCCAGTCGCCAGTGGCAGGCATGACCTGGGTCAAGCCCTGTGCCCCAGCCCAGGAGGCGGCCTGTCCTTCAAAGAGGCTCTCCTGCCAGATCAGAGCGAACAGCAGCAACGGATCAAAGCCGTTGGCCTGGGCCTCGGCCACCACCAGGTCATCGAAGTGAGTGGGATAAACCAATCGCTGCAAGAAGCGCGGCGCCTGGCTGATTGACTCGGCGGGGGAGAGCTGGATCAGCCTCTTGGCACAAAGAATGGACAGACGATACACGCCCCGCTCGCGCAGAGCTAAGGAAAGTTGATAGAGAGTCAAAGGATCAGTAAGTACCTCTTTTCGCCAGACATCGAATTCTGCCCTGTTCTCGTCCAGCAAACCCACAGCCAGCAACTCGTCACCCCGCTGGAAGCGCAACTCCTCCTCTATCGTAGGAGTCAGGCTACCCAAGCCATCACCGTGACCAGGCCCTTCCAGCCAGGTGGCCAACCAGGCTTCGGCCTCCTCTCGCTCGGCTGTCTCGTCAACGGCTTGGATTTCATAATCCACTTCATCGGGAGGCCAGAGAGCGATCTCCTCTTGATCCAAATCTATAGCCCGCAGGCCATAATACCCTTCCGTGTCTGCAGACGCCGCCTTCACCAGACAGGCACGCGCTTCTTCCATTTCACCTGACTTACGCAGCGTCTTGCCCGTCCAAAAGAGGGTTTGGACATACGGATCGGAGCCTTCGTAAGTATCCAGCAACTCCCCCCAGGCTTCGATGGCTTTCACGTCTTCGTCTAGCCGATAATAGCACAGCCCGGCCTGGAACAGGGCCGTCGCCGCGTGCTCGCCCTGGGGATACTTCATCTGCAAATCCAGGTAAGCTCGCGCTGCTTCGTCGCAATCCCCGTCTGCCTCGGAGAGCACCGCAGCCCGCCAAAGGGCCTCCTCTGCCAGATCGTGACTTGGGTAGAGCCGAGCAAACTCCCGGTAGGTGCTCAGAGCCTCGTCAGGCCGGTCTTGGCTGACGAAAGCCTGGGCTGTCCCCAACCAGGCGTGGCCGAAATGCCCACTTGCGGGGTAGAATTCAAGGAGAACGTCGAACGCACTCTTGGCTGACTCATAAGAACCAACATCCAGATAGGCAAGACCGATGTAATAGTAAGGAGCGCCCTCATGATCCGGGTTGTCCCCGATGTAGCGGAAGAAGGCCCGGATAGCGGGCCAATAAGCGCCAGCGTAGTAATCCACCAGCCCCCGCTGGAAGTCATCAACCTCGATGCCGGCCTCCACCAACTCCACCAGCGCCTGATAGGCATACCAAGCTGTGGGATAGCGATCCACCGCCTCCAAGAAGCGCTCGTGAGCCTCATCTGCCTCCCCCAGCTCCAGATACGCCTGGCCGATCCGATACTCGAACTTGGCCCGCTGGCCGTCCTTCTCCGCTTTTCTGAGACGGGCCTCATACCAGGTGATGGACTCAGCATACTTGGCCGCAGTTGAATAAGCATCGGCCACTTCCTCCATGAGCTGGATTTCTCGATCAGGGCTTGGGGATTCCTTGAGAGCTTCCCTGTAGGCCACGATAGCCTGGGAGTAGTCTTCCAGATTAACGTAGCAGTCGCCGATGATCTCCTGCACGTAGTCAGCTATAACATTCCTCTGAGCCAGGTACTGACGGTAGTATTCGATAGCCGTCGTACAGTCCCCCATCCGCTCATAGCTTCTGGCTATGAGAAAGAGGGCCTGGGTGCCGCGCTCATCGTCAGGATGATCCCGGCGGAAATCCTCGCTGAGGAATCTCTCGAGGGCCTCTTTCGCCAGTTGATAGTCTCCATTCAGAAAGTGACTTTCGCCGATCAGAAAACTGGCCTCCCAGCATTCCTCGTCCGCGGCCTTATCAGATAGAAGAGACTCGTATTCAGCGATGGCCTGCGCGTAGTCGCCGTTCTTCTGATAAGCGCGCCCGGCCTCAAGACGCTCGGCGGGCTGGGGTGTCGGGGTGGGAGTAAGCGTAGGCGTGGGAGTGAGGGTAGAAGTAGGGGTGGAAGTGGGTGTGGGTGTGAGTGTGAGGGTGGACGTGGGCGTAGGGGTGAGGATAGAGGTGGGAGTGGGTGTAGGAGTGGGTGTGAGTGTGGATGCAGGCATGGGCGTGGGGGTGAGGGTAGAGGTGGGAGTGGGTGTAGGAGTGAGAGTGGATGTGGGCGTGAGCGTGGGGGTGTGGGTGGGAGTGAAGGGAACACTGAGAGTGGGGCCGGGCGTGGCTGTCAGCGACGGCGCAGCCGTGAGAGATGGCGTTTTGGCCGGCCTCCGGCAACCCATGACCGTGAAAGCTAAAGCCAGTGAAACCGCTATGATTTTGCAGCCTAATGTTCTACGACTCATACCCTTATTATGCCCATATTGGCGAGAATTGTCAACTTCGTGAGTTTGACAAAAAACCCTAGATATGTTACTATAAGTACCAACAATTGGATAATCTGGACACTCTTATCCAGAGGGGTGGAGGGACCGGCCCTGCGAAGCCCCGGCAACCGGTTTGGAGATTAGATATTGGAGGTTGGATACATCGGACGTTCCCGTTCTCCAACCTCCAACTTCCAAACAAGGTGCCAACTCCGGCAGAACGCTGCTCCGGCGTTCTAAAAGATGAGAGGCTATCTCAACTCTCTCTCATCAAAGAGAGATTTTTTGTTGCCTTGGGAGGAATGTCACTATGAGAACCATCGAATGGGATAATGGCGTGGTTAAGATGATTGACCAACGCAAACTGCCCCGAGAGTACGTGATCGTGCAGTTCACGGACTATCAGGAGGTAGCGCGGGCTATCAAAGAGATGTACATCCGTGGCGCACCAGCCATCGGAGCGGCGGCGGCCTTCGGTCTGGCTCTGTGCGCGTGCGGGAGCAAGGCGAAGACCGGCGCCAAGCTGTTGGTCGACCTGGAGAATGCAGCCGCTACTCTGCTGGAGACCCGCCCCACAGCCGTGAACCTCTCCTGGGGTCTGGAGCGCATGCTGGAAACAGCGCGAGAAGTTCAGCATACCCAGGTAGTTAGTCCTGTAGGTCCTAACTACAGGGTAGAGCAGATGGTAGATGTTCTGGTGGCCGAGGCTCAACGCATTGCCGACGAGGACGTGGAGATCAACAAGCGCATGGCTGCTCACGGAGCGGAGCTGATCGAAGATGGGTACAACATCCTTACTCACTGCAACACCGGCGCTCTGGCCACAGTGGACTACGGCACCGCTCTGGGCGTGATCCGCACTGCCCACGAGCAGGGAAAGCGCGTCCACGTCTGGGTGGACGAGACCAGGCCGAGGTTGCAGGGGGCGCGCCTGACGGCCTGGGAGCTGATGCGCTACGGCATCCCCATGACCCTGATCGCCGACAACGCCGCCGGTCACCTCATGCTCACCGGCCAGGTTGACCTCGTCCTGGTGGGAGCCGACCGGGTGGCCGCCAATGGCGACGTGGCCAACAAGATCGGCACCTACAAGCTGGCGGTACTGGCTAGAGAGAACGGCATCCCCTTCTACTCGGTCTGCCCCACTTCGACGGTTGACCTATCGTTGCCCTCAGGCGAGCAGATCACCATTGAGGAGCGGGACCCGGTCGAGGTGACTCACGTAGGCGGAGTCAGCATCGCTCCCGAGGGGGTGGCTGTTTACAACCCCGCCTTCGATGTGACTCCTCAACATTATGTCACCGGCATCGTGACCGAGGAGGGGATCGTCGCTCCACCCTTCGCGCCAGGCCTGAGGAAGGCCAAAGGCCCTGCGGTGAGCCGTCGTGGTGAGCTTGTCGCTTGTACTGAGCCCAGTCGAAGTGAACCATCAGGACAAGGAGTCGCCGATGGGGAGATTTGAGCCTAACCTGCTGCCCCTGCACGTCGGCAGCCTCCCCCATACCAATCCACAAGCCGCTTGTGAGCTGATATTGGAGAATTTTGCCCAGATTTCCACCTGGCCACAACTGCCCAAGCGCGCCTTTTGGGAGAACATGTACGTTCAGTTCAGCGAGGGCTTCCCTGGCGTGGTGCTGGATGGCGAGCGCATTTACGTGGATCGGAGTCGAGACCTGGACCCCGACCTGGAACGTCTTTACCTGGCCTACCTGGAGAACGATTTGAGCTACGGCGCCCTCGGGGTTGATTACGCGTCTGGCCTGAAGGCATTTCCCCAAACGCTATTGGCCAGCGAAAACCAGCCAGTGGTGGTGAAGGGGCAGGTGACGGGGCCCATAAGTTGGGGGCTTACGGTGGTTGATCAGGATCGCCGCCCGGTGCTCTACGACGACATCCTGGCCGACGCCCTTGCCAAGCACCTGCGTCTCAAGGCCGCCTGGCAGGAGCAAGAGTTGCGCAAGCTGGCGCCGACTACCCTGATCTTCATTGACGAGCCATACATGAGCGCGTTCGGCTCGGCCCACATCTCCCTGAACAGAGAGCAAGTTATAACTCTCTTGGAGGAAGTTTTCGCTGGCCTCACAGGACTCAAAGGCACCCACTGCTGCGGCAACACCGACTGGTCGCTGCTGCTGTCCACTTCGGCGGAGATAATCAGCTTCGACACCTATAACTATGCCCAGGCCTTTTCCCTGTACGTCGCGGAGGTGAGAGCCTTCCTGAAGCGCGGAGGCATCATCGCCTGGGGCATCGTTCCGGCGGACAATGAAGAGGCCCTAATGAGTGAGACGGTAGGAAGCCTGGTCGAGCGGCTGCACGAGGCGATGAATCTTTTGGTGAGGAAGGGCGTCAGCTTTGATGATCTCATCAACTCCTCGCTGATCACCCCGTCCTGCGGCCTGCGCACCCTCTCGGAGGCAGCGGCGCAGCGCGCCTTTGAACTGACAGTGGAAATCTCGGAAACGATGAGGGAGAAATATGACGTCTAGTCAGTTTGGAGTTTCGGGTTCGGAGTTTCGAGTTCATTCAACTCGAAACCCGAAACTCAAAACTCGAAGCTCTTTGAAAGTGGTCATACTATGCGGTGGGAAGGGCACCCGCATGGAGCACGAGACGGAGTTTCGGCCCAAGCCGCTGGTGACTATCGGCGGCAAGCCCATCCTCTGGCACATCATGAAGATCTACGCCCGCTATGGTTACAAGGATTTCGTGCTGTGTCTGGGCTACAAAGGCGATATGATCAAGCGCTACTTCCTCGATTACGAATGCATGACCAGGGATTTCACCATCACCCTGGGAACTGAGCGAGAATGTGCCTTCCATAACACGCACGGCGAGGAGGACTTCACTGTCACTCTAGCCAATACTGGCCTGGAGACCAACACTGGCGGCCGCATCAAAAGGATCGAGAAGTACATCGAAGAGGATACCTTCCTCGCCAGCTACGGTGACGGCGTGGCCAACATAGACATCGCTGCCCTGCTGAGGTTTCACAGAGAGATGGGAAGAATCGCCACCGTGACCGGTGTGCACCCCTTCTCCCGTTTCGGCGTGGTGCAGAGCGATGGACGGGGATTGGTCATGGCCTTCAAAGAGAAACCCCAGGTGAGCGGTCTGGTAAGCGGCGGCTTCTTCGTTTTCAACCGAGAGATGTTCGACTACCTCGACGATAGCAGCGTCCTCGAAAAAGAGCCTCTGGAGCGCCTGGCCGCCGATGGGCAACTGGCCGTCTATCGTCACGACGGCTTCTGGCAGTGCATGGATACTCGAACCGATCTGCGCATCTTGAACGAGCTGTGGGCCTCAGGCAGCGCGCCGTGGGGGATCGTGGAATGAAGAACAAGGTCGAAAGCTCAAAGCTAAAAGCTGAAAACTCAAAACTCAACTGGCTGGGTAGAAACGTCTTCATCACCGGTTGCACCGGCATCCTGGGTTCCTGGCTGACCAAGGCCCTGGTTGGCCGAGGAGCCAACGTGGTGGGGCTGATCTACGACGAAGATCCCCGGTCGCAGCTCATCCGCTCAGGTTATGACAAGCGCATCACCCGCGTGCGCGGCTCGGTGACCGACTATGCCCTGATGGAGCGCATCCTCAATGAGTATCAAGTTGACACCTGCTTCCATTTGGCGGCCCAGGCCCTAGTCACTGTCGCCAATCGCGCTCCGCTGTCCACTTTTGAAACCAACGTCAAAGGCACGTGGATTCTACTGGAGGCCGCCCGCCGCTGCCCAACCCTCACGCGGTTGGTGATCGCCTCCAGCGACAAAGCCTACGGCGAGCACGAGGTTCTACCCTACAACGAGGACGCGCCGCTGCAGGGTCGGCATCCCTACGACGTTTCCAAGTCATGCGCCGACCTCATCGCCCTGGCCTACGCCGAGACCTATGGCCTGCCGCTGGGCATCACCCGCTGCGGCAACATCTACGGCGGCGGCGACCTACACTGGGGTCGGGTAGTGCCGGGCACCGTGCGGTCGGTGCTCCACGGCGAGCAGCCCGTCGTGCGCAGCGACGGCACACTGACGCGCGATTATCTTTATGTCGAGGACATCGTCAGCGCGTACATCCTTCTGGCCGAGCACCTGGACGACCCAGCCATTCAAGGTCAAGCTCTCAACTTCGGCTTCAACGATCCCAAGACAGTGCTGGAGATCATCGAAGCCATCCTGGAAGTGGCTGGCCGTCCCGACCTGGAGCCCATCATTCTCAACCAGTCCCTCCACGAGATACGTCACCAGTACCTCGATAGTGACAAGGCCCGACGCCTATTGGGCTGGGAGCCACAGTGGACGGTGGAGGCTGGCTTGCGGGAGACGCTGGCTTGGTATCGAGAGTTCTTTGCTGAGGAGAGGAGGACACGAAATGGCTGAGGAAAAGCAGGCGAAAGAAGCGCAGCTAGCCTACGGCGCTGCACCCGCAGGCTCTGTAGAGCCAGTCATTCTCAAACGGGATGGGCGACCAGTGTTTGTGGTTCTCCCTTTCGAGGAGTATCGTCGGCTGCAAAAACTGGCAGAACGCCAGCGAGTCGAAGCAGAGGCCAAGTGGAGAGAGCGATTTGACCATCTCCTAGCGGAGGTTCACAGCCAAACGGCTCAGTACTCATCCGACGAGATTGAGGCCGAGATCACAGCCGCCTTCAACGAGGTACGAAAGATTCGTTATGGGAATCGTAGCGCTGATTGACACCAACGTGTGGGTTTCTGCCTTGATAAACCCACACGGCTTCCCTGCCAAAGCACGAGATGCTTGGCTCGCTGGTCGGTACAAAATCATTATCTCTAAACCCTCGCTGGAGGAGCTAGAGGACGTTCTGCACCGCCCACGCATCCAGCGGCGGTTTGGCGTGACAGAGGCTCAGGCCGAGGAATTACTGCTATTGATCACAGAGAAGGCTACTCCTGTTGAAATCAGCGGTGAGTTGCATCTATGCCGTGATGCCAGGGATGACATGTTGCTAGAAACCGCCATCGTCGGCGGTGCAACCCACATCGTCAGTCGTGACGAGGACATTACCCGCGATCTGGAACTGATGGCGCAGCTTGAGAAACGGGGCATCAAGGCCATGACCGTCAACCGTTTTCTGGCCGAGGTTGGAGAATGACATCGCTGGAGCGCGTGCGAGTTCTGGTCACCGGCGCTACCGGCTTCATAGGCTCACATTTGGCGGAGCGGCTGGTGGCCGAGGGGGCTGCGGTCACTCTAGCCGTCGAGCCTGGCGCGAGCAAAGCCAACGTCGCGAGCATTTTGGGCAGGGTACGCGTCTGCGAGGTTGATCTGCGTGATAGCCAGACAGTGCGGCAGTTAGCTCGAGAGTTTCAGCCCTCCAAGGTCTATCACTTGGCCGCCGTAGGCGTCACCGATCCCAGGGTGGATCCGAGGCTGGCCGCGCAGGTCAACGTGATGGGGACGCTGAACCTCCTGGAGGCGCTCAAAGAGACAGAGTGCGATTGCTTCGTCAATACCGGCACCTGCTATGAGTACGGACACAATGTGCCGCCCATGCACGAGGATCAGGTGGTTGATCCCATCAACACCTACGCCGCCTCCAAGTCGGCGGCATGGCTCTTTTGCAACATGTATCACAGAACACGCGGCTACCCGATCGTCACCGTGCGGCCTTTCACCGTCTACGGCCCGCGCCAGAGTGAACTAGCCCTCATACCGCAGACGATCGCCTCGGCTCTGCAAGGGGCGGAAGGTCTCGCTAAGGACTTTGCAATGACTGGCGGAGAGCAGACCCGCGACTTCACCTACGTTGACGACATAATTGACGGCTACATCAGGGCCTCCCTTTCAGAAAAGGCCATTGGGCAGACCATCAACCTGGGCACTGGGGAAGAGAGCCCGATCAAGGATGTGGTGCTGAAGGTGCTGGAGTTGATGGGCAATCCTGTGAAGCCCATGATCGGAGAGCTGCCGTATCGTCCCAGAGAAATATGGCGACTCTACTCCGACAGCAGCAAAGCCAGGGAGCTGCTGGGCTGGCAGCCGCAAGTGGGTTTGGAAGATGGACTGAGAAAGACTATTGAATGGCACACCGAGCAGTTCAAAGCAGGAGCTTTCGATGAGTGATGCTGATTCTCTGAAGCGCGAGATCTTCGAGAAGGTCGCGGAATTTTACAGCCTGGAGCACGGGGAGCAGCCCTTCATCCCCGGCCAGACCAAGATCAACTACGCCGGGCGGGTCTATGACCAGCACGAGATGCTGGCCATGGTGGACGCTGTGCTGGAGTTCTGGCTGACCATGGGGCGCTACGCTGAGGAATTTGAGGGAGAGCTCGGCAAGTTCCTCGGCGCCTCTGAGGTTATCTTTGTGAACTCCGGCTCCTCGGCCAACCTGCTGGCCGTGGCAACGCTCTGTTCCAAGGAGTTGAGGGGCCATTTGGAACCAGGCGACGAGGTGATCACCCCTGCCGTCACTTTCCCCACCACCGTAGCCCCGTTGATTCAAAGCGGCCTGATCCCCGTTTTCGTGGATTGCGAGTTGGGTACTTACAACCTCAATGTCTCCACTTTAGAAGAAGCCATCTCCGAAAGTACCAAGGCCATCTTCGTGCCTCACACCCTGGGCAACCCTTGCGAAATGGACGAGATCATGAGACTTGCCGAGAAGTGGGGGCTCTTCGTCATCGAGGATGCCTGTGATGCACTGGGCTCCCGCTTCGATGACCGGCACGTGGGCGCCTTTGGCCACCTGGGCACTCTAAGCTTCTATCCGGCCCATCACATCACCACGGGAGAAGGCGGCGCCGTCATAACCAACGACAAGAAGCTGGCCAAGATCGCCCGCTCCATCCGAGATTGGGGGCGCGCCTGCTGGTGTGAGTACAACACCAGCGATCCTAACGGCGCTTGCAAGCGGCGCCTCGAGTGGAAAATACCTGGCCTGCCAGACACCTACGACCACAAGTATCTCTACACCAACATCGGTTACAACTTCAGGCCCACCGACATTCAAGCGGCTCTGGGGACTGTTCAACTGGCGAAGCTGCCAGGCTTCATCGAAAAGCGTAAACACAACTTTCAGAGGCTCTTCGCAGGATTGAGGCGATACGAAAACCATCTGATTCTCCCCCACTGGAGCGAGCGGGCCGACATATCCTGGTTTGCCTTTCCCATAACCGTGAGACCCGATGCGACATTCACTCGCCAGGAACTGGTACGCTGGCTAGAGGATGCCCGCATCGAGACCAGGCTGCTCTTTGCTGGCAACATTCTCAAGCAGCCCGGTTTTCGAGACATGAAGTGCAGGCAGGTCGGGAAACTGGAGAACTCCGACTTGGTGATGCGGAACTCCTTCTTCATTGGAGTTTATCCGGGGCTGGATGAGGCGCGGATAGACTATGTGCTAGACAAGTTCAAGGAATTCTTTTCAAGCCCCCCCCTCAGTCCCCCCCAACCCTGGGGGGGAAGCGACCAGAGCGAACCATGAAACTATCCGTCATCATGCCCGCTTACAACGAAAGGGATACCATCCTGACTGCCCTAGAGAGGGTGAAGGCAGTGGAGATCGAGAAGGAAATCATCATCGTGGACAACTGCTCCACCGATGGGACGCGGGAGCTGCTCCAGCAGATGAACGATGACGATGTCCATATCATCTTCCAGCCAGAGAACTATGGCAAGGGAACCTCCATCAGGACGGCCATTCCCCATTGCACGGGCGATTACGCCATAATCCAGGACGCCGATCTGGAGTACGATCCTCAGGACTGGCACAAGCTCGTTGACCTGGCGCTGGAGAGAGAGCTGGATGCCGTCTACGGCTCGCGGGTGCTGGGCGGACCCAAAGCCATCTATACCCACTTCTATTGGGGTGTAGGCTTCCTGACGTTTTTGATCAACCTGTTGTTCGGAGCCAAGCTGACCGATACGGCCACGGCCTGCAAGATGGTGAGAACGAGTGTGCTCCAGGAGTTGAAGTTAAATTGCGCGGGCTTCGACCTCGACTTCGAGCTGACGGACAAGCTTCTCAAGAATGGCTATCAGATTATTGAGGTACCCGTTTCCTACAACCCCAGGTCCTTCGAGGAGGGAAAGAAGATCAGAGCCAAAGATGGGTTGAAGGCCCTTTTTACGATTCTCAGAGACCGATTCTTGGGCTAGAATCCGCCAGGGGCTCCGCTTCGCTCAAGCCCCTGGCTCAGTCTACCAAGCCCCGGTGGGGCTGAATTGGACAGCAAGGTGAGCCTTGAAGACAGGAAGGAAACATGCCCTATTGGCGACTGTTCTACCATTTCACATGAGGCACCAAGCTGCGTGAGCCACTGATTGATCCTGCCTTCGAAGCGGATCTACATCGGGTTATCGCAGCCAAGGCTATCGAACTGCAGGCTGTGGTGCACGCCGTCGGTGGCATCGAGGATCACGTACATCTCGTTGTCTCTGTACCGCCCAAACTTGCCCTCTCTACCTTCATTGGCCAAGTGAAAGGTAACAGTTCCCACTTCGTCAACCATGTGGTGCGGCCTAGCTACACCTTCGCCTGGCAGGCAGAGTACGGTGTCGTATCATTTGGTGAGCGACACCTCGGATGGGTTGTGCAGTACACGCTACGGCAACGTGAACACCATGAAGCAAGCACGACTATAGCGCGGCTGGAGCGGGGTTCGGATTAATGGGAACCAGCCCGCAGGGCTTCGTTGAGTAAGTGAGCCCGACGGCTTCAGCCCCGGGCGGGGTGGTGATGGAAAGCAACCTTTGCCGTGTGAGACAACACTAGACAGGAGACCTGCTCATGTGGCAAGTCAAGACCCTCACCGACAAAGAGCAAATCCTGACCTTCCTACAGCGGGATCACGTCTACGCTGCCTACGCCATCGGCGACCTGGAGCCGAGCCTCTTCACCCAGTGCCAATGGTTTGGAGCCGAGAACGACGGGAAGATGCTGGCCCTGGCCCTGTTCTTCACCGGCCTCCAGCCTCCCGCCCTCTTCACCATGGGTGATACCGATGGCCTGGCTGCTATCCTGGATTCCGCTTTGCAGCCCAGGCGGGCCTACTTCACCTGTCGGGCGGAGCACCTGCCGGTGGCGGAGGCATACTATGCCCTGGATGAAATTGAGGAGATGTTCCGCATGGCGATAAGCCCGGAGGATTTTCAGCCTGTCCCTGGCCAAACCATCAAGCTCGATCTCTCCCACCTGGACGCTCTGCGCCAGCTTTACCTGCTGGGCGGCGGTGATGCTTTCGCTCCCTATCAGTTGCAAGACGGCGTCTACTACGGCGTCGAGGTCGGTGGGAAGTTGATCTCGGCGGCGGGCACCCACCTGATCGCGCCAACCTTCGGCGTGGCGGCGCTGGGTAACATCTTCACCCACCCCAACCATCGACGCCGAGGCTACGGCACAGCCTGCACCAGCCAGGTGGTACAGGAACTACTGGCCCTTCGGCAGGCCGTCGTGGTGAGCTTGTCGAACCATCAGAGCAAGGTTCGGGGCCTCAACGTCGTACTCAACGTAAATCGCGAGAACGCCGAGGCCATCGGAGTATACGAGAGACTGGGCTTTCGCAAGCATTGCCCATACATCGAAGTAATAGGCAACCGCAAATAGCTAATACCCAAATAAAGGAGGATCAAATGAGGAACATTATTTTGGAAAGTCTGAGCAGAATCCCTGTTGGGGAACAGCAGGTGGAACTGGTGGAGAGGAAGGGCGTGGGCCACCCCGACTCCATCTGCGACGCCATCATGGAAGCGATCTCGGTCGAGCTCTGTCGCGCGTACCTGGACACCTTCGGCCGCATCCTGCACCACAACATTGACAAGGCGCTCCTGGTAGCTGGCAGGACTTCGCCCCGCCTGGGAGGCGGCACCGTCGAGGAGCCGATGCGCCTGATCTTCGGCGACCGCGCTATCTACGAGGCGCAAGGGAAGAGGATCCCGGTGGGCGAAATCGCCGAGGCCACAGCCAAGGCCTGGCTACGATCCAATCTGCGTTTCGTGGACGTGGACAAGCACATCGTCTTCCAGAACGAGATCAAGCCCGGATCGCCGGAGCTGACCGACATCTTCGAGCGGGAAGTTATAGGGGCCAACGATACCTCGGCTGGGGTGGGTTATGCGCCCCTATCGGATACGGAGAAGCTGGTGCTGGCCACCGAGCGCTACCTGAACTCCACAGCCTTCAAGGCCGCTCACCCAGAGGCTGGTGAAGACATCAAGGTGATGGGCTACCGGCACGGTCACGAACTGGTGCTGACCATAGCCATAGCCTTCGTTGACCGCTTCATTCCTAGCGCAGAAGCCTACTACGAGCGCAAGGCGGCCATCCAGGCTGATATGGAGGAATTCGTAGCCCGACATGAGCACGGTATCAAGAAAGTGGCCGTGCACATCAACACCCTGGATGAGCCAAGTCGGGGCGAGAGCGGTATGTACCTGACAGTGCTTGGCACCTCGGCTGAGGGAGGCGATTGTGGCCAGGTGGGGAGGGGCAATAAAATCAACGGTGTGATCGCCCTGAACCGACCTATGAGCACCGAGGCAGCAGCGGGGAAGAATCCTGTCAGCCACGTAGGCAAGATTTACAGCCTGCTCTCCCACAGAATCGCCGCGCAAGTCCACGCCACCGTGCCGGGTGTCAGCGAGGTCTACATCTGGCTTTGCAGCCAAATCGGGCATCCCATTGACAAGCCATTGATCGCCTCTGCCCAGCTCGTACTGGAGCCCGGCCTGGAGCTAGGGACCGTCCAGGGTGATGTCGAAGCCGTGATCGAAAACGAGCTGGCGGGCATCTACGACTTCACCGACCGCCTGGCGCAGGGGGAGTTTTTGGTTTGGTGAAGGACAATTAAGGAGAAACCAAATGACAAGTAGCAACTACGACGTTAAGGACATGTCCCTGGCCACCAAAGGCCGATTCAAGATCGAGTGGGCGGAGCAGGAGATGCCGGTGCTGCGGCTG
>CAYWWC010000055.1:0-10496 GCA_964461615.1 uncultured Anaerolineae bacterium
TGAGGCGGACTGTTGAAAAGGGCATTGATACGGCTATCGTCACTGATATGATTAGCCTTGCCTGGGAGGACGCCTGGGATGTTGCGATCTTGGTTACCTCTGACCGTGATTTCATTCCAACTGTTGAATTTCTGACTAACAAAGGTCGTAAAATCATCAACGCTCGCTTTCCACCCAACGGGGCGCACCTAGCCCGTACCTGTTGGGCCAGTGTTGACTTGGGTCAGCACCTTGCCGCTTTGGCACGTTGACACTCCACCTCTCCCTCTAAGCAGCGCGTGACTCCCTCGTGCTCTTCTGAATGTGTATCCTACCGCCCCAAAGTGCCCCCAAGGGAATTCGAATCCCTGTCGCGGCCTTGAAAGGGCCGTGTCCTAGGCCTCTAGACGATGGGGGCATCTAAACCACCTTTATTTTACTCAAAAAACGAGAATGGTCAAGCTGGCAGTTTGCTCAATTCCTTCAACACCTCGCGAGTGACCAGCCTCACCAGTTCTTCTTCGTTGTGCTCAGGAGTGAGCACGGGGGGAGGACGATCAACAGCCAGGTCGCAGACCCCACAACTGGCGCAGAAATCCTCTTCCTCCCCCTCGACGGCCAGTCCTTTTTCCCTCCTCATCTGGAGCAGCTTGGCGACTTCGGCGGGCGGCAGCGGGGTCTCCTGACCTAGCTGGCGCAGGATCAGGGTGACGGAGGCAGCGTGCTCCATCTTCTCCAGCTTGAGGTAGGCATCAAAAGGGTCCTGGCCTACGGTCAATGTGCCGTGCCGCTGGATGACCAGGGCATCGTGCTTGACGATGAGGTCCCTGATCACCCCAGGCCCTTCAGCGCTGGAGGGAGTGGCGTATTCGGTGGTGGGGATCAGGCCCAGAGTGACGACTACCTCTGGCAGGAGGCACTTGGCCAGGGAGATGTCAGCAATGCTCAGGGCGACACAGATGGGGGGATGGGCGTGGACGACTGCGCCGATGTCGGGCCGCTGCCGATAGGCCTCCAGGTGCATCGGTAATTCAGAGGTCGGCTTCAGAGCACGACTGGCGGGTTCATAATAATAAGAATATGAGGAAAGCCTCTTGCCCTCCAGATCGGTTACGATCAACTGCTCAGGGGCGAGGAAGCCTTTGCTGAAGCCGCTGGGAGTGGACAGGATACGGTTCTTGCCCAGACGCACCGAGACGTTGCCGTCGGTGGCGGCTACATACCCCTTTTCGTGGAGGAGGCGACAGACGCGGACGATCTCCTTTCGCCATGCTTGCTCTGTTCGGTTATCTAGGTAGCTACTCAATCGTTTCCTTCCTCCCTCATCAATTGGGTATCCATACCAGGTGGGGCAAAAAGATGGGCGGTGAATTCTTCGTATGATGGTTTCCTGACCAGGTAGATCAGGTGTGAAGGGCAGCGGCAGTCGGAGGAACCAAAGCCGGGAACGGGTGTCTCGCTGCCGGGGAGCTGCCGGGCGGCCTGAGCCCAGAGGCACTCCAATCTGGCCGTCGAGACCGCGCTCCAGACCTCCACCAGTTGGGCGTGCTCTAGGAGGTAGTCTATGTGCCAGTGGAGCTTCTTGTTGCGGCGGTGGTGTCCTGATGGTTCGACAGGCTCACCACGACGGCTTATCGAAAGGCGGTGGCGGGCCAGGCGGGCATCCAAGCCGCCGGATCCCAGCGCGCTGCCCACGTAGAGATAGTAGCCAGCGGGAAAACTGAACGTGCCCAGCCTGCCGACGGTGATCTCTTCTCTACCCTCCAGGTGCAAGACCAGGGTGTAGGCGCCTTTGGTGGGTTTGTTCATCACTAGTACTGCTCCCAACTGCCATCGGCGTAGAGGATGTGGAGGAGGACTTCCCGCGCTGTGCCCACATCGCTCTCAAGGATAGTGCCGCCATCAAAGACTTGTACCACCCCCGTAAAACCCCGTTCCTCCTCCCTGGCCCAACCGAGCTGGCTGACCGGGCCGCCCAGTTCCTCCCGCCACACCTTGCCAAAGCCCCGTTTGGGCTGGAAGAGATCCGGCGGCGCGGTCAGATTGGGATCGTCCTGGGGCTGGCCTTCCTGCCAGGTGTCGGCGAAGGCCTGCCAGGTGCGATTATCGTGGAGGACATAGATCTCCCCGCTGTCCCCCCGCCAGAACATCCTGCCCCGCTCGAAGGCCTCTTCAGCCAAGGTGACTTCCCGTTCCGCTTCCGTCGGGCAACCGAGGCGACCCCGTCTGTCGGCCCATATCGCCGCGAAGCGAACGGGCGCCACGGCGCAGGGCGTAGCCGTAGCCGCTGGACGGGTGGGCGTGGGGCTTGGCAGAGGCATGGGTGGCGGCATCCCCTGGGTGGGCGGATACCAACTGGCTCCGCCGTCAATGGACTTGTATACGCCGTGCTCGACCAGGGTGGCGAAGAGGGAGCCATCGGCGAGCCGATGGACGTCGGCGGGATAGTCCGGCGACAGGGCCAGCGCCAGCCCCCCCGCCAACTCGCCGTCGGGCCGATGGGGAAGGCCGGTATTGACCGCCTGCCAGGAGTGGCCCCCGTCGGTGGACTTGTAGATCCCCCGGTCGAGGCCGGCGAAAAGCGTGCCGTCCCGCGCGAATTCCGGCGATACGGCCAAAGCTTTGACCCAGATTGTGCCCGACGGAAGACCAGCCCCCAGCGACTGCCAGGTGAAGCCGCCGTCGTCGGAGCGATGCAGGTTGCCGTACATCGCGCCGACGAAGAGGGAGCCATCGGCTCGCCGATGGACGTCGGCGGCGAAGTCTGGCGAGAGGGCCATTGTCTGCACGTACCAATCTTCTTCCTCTTTCACTTGCTCCCAGCTTTGCCCCCCGTTCGTAGTGCGATACAGCCCTTTGTACTGGAACCAGGCATAGGCTGTGCCATCCTCAGCGTAGTTTGGCGAAACGACCAGGCTCACTATCTCAGCTTTGGGTAGCCCCTGGCTCGCCGATGACCAGCTTTCTCCTCGGTCAGTGGAGATGAAGACCTGAGGGCGGCGGTAGTCTCCACCGACGAAAAGGGTGCTGTCGCCCCCCCTCTTTTCCCCCCCACTTTGGGGGGGAGGAAGGGGGGGCGAGATGGCCAGAGCGGAAGCGGGGAAGAGATCACCCAGCCCCTCTTGGAACTCGTCCCAGTCGCCGCCGAGCCATCGGTATACACCGGCGCCTGTGGCCGCGAAGAGGGTCCGGTCTACGGCGTAATCGGGCGAGATGGCCAGGCGAGGGTAGTCAGTGCTGCCGCCTGCCCGGCCTGGGAATCCCGTCTCCCGCCAACTGTGGCCCCCGTCTTGGGAGACGAAGACTCCGGCCTTGGACGTGGCGGCGTAAATGGTTTGATCCTGGGCATAGCTGGGCGAGATGGCCAGGTCGTAGATGTTCATACCGTCCAACTCTACCCCTGGGTCCTCCCAGACCAGCCCCTCAGCCCTAAGGCCATCTATGCGCCCATAAACGGTGCCCAGCAGCAGGTCCCCATTTGGAAGGAGAGCAAAGGCGCTGATTGGTATGTCCTCTTCAAAAACCTGCCAGTTGTCGCCTCTATCTGTTGAACGATAGAGACGAGGAATCCCTCCGCCGCCGAACAGGGCGTAGAGCGTCTTGTCCTCGGCGAAAGAGGGCGAGAGGACGAGATCGCTCAGGGCAACGTCCTCATAGACCAGCCCTGAGTTGGCGGCCTGCCACGTTTCCCCTCCGTCGGTGGAGCGCATCAGGCCCGCCCCGCTCAGGACAGCGTAGACCGTGCAGTCGTGGGCGTAGTCAGGGGAGATGGCCAGCAGTTGGGCTGTTCGATCCAGCACCTCTTCCCAGGATTGTCCGTCGTCCCGTTTGTGGGCTTGGGACTTGAGGACGACGTATCTGTCCATCTCGACCAGGCTCCAGAACAGCGTGCGGTCGGCGGCGTAGTCGGGAGAGATAGCCAGGGCCGCCGCTCGGCGATTGGTGGGTCTGTCAGCCCGCAGCTCTTCCAGGGCAGTCCAATGTTTTCCCCCGTCGGTTGACCCTTCGACGGGCTCAGGACGTCGCCTGAAGAGACCATGGCGCATGGTGCGGGCGAAGGCCGTTCCATCGGCGGCGAAGGCGACTCCCTGGACCTGGAGATCGCTCAGGCCGCGAGAGGATAAGCGCCAGCTCCGGCCGCCGTCGGTGGATTTGTACACACCGCTCCCGATGTTCCACGTGGAAAGCCCGGCTAATAGAGTTTGGTCGGAAGCGTAGTGGGGGGAGAAAGCCGCTGAAACCATGTCCTGGCCGGAGGGCAACCCGCCACTTATCAGCATCCAGGACTCGCCAGCGTCTTTGGACTTGTACAACTTGTTCTCTACCAGAGCGAGAAGCGTCTGGTCCCTATCGTAGTCAGGGGAGACCAAAATGCGCTGGATGGGACTGGCTGGCAGCTTTGTCGGCCGTAGTTCGACCGGAGCTGGCGGCGCGCCGCCGCTCTCGGCCATCACCAGGATGGATCCGCCTTGGCCGATCAGATACAGCCGCTCGGCCAGGGGGTCCAAGGCTCGCAAAGCATACTCTCCATCCAAAGGCACATCGGCCAGGGGATCGGCTGTCTGACCGTCAACGACCAGAAGCCGGTGGCCTTTATCCCAGCCGCTGGTCAGGTAGACCAGCCCTTTGTTGGGATCCACCCGTAGGTTTCCAACGATGCCTTCCAGTCGGGCCATCCAACGCCCTCCCTCGGCCAGCACCTTCAGGGACGAATAGGAGTGGTGAGAACGGGTCACGTAGGCCCGGCCTGCTGTAGGGTCTACGTCTATCGAGACCACGCTCAACTCCGTGTCGGTGAATACTGAGGTGTGAGTGCCAGTCCAAACGGAGTTTGGTACGTAGACCTGAAGGTAGCTACCGCCGTTGGAGCCGGGTACGCCGTTGCTGATGACCACATAGAGAAGATTCAACTGGGGGTCAATAGCTAGATCTACAGCGGCGGGATTGGGGGAGAAGCCGTACGGCTGGGGGAAAGTGGAATCAATCTTGCCCACCACGCTTTGAGTCTCAGGGTCGGCGATGTAGATTCCGCTCTCCACGATGTAAAGCTCATTCGTCCTGGGATTAACCACCGGCTTGCCTGTTTGGGGAATGAGGCCCACCGCGTGATTGGTCTGGCCGTCAATGATCTGGATGCCCTGACCGTCGGAGTCGCCGACATAGACCCGATGGCGGACATCATCAACGGCCAAGGGGCCGCGACCGGGGACGAGGGCCAGCTCTTCGTAGTTGCTGCTGTCGAAGACGTGGAGCTGGTTGATGCTGTCGGTGACGTAGAGGCGCTGGGCGTGGGGATCAACGGCCACATCCACCACTTCAATAGCCGTCGGCGCCAGCGCCACAGTGGCTTTTCGCTCCGTGTCTATGACGGCCACCTGGTTATCATACAGAGAAAGATAGAGCCTCCTCGTGTGAGAGTCAAGAGCGATGCCCCTCACACTGTTGACTGGGCCTATTTGGTCCACGATCTGCCCCGTAGCTCCGTTGACCACGATCACGCCTGGCTCCTGCCACGTCGTTCGCCCGACGTAAAGGCGATCCGCCGTCTCATCCACTGCCAGGGCACTTTCCTGGTACCGGTCGCCCACCACCAGGTTGGCGATGAGGTCGCCGCTCGTTCCATCAAGAGTCAGGATCTCGTTACTCTCCTCGCTACTGAGGGCCACGTAGAGGCGATTGGCGACCGGGTTGACCGCCAGGTCTTGGACACGGCCCTCCAGAATGATGCTGGTCACCATCTCCAGCGTGCTGGCGGTAAAGATATCCAGGACGTCGGGAGAGTATGAGCGGGCCAGGTAGAGACGGTCGGCGGGTAGGTTGAGGGTCAAGGCGATGGCGGATGAACTGGGCAGCAGGCTGGCGCTGCGCAGCTCGCGGTAGTCACTCGCATCAAGCAGGCGGATTGTTTCACCATCAGTCACGTACAGGCGGCCTACTACTTCGCCCACAGCCACGGCCTCCACGTCCTCGACAGTGGCAAGCACCTGGTGGGTGTCACCGACGATGACCGTCAGCGTCTTATCCTCCCGGTTGACCACGTAGACGCGGTTGGCTGCCTCGTCTACGGCCACTTCGCCGTAGTCCCAGCCGCCCTGGCCCACGGGGATAGTGGCGATGATCTCATTGGTCGCTCCATCAATTACCGAGACATTACCTTGCTCTCCCGAATCGCTTCTGTCGTTGCGCGCGTAGATGCGCCCCGTGGTTGCGTTGACGGCTATCGCCCGCGGGTAGTAGCCGTTGCCCGTCGGCACTCCCAGCTCCAGCCTGGCGACGACTTTGGGCCAGATTCCCTCGGAAGTAGGGCCAGGTTGAGGGGTGGGCGGCGCCTCCGTGGTCGCTGTCGGGGTGGCAGGGGGAAGGGTTAGCGTCGCTTCCTCCGTTGCCGTCGGGGTGGCAGGGGAAGGCGTTGGTCTGATTTCGGTCGCTGCCGGTGTGGGGGGCGGCGACGCTGTCGGCGGCATCGGCGTCGCTCCCTCAGGCCGGTGGCAGGCTGAGAGCAATGCCAATAGCAGCAACAGCAAACCCCATAATACAACTTTGGCCTTCATCGCTGTTCTCCTCTTGCAGGTAGAGCTATTTTACATTAGTCTGGCTTACTTGGCAAGCGGGGCCTTCGGGTTACGTAGGGCAATCGCATTTACTCTGGTGCTTCACGAATTTGTCATTCTGAGCGACCGTAGAGAGCGAAGAATCTCGTTTACGCATTTGGAGGAACGAGATTCTTCGTCGCTTCAGCCGCTTCGCTTCCTTCGCTCCTCAGAATGACAGTCTGATACGGATTTGAATACAAATGCGATTGCCCTATCGGGTTACGTTTCACGCTTCACGCTTCGCGGCCTGAAGTTGCCAAGTCGGTTGATTTGTGGTAAGATAAGTATGACATAATTTAGGAGGGTAGCGATGAAAATCAAACTGCGAGCGCTTGTGATCTTGATTTGTGTGGTGTCCCAACTGGTGATTGGCGTGGGCCTGGCAGAGGGGGCGAATCCCGTGCACGTCGTCCGCAGGGGCGATACGCTTTACTCCGTGGCCCGTCGCTACGGTACCACCGTGAACGCCATCGTTCAGGCCAATGGCTTGCCGAACTCCAATCGAATCTACGTTGGCCAGCGGTTGGTCGTGCCCACGTCGGGTGCGACTCAGCCAGCCGCCACGTCTGGGAGCTACGTCGTCCAGCGCGGCGATACCCTCTCTTCCATCGCCTACCGACACGGTGTCTCAACCCAGGCCCTCGCCAGCGCCAACAACATCTACAACTCCAACCTCATTCACAGGGGACAGAGGTTGGTTATCCCAGGGGCGGGGACGCCCGCTGCGCCAAGCAACTCTTCGTCGGGTTCCGTTCACGTGGTGCAGCGGGGTGAGAACCTGTATCGCATCGCCCTGCGCTACGGCACGACGGTTCAGGCCCTTGCCTCGGCCAATGGCCTTTCCGGCACTTCGCTGATCTATACAGGCCAGCGGCTGACTATCCCTGGAGGAGGTTCAGCCTCCCCAGCGCCGGCGCCAGCTCCTGTCCCGGCTCCCACTGCTGGAAAGTGGATTGATGTCAACGTGGCCACTCAGGGTCTGGTAGCCTATGAGGGTCAGCGTCCTGTTTACTGGGCCACCGTCTCCACGGGCACGGCCTGGACGCCTACGGTAAAGGGTCGCTTCCGTATCTACAGTAAGCTTCGCTCAGGGACAATGGCTGGCTCTGGCTACTATCTTCCCAACGTCCCTTACATAATGAACTTCTACGGGGGCTACAGCATGCACGGCACCTATTGGCACAACAGCTTTGGCCAGCCCATGAGCCATGGTTGTGTCAACATGAGGACCAGCGATGCTCAGTGGGTATACAACTGGGCCCCCGTGGGCACGCTGGTGGTGGTGCATTAGAGGCAACGGATGGGAGCGGATAAGCGGACGGGGGGCGGCCTATCCACTTATCCGTTTCCTGATCCGCTGCACAGATTGACATGATGGGGAGGCAGTGAAATGATGCAGCGTGTAGTCGAAGAATTCGAGCGACGGAGCGTCCACTTGGATCCCACGGAGGAGGACGAGATTCGGTACTTGTTGCATAAATACGAACCTGTGCTGCGCTTCCACGACGGCGAGCGCTTCTTCCCAACGAGCGCCATCCTGTACCTGCTCTTCAGCACTTTGTGGTACATCCCCCTCAAGAGCCGGGAGGGAGAGGACATCGTGGACTCCCCCTACGAAAAGCGCGCCACGCCGGGCCTCTTTGAGCTTCTGCGCAGTCGCCCCCACATCCAACTCAACACTGAGGTGGATCACGACGACTTTGGAGGAGCGCCGGCGGAGGATAGGTACGTGCGGATGCAGCATGTCCAGCGTCGGCTCGCGCAGGCCAGATCTGCGGCGGATTATCCCATCAAGCGGGCACGCCGCATCCTCGAATCCAGGATCCGCCGCTTCCGCTCGGCCTGGCTCAACCCCGGCATGCTGTTCCTCCATTTCGCGGAGACCATCGCGCCCTGGGACCGGCGTCTGATCCGCCATTGGTTCCTGCCGCGCGGTACCGACGACGAGGCCAGCCGCAAGTACGACGAGCTGACCCTATCGGGCAGGAAGCGGGAGACATGCTACTACGGACGGGTGGCGGAACAGTGCGGCTACCGCATCGTCCAGTACTGGTTCTTCAACGCCTTCAACGACTTTCGCACCGCCGTGCGAGGCGTCAACAACCACGAGGGGGATTGGGAGCGCATTTCCATCTACCTGGCGCAGGAGAATGGTCAGTGGCGGCCCAGGTACGCCGCTTACTCGGCTCATCACGGCCAACAGACCCGCGCCTGGGAGGAGGTCGAGTGTGCCGATGCCGCGCGCCAGCATCCGGTGGTCTACGTGGCGCGCGGCTCCCATGCCTGCTACTTCGAGCCTGCCATCCACCGGCTTGGTATAGGCCCCTTCGGGGTGAATGATTACGCGCTGGGCGATGGCGAGGAGATCGGTCCCGGCGACTGGGGCGCGCCGCGCATCTTCACCGAGACCGAGCCCGACTGGCTATTCTTCGACGGCTTCTGGGGAGCCTACATCCGCGACCTGCTGATGCGCGAGAACGCCCCGCGCGGCCCGCTCTACACCATCGAGCCCGGCCTCCACCGTCCGAAGCCCCGCCGGAGCTGGTATGATCCCAGGCGTTGGGCCGGCCTGGAGTGCCTGGGAGGGCCGGATTGCGGCCACGAGCCGCGCGGCTACTATAGCTATGCCACCACGGACTCGGCCTGGCAGGAGGATTGGGGCGCGGACGAGGAATGGGACGAGTGGGTTAAGGCAGCAAGGCCAGCATCGCCACCATCACGGGGGCTCAACCCATTGTTGATTGCGGAGTAGAGAGGGGTGGGACTATGAGTACCATCTATATTGAACCTGTTCAAAAGACAAGCGAAATACGATATTTAGTTCAATCCGCTATCAAGAGCGAGGTAACCAGACTTGGACTCGCCCTGAAACTAGCCAGGAAGCGCTTGGTTCCTTTCGAACAAGAATATGGCATCACCTCGGAGCATTTCATTTCCGAGATGGCAGCCGATGACCTGAAAGGCGGCGACGATGAGTATGTACGCTGGGCCGGGGAGTACAAGCTGATGCAAAGGCTCCAGGAAAAGTTGCGACAGCTCCAGGAGATCAACTACGGTGATTCAAGCCTACTTTGACCAAGTCAAAGCAATCGTTGATCAATACGCGGCCACCCGCTTTGTGCTGGACGCGAATGTGAGTTTCGAGATGCGCCCTGGGGGACAGGGGCATCTTGCTGGCGCAATCACCTTTGCGGATGGCTCAGCGCTATACTTCAGGGAATTCCTCGATGCCGTTAGAGACACTGTAGACAAGCTGATGTACACCTATCATTACCAGGATACGGGTAATCAGTTGATCTTCAGGCACGACAATGCTCGTCACCGACCGCCTTTGCGCTCCCCTGAGCACAAACACACACCTGGGCAGGTCATAGAGGCCCCTGCTCCGACTCTTGAAGACGTGTTGGCCGAAATCGTCATGGCCAAAGGTTGGGTGTAAGGACGGTCTATGAGGCCACTGTAGCTATGCAAAGCCAATCTCCTGGCTGCACACTCATTCGTTATGTAGGTAGCGCCGCGGTGGTGGTGGGGTTAGTCATAGGATAGCTTGAGTCGCAAAAAACGCGAAAGGCCACGAAAGCGGTTTGCAACTTTCGTGGCCTTCGTTTCTTTTGCGCCCTGCGCGATTCAGCCAACTCGCAACATCGGGGATATCATGGCGGCCTTCCTTAACCTGCCTGTTGCGGGAAGAGGGCCGTCGGGTTCTTGAACGGTGGTGGATAGACTACGATGTCGGCGCTGGCGTAGGAGTGGGGGGCAGTTCGAGGAAATCGTCGCGCACCTTTCCCACGAAATCCTCCACCGTGTATTCGGACACGCGGACGTAGTAGGGCGATTCCGATGAGATCACCACGTAGCTGTTGTCCTCGTTAGCGCTAGCGGCCTCGTTAGCGCCAGCGGCCTCGTTAGCGCCAGCGGCCTCGT
>CAYWWC010000055.1:10596-18049 GCA_964461615.1 uncultured Anaerolineae bacterium
AGCGGCCTCGTTAGCGCCAGCGGCCTCGTTAGCGCCAGCGGCCTCGTCGCTCTTCGCTCCCACGCGGACGGTGTAGGTCTCTGTGTTGCCCGCCTCGTCACGGGTCTGTACGGTGACCACGGCGAGAGGCTCTTGGAGACCATACTCGCTTTGCTCGGTTTTGCCCAGGGGGCGCAGCATCCGCAGGGACGCGATCCGGCTAGCCAACCCGGTCACGTTGTTCTCGTTGAGCATCTCGTCGGCGGCCAACCCCTTCATCGTCCACGTCCCGGCCTCATCTTTCTTGAACTCGAAGCTGCCGTTCCCATTTTCCAACGTCAGGGCCACTAGTTGATCCTGGGCTACAGAGAAATAGAGGGTGTCTATCCAGTTGGAGGCAAAGATCCCGGCGTCAGAAGCGGACAGCGAAGCCAGGTAGACCTCGTTCTGACCATCGGCGCGCACGTGGCTCGCCCCGTAACTGGGCGAGGTGCCCAGGTACAGCAAGTGAGTCGTTCCGTCTGCCAGTTCAAGCTCTACCCGTCGTTCAAAAGCGTCGCTGGCCACTTTGAGGCGCTTGTGGCTGGCGGGGGTCTGGGTCACCAGACGGTTGGTCTTCAGGGCGACGATCTTATCCAGAAATTCGGGCACTTTGTTCTCTGTGCATGGATAGTCATCAGCTTCGGACAGCACCCAGTTCCCCATCTCCTTGGCCAATCTGACTTGGTTACCAGTCTCATCGCTGATGGTCAGTTGTGTGATCTGCTCGGCTTCGAGGCTGGCGAAAAGACTCTCGCCTCCGGCAACCGACGCCGGCTTCGGCCAAAGGGCCACAGCGACCAGCACGATTTGGACAGCCAGTACAGCCGCTAGAATCCGATTCGTTCGATTCATCGTTCTTCTCCTCAATGTTCGTAGTCAGGTACGGAACGAAGTGGAGTGCCGCTCCAACGCCACTCCGCTTCGCTACGTGGCTCACTACAAACCCCTATTCAGCCTTGTCGGTTGATACGGTCTCAACATCCACCAAAACCATAGGCTCCTCGCTGCGCTGCCGAACGTTCCACACCACGCCAATGCCGATCAGGGCCAGCAGCACCACGGCATAGTTCAGCCCCTCCCAGAAGGATTGCTCGTCCTTCTCCAGCGGTCGGAGCAGGCGGGCGTAGGTGCCCCGCGAGCGGATGCTGAGCAGGTCCTCATCCTCGACGGCCCAGTCCACGATGTTCTGCAAAAGTTGTAGGTTCAGCAGATACCGATCCTGCGAGAAGCTGCGCGAGATCTCCATGACAACGTCGTCCACGAACTCCGCGCTGCCCAGCACTACCAGGCGCGAGGAGTCTGGCGAGACCTCGATGGTCCCCAGGGCCGATGCTTCGGTCTCGCCCTCCTGGAACGGCGAGGGCTTGTCTTTGAAGTAGCTCTCGAACGAGCCACGGACGCTCACCGCCAGCGGCGTGGCCTTCTGCTCACCCTCGACCGGGAAGCCGATCTGGGGGTAGGCTGTCAGGTCGGGATTGATGTCGGTGGAGGTTCGCAGCCAGGACCCGGCGGTGGATTGCAGCAGCGTGACCACCTCCCGCTCCTGGTTCTTGGTGTCGTCCACTTCTACCGGCGAGACCCAGTGCAGGGTGACGGCCGGCAGATTGGCCACGACGGGGCTTTCCGCTGCCATGCTGTCTCGACGCACGTCCACAAAGAAGGGGTAGGGTAGTTGCTGGTATTCGACTACGGTCATGCCGGCCACGTTGCGCTGGATCGGAACGGGGAAGGGCTCGTTTTGAGGATCCATGACCATCGAATCCCCTACCTCTACGCCGTAGTGGGCCAGCATCTCTTTGAGACCACCCTGCACGGCTTCAATCATCAGGCTGCCGCCGAATTGCTGTGGCGAGAGGATGTAGTTGCCCGCCGCTGCCACGACCGCGCCGCCGCGCATCAGGTACTGGTCAATGGCGAAGCGCTCCGCGTCGCCCAGGCCCTGAGGAGCGATCACCACCAGCACGTCCACGTCGCCCGGCACGCGGCCAGAAGTCAAGTCCACCGGCACGACAGTATAGTTCTGCATCAATTGCTGCCACACCATATTCCAACTGGAGATGGGTTGCACCGTGCCGCCGTAGGGGCTTTGTATCGGCTCTGTCGAGGGATGCCACAGGCCAACCGTCTTGAGGAAGCCCGGCGCGGCGCGCTTCAGCACCGCTTCGATCTCGCCTCGCAGGTCGGCCTCGCTCATGTCGCCGGATGGATAGAACAGTTGTCCCTCATCCCCGACCTGCAGGATCGTATGAAGATAGTAGGACTCAGACGAAAACAGCGAGACGGCAAACGGTTGCAAGCCGTAGGAGTCAAACAGCGTCTGGCGGTTGACGGGACTATTCGGGTCATCGGGATCAATCATCTCGAAGGTGAACTTCCCCCCCGATTCCGCCTGGATGTCCTGGGCCACTTTTTGGATGAGCTGCGGCGCCTCCGCCAATGACGCCGGCAACATCTGCTGGGTGACAAAGGCGGTCAGCCTGATGGGCTCGTCCATGCTGGCAAACACCGCGTCCAGGCTCTGGAAGCCGTAGACGACCTTCTTGATGGAGCGGGTCAGGTCGTACTCCAGGTTACGCAGCCCGACATCTATCTCGCCGCCGCCAGTAGATTGTACCTCGATCAAGTCCTGGAATCCCAGGATTACAGACTGGTCGCCGTAGCGAATCAGTACGTCGAAGTAAGAACTGATCACCGACGACTCGTAGCGTCCGGCGATGCGGAAAGGTATGGGGCGAATGCCATAAACCTGATTTGCCTCCGCCTCCAGTTCTTCGTCTTCCCTGGGATCTATGATCTCAACGTTGACTGCGCCGCCCGAAGCGATCTCGTACTCGCGCATCATGTCGCGGATGGTCGGCACCAGGGGGGCCAGCAACGGATGAGTCTTTTCACTGAAGTAGCCCCGCATCAGCAACGGCTCTTGCAGGTTGCTGATCAGGTCGCGGGTGGTCGGGGACAGGCTGTACTCGCCCTGGGCGGTCAAGTCGGCGCGCAGGCCATGAACGGGGAATAGCCAGGTGTTGAGGGCCAGCAGGTTGGCAGCCACCAAAACCACACTCAGGATGGCGCTTCGGCGGTGGGCGGCTGTGCGCGGTCCCCGGCTCCAACGCTTGGCGTCCAGCGAAACCACGTTGGCCACCAGGAAGAACGCCGTCAGCGACAGATAGTAGATCAGGTCGCGCAGGTCAATCACGCCCCGCTCGATGCTCTCGAAGCGACTGCCAGTGCCCATGGCACGCAGCACCTCGCCGACGGCATCTCCCACAAAGTCGGTCACCCCCGACGCGCCCAGCAGGTAGAACAGGCCGCAGATCAGCACGGTGACCATCAGGGCCACGATCTGGTTATCGCTGCGCGACGAGACGAACAGCCCGATGGCGGCGTAGGCCGAGGCCATGAGTATCGCCGCCAGGTAGCCGCCCAACACCGGTCCCCAGTCCAGGGGACCCAGCATAGTTACCGTGAGGGGCAGGAAAAGCGTCAGCGCCAGGGATAGGGCGATCAGAGCTACGACGGCCATGAATTTGCCCCACACCAGGCTGCCTCGGCGCACGGGCAGAGTGAGCAGCACTTCCAGGGTTCCCCCGCGCTGCTCCTCGCTCCACTGGCGCATGGTCAGCGCGGCCACCAGGAAGATCATCAGCACCGGCATCCATTGAAACAGCGGGCGGACGTCGGCGATATTGCGGGCGAAAAAGGTCTCCGTCCAGAAGAACGAAAACAGTGTTACTACCAGAAAGGCTCCGACGAAAATCAGCGCCATGGGGGAGCCGAAGTACGCGCCCAGCTCCTTACGCGCTATGGCCAGCGATTGCTTCCATGACTCTTTCATGCTTCGCCTCCTTCTTCCTGTGCTGCATTGGCCGCTGTGTCCTGAGCTTGTCGAAGGGTCGTGGTCAGCTCATTGAACACGGTTTCAAGGGTGCGAGCGTCTCGACGCAGTTCTAGCAGCGGCCAGTTCTTTGTGTGGGCCAGCTCATAGATAGCTGGGCGAAGGTCCACTCTGTCAGCACCCCGAACCCGATACTCCTGTCCGTCGGGCGTGGAATGGGCCTCGACGTTCTGGACGCCAGCCAGCGCTTTCAGGCTGCCGGTAGCGTTGGGCGCGCCTTCGGCCAACACTAAAACCGCATCGGTCGTGGCCGCCAGGTCTGCCAGGCGGGCGTCGGCTTTGACCTCGCCGTTCAGCAGGATGATCACCCGGTCGCAGGTCGCCTCCACCTCAGAGAGGATGTGGGTGGAGAGGAGCACGGTGCTGCGGCTGGCCAGCCGTCGGATCAAGCGTCGCACCTCGACGATCTGGGTGGGGTCCAGGCCAGCGGTAGGCTCATCAAAAATCAGCAGCTTCGGCTGGTGCAGAATGGCCTGGGCCAGCCCGACCCGCTGGCGATAGCCCTTGCTCAGTTCGCCAATGGGGCGCGTGAGGTGGTCAGTCAGGGCCGTGGCGCGGACGGCTTCGGAGAGGCGCGCTGGCTGTTCTTCAATAGGAATCTGCCGTAGGTCGGCCATCATCTTGAGATACGCCTGCACCGACAACTCAGGATAAAGGGGCGCGTTCTCTGGCAGATAGCCGATCCGTTTCTGTACTTCCAGGGTATCGGTCAGCACGTCCAGCCCGTCCACCGTCGCCTGGCCCTCGTCTGGCTGCAGGAAGCCGGTCAGCACCCGCATCATCGTCGTCTTGCCCGCCCCGTTGGGGCCCAGCAGTCCGATAATCTCTCCGCTCTCGACGCGAAAAGAGACCCCGCTGAGCGCCTGCGTCGAGCCATACGATTTGCTCAAGTTGGTCACTTCAATCATATCGCTTCTTCCTCCGGAAACTCAATGTAAAAATGTCGCTTGCCAGCGACGGGGAAAATTATTCGGAAGATCTTCATTGTTCGACAGCTATCATGACCATGTCGGCTGCCTCTTGGGGAGAAACCTCTCCTTGCAGGACGTCTTGAACGGCCCTTTGTAGAGCCCGGCCTATCTTATCGTAGGCAGAGCCAATAGGTCTAGGGTACACACTTGCCAACTGCTGCCGCGCGAAGGGGAAGTATTGATCCTCCGTGCCCAGGTGGTCGAAAGCCGCCTGGCGGGTGGGCAGATGTCCGGCTGCCAGGTTCCAGTTGGCGCTGTTCTCTGGCTCCAGCAGCCATTCGATGAGCTGGGCGGCGGCCTGTCGGCTGGAGTCCTCCGTCACTATGGCCAAAGCCCACCCTTTGCTCAAGGTGACTGCATTGCCATCACGGGTGGGGATAGCGGCAAAGGCTGTGTTTTTAAGCAGGCCCCTGTCCGCCAGGTACCTGTCAGAGTTGACATTAGACAGCGCCGCCTGAGCTGACACATACACAACCCAACAATCATCTAGATCCGCGAACTCCAGCACTGAGGGCGGGATGACTCCAGCTTCCAGGCCGTCAGCGTAGAGCTGGAGCACCTCGACCAGAGCATCATTATTGAGCGCGGGGTTGCCGCTTTCGTCGAGAAGCTGCCCACCTGCCGCCAAGTATTGGATCAGAAAGGCGTCGTTGACCAGGCTGCCCTCTCCGCCGGCTGGGAAGATGTAGGCGACGCTTCCGGATAGCACCTCTCTCCAGGTTATCGGCGGGCTATCTATCTTGTTGGTGTTGTAGATGAGGTGTTCGACGTCGGTCTCGAACTGGATGCCCATCAACTGCCCGTCGAAGCCGTGACGGGCGAAAGGGAAAAGGTTCTGTTGCACTTCGCTCGACACGAGGCCGTCCAGAGGTTGGATCAGCCCGGCCTCGGCTGCCTCATCCAGCTCCAGGGTGTCCAGGATCACCAGATCAGGCAACATCGCAGGAGCCGCTGAACGAGCGGTGCTGAGAAAATCGAGAAGGCCTCCCTTGCCATACGGTTTCTTAAGGGCGTACTCGATGGTCACGTTGGTATGAGCAGCTTCGAAGGCCTGCCATTGCTGAGCCAGGACTTGTCCGCTGGCAGCGTCCTCAGTGGGGAAGAAAGCCTCCGTTGTCCAGAGGGTTAGAGTGATGGCAGAGGAGACTGGCGTAGGGGTTGAGGGCGGCGGAAAGCCTCGCGTAGGAGATACTGCGGGCGTTGCCTCCCCAGGCACGGTGGTAGCTGTTGGTTCCTCCTCTTGGGAGGGGAGAGACAACTCAGGCAGGAGATTACATCCGGCTAGCCCTACTGTCGCCAGCAACAAGACCAGGCACAGAACCGCTATCATCTTGGAGGCGGTGGTCTTCGCTGGAGGGATTTCGTTTTCCATCACATCCATATCCTCTCCTGAATTGCCAAGGTCGTTTTCAACCATCATCCGAGGGACAACACGCGATTATTATACACTCATTTGCCTCTTTGTCCAAATAATACTTGACAGGACGGGCACTTCGTGGTATCATTGTTTTTAGCACTCTCAATATCAGAGTGCTAAAGACTTTCCCCGGCGAGATATATCATGCAAGATCTGACAACTAGACAGCAAGCCATATTGGGCCTGGTGATACGGGAATACGTAGCTGCCGCCACGCCCATTAGCTCAAAGGTCATCGTCGAGGCCTATGGCCTGGGCATCAGTTCAGCTACGGTACGCAACGAGATGGCTCGTTTGGAAGAGGCTGGATACCTGACTCACCCTCACACCTCGGCTGGACGCGTCCCCACTGACCTGGGCTATCGCTATTTCGTCGAACGCCTCTTGGGAGAGACGGAGCTGCCCCTGGCTGAGCGGCGCATGATCCGCCATCAATTTCACCAGGTGCGTCCTGAGATGGACCAATGGCTGAAGCTCTCGGCGTCGGTACTGGCTCAGGCTGCGCAGAGCGTGGCATGGATCACGGCTCCAGCTGCTACTGCCCAGCGCGTTTTCAAACACCTGGAACTGATTTCCATTCGCGACTCGTTGGCCCTGGTGGTGCTAGTCCTGCGGGGAGGGACAGTCAAGCAGAGAGTCCTGACTCTGCCGCGGCCCCTATCCCAAGAGGAGTTGAGCCGGATGGCCTCTTACTTGAACGAGAACTTCAATGGCTTAACTGCCGATGAGGTCATGGTCCAGCTCACGCCCCTGACTCCTTTGGAGGCCCAGGTGGGGGAGTTGGTGGCGGAGATGATGGGGCTATCAGATGAGCGTGCCCGCAGTGAGGTCTACCGTGACGGCCTGATCAACATCCTGCAGCAGCCTGAGTTCGCCGAGGGCCAAAGCGCCCGCCAAGTCTTCGGACTTTTCGAGGAGAGCAGCTTTCTGGAAATCGTCCTGGCCGATGTTCTGACCCCGGCCGCGGGCGGCGTGCAGGTCATCATCGGGGGAGAGGGGCCCTGGGAGGAGTTGAGCGATTGCAGCCTGGTGCTGTCCCGCTACGGCGTGATCAGCCAGGCCACGGGCGATCTGGGGGTTCTAGGTCCCCGACGCATGCCCTACCGGCGAGCTATCTCCGTCGTCCGTTACGTGTCTAGCCTGATGAGCGAA
>CAYWWC010000056.1:0-18016 GCA_964461615.1 uncultured Anaerolineae bacterium
GTTCTATCTGGACTTCGAGGGACACTGGCAAGACCCAGAATGTGAAAAAGCCCTGCTCGGCTTGCTGCGCAAAGCGGCTTTCGTCAAAATCTTGGGCTCTTATCCCGCAGCAACGAGCGAGTGAGCGGGGGCAACCACTTGCCCCCTCCCTCTGCCAGGGGGAGGGTTGGGGTGGGGGTGCGCTCTGGCTTGCCAAGACTCACCCTCCCCCTGCCCCTCCCTCCCAGGGAGGGGAGAACACCTACGGCTCAAGACACATAGAGGAGTAGAAACTATCATGGGCATGACAATGACTGAAAAAATCATGGCGGCTCACGCGGGCGAGGAATGCGTGGAGCCAGGACAGTTCGTTGATGTTAGAGCAGACGTGGTGCTGGCCAACGACATCACTGCGCCCATCGCCATTCGGGAGTTCGACCGCATCGGTGTTGAGGGGGTCTTCGATCGGGACAAAGTGCTACTGGTGCCCGATCACTTCGCTCCCAATAAAGACATCAAATCGGCAGAGCAATGCAAGGCGATGCGCGATTTCGTTCGGCGCCATGACTTAACCCACTACTTCGAAGTAGGCCGGGTGGGGATTGAGCACGTGCTCCTGCCAGAGCAGGGACTGGTGCTGCCTGGCGACGTGGTCGTCGGGGCGGATTCTCACACCTGCACCTACGGCGCGTTGGCAGCTTTCGGCACCGGCATGGGGTCCACTGACATAGCCGTGGCTATGGCCACCGGCAAGATATGGATGAGAGTGCCCGAGACCATCAAGTTTGTCTACCACGGCCAGTTGCCGGAGTGGGTGGGCGGCAAAGACCTCATCCTCCACACCATCGGGACCATCGGCGTAGACGGTGCCCGCTACCAAGCCCTGGAGTTCAGCGGCGAGGCCGTGGATAATCTCTCTATGGCTGGTCGCTTCACCATGTCCAACATGGCCATTGAAGCTGGGGGCAAAGCAGGGCTATTCGCCTTCGACGAGAAAACGCGGGCTTATGTCGAGCCTCGCGCCCGACGGCCCTACACCGTTTACGAAAGCGATGCAGATGCCCACTACACCCAGGTGATCGAGATGGACGTATCCAACCTGGAGCCTCAGGTGGCCTTCCCCCACCTGCCCAGTAACGCTCGCTCTTTGAGCCAGGTAGGCGAAGTGGCGATTGACCAGGCGGTGATCGGCTCCTGCACCAACGGACGACTAGAGGACTTGCAGCTTGCTGCCAAAGTGCTGAGGGGGCGAGAAGTGCACCCCTACGTGCGCTGCATCGTCATCCCTGGCACCCAGGCCATCTACCTGGAGGCCGTGCGTCAGGGTTTGGTCGAGGCTTTCGTCGAGGCGGGAGCGGTGGTGAGCACGCCCACCTGCGGCCCCTGCCTGGGCGGACACATGGGAGTGCTGGCTGCCGGAGAGCGCTGCGTCTCCACCACCAATCGAAATTTCGTGGGCCGCATGGGCCACCCGGAGAGCGAGGTATACTTGGCCAACCCAGCAGTGGCAGCAGCGTCGGCGGTGCTGGGGCGGATCGGCGGCCCGGCGGAGCTGGGGATCGGAGATTAGAGATTGGATATTGGGAGTTGGAGATTCAATATCCAATACCCAGTATCTAATAACCAATTGAGGAGAACTACATGAAATTGACCGGCAAAGTATGGAAGTACGGAGCAAACGTGGACACGGACGCGATTATCGCAGCTCGCTATCTGAACGTTTCAACCCCAGAAGAGCTGGCGCTTCACTGTATGGAGGATGTTGATCCGGAGTTCGTTCAGAAGGTGCAGCCCGGCGACATCATCGTGGCCACCACCAACTACGGCTGCGGCTCGTCGCGAGAGCACGCGCCGCTGGCCATCAAGGGAGCGGGGGTGAGCTGCGTCATCGCCAACACCTTCGCTCGCATTTTCTACCGCAATGCCATCAACACCGGCTTGCCCATCCTGGAATGCCCAGCGGCAGGGGAAATCGAAGCGGGGCAAACCCTGGAAGTAGAACTAGAGACAGGGAGAATCCACAATCTAGACACCGGCCAGACTTTCCATGCCGAACCCTATCCCGAGTTCATGATGGGCATCATCCAGGCCGGAGGATTGGTCGAATACACTCGAAAGGAGCTAGAGCTATAGTTATGCAAGCTAAAATCGCTGTTCTGCCAGGCGACGGCATCGGACCAGACGTAGCCGCCGAGGCAGTAAAGGTACTGAAACATGTGGGGGAAATTCACGGGCACACGTTCACGTTCGAGGAGGGTCTCATCGGTGGGGTGGCCATTGACGAAACCGGCAGCCCCCTACCCGACGAATCGCTGACCTTATGCCAGGCCAGTGACGCCGTCCTCCTGGCCGCGGTGGGCGACCCAAAGTACGACGATCCTACGCTCAAAGTGCGTCCAGAGCAGGGATTGCTGGGTCTGCGCAAGGCACTGGGAGTTTTCGCCAACCTGCGCCCCATCAAGCTGTACAAGGAACTGCTCCATGCCTCGACCATCAAGCCTGAGGTGCTCGCCGATGTGGATATGGTGGTGGTGCGCGAGCTCACAGGGGGCATCTACTTCGGCGAACGAGGCCGCAAGACGGTCAATGGCGCAGAGGCAGCCTATGATACGCTGCTCTACTCCGTTCCGGAGGTCGAGCGGGTGGTGCGCCTGGCCTTTGATCTGGCACGCCAGCGGCGCAAGAAGGTGACGTCAGTGGACAAGGCCAACGTGCTGGAGAGCTCCCGCTTGTGGAATGAGACGGCCGAGCGCGTAGCTGGCGAGTATCCCGATGTGGAGTTCGACAGCATGTACGTGGACATCGCCGCCATGCGACTGGTGCGCTATCCCAGCGTATTTGATGTGATGGTTACAGGTAACATGTTCGGCGATATCCTCACCGACGAGGCATCTATGCTGGCCGGCTCGATGGGCATGCTGCCATCGGCCTCGCTGCGGGGTGATGCCTTCGGCCTGTACGAACCCATTCACGGTTCTGCACCCAAATACACCGGCCTGGACGTGGTCAATCCCATTGCCACCATCCTCAGCGCCGCCATGTTACTCCGCTATTCACTGAAGCTGGAGAAAGAAGCCGCTGCCGTAGAGGCCGCCGTGGCCGCTGTGCTGAAACAGGGCTACCGCACCAAGGACATCGCCGAAGAGGGAAAGAAGCTGGTCGGCACCCAGGAAATGGGAGATCTGATCGCTGATCAAATCTAGCCGTAGGGGGCGAGGTTTCCTCGCCCGTTGGGCAGGGAAACCCTGCCCCTACTCAAATATCAAATCATAAGGAGCGCCATCAATGCCTATTCCCAGATCCGAGAAAATCTGGTTCAACGGTGAACTCGTGCCCTGGGATGAGGCCCAGGTGCACGTAACAGCTCATGCTCTGCATTACGGATCCAGCGCCTTCGAGGGTATCCGCTGCTACAGCACCCCTCAGGGGCCAGCCATCTTCCACCTGGATGCCCACGTTGAGCGCCTGTACAAGTCGTGCAAGATCTACCGCACGGAGATACCCTATTCGCCGGATCAACTGCGACAGGCCATCATTGACACTGTGCGGGTGAATCAGCACCAATCCTGCTACATCCGTCCCTTGGTTTTCCGTGGGGCTGCGACCTTGGGGCTTAAGCCATACGACTGCCCGGTGGAGGTGGTCATCATCACCTTCGAGTGGGGGCGCTACCTGGGGCCGGAAGCTTTGGAACAGGGAGTTGATGTGTGCGTATCCTCCTGGGCCCGCATGGCGCCTAATACCTACCCATCTTCGGCGAAGATAGGAGGGCATTACACCAATTCGCAGCTCATTGTCATGGAGGCATTGGAGAATGGCTACACTGAGGGCATCGCTCTGGACGTGAATGGCTACGTGAGCGAAGGCCCTGGAGAGAACATCTTCTTGGTGGATAAGGAGGTCGTCCGCACGCCGCCGCTGGCCTCGTCTATCTTGGGTGGGATCACGCGAGATTGCACCATGACCCTGGCCCGCGACCTGGGATACGAGGTGCGGGAGGAGTTGATTCCCCGCGAGGCTCTTTATACCGCCGATGAGGTCTTCTTCACCGGCACGGCGGCTGAGATCACTCCCATCCGCTCCATTGACCGTATCACGATCGGCACGGGCCGTCGAGGCCCTGTCACCGAGCGCATCCAAAGCGAGTTCATGGGCATCACTTCCGGCCAAGTGGCGGATCGGTACAATTGGCTCACTCCAGTCTAGGGGAAACTATAATGACTATCCAACTCTACGACACAACCCTGCGAGATGGCACCCAACGAGAAGGCATTTCCCTCTCGCTGAACGACAAGCTGAAAATCGTCCGCAAGCTGGACGCAATTGGCATACACTATGTCGAAGGCGGCTGGCCTGGCTCCAATCCCAAAGATGTTGAGTTCTTCGCCCAGGTCAAAGGGATGCCATTGAAACAAGCCGTCATCACCGCCTTTGGCAGCACGCGGCGAGCGGACACGGCGGTCGAGGATGATGCCAACATCAGGGCGCTGCTGGAGGCAGAAACCCGCGCCGTGGCCATCTTCGGCAAGAGCTGGCACCTGCACGTGACAGAAGTGCTCGGCACGACGCTAGAAGAGAATCTGGCCATGATCGCCGATAGTGTAAGCTACGTCAAAGATCAAGGTCGGGAGGTCATCTACGACGCTGAGCACTTCTTCGATGGCTACAAAGCTGACCCTGCCTATGCCCTGCAAACTCTCCAAATGGCAGACAAGGCTGGCGCCGCTTGCCTCGTCCTCTGCGATACCAACGGCGGCACTCTCCCCTCGCAGCTTGTGGCCATCATCGAGGAAGTGAAGAGGGTCTCGTCCGTACCTCTAGGCATCCACGCTCACAACGACAGCGAGTTGGCCGTGGCCAACACCCTGGCCGCAGTGCAGGCCGGCATCGTCCACGTGCAGGGCACCATCAACGGCTACGGCGAGCGCAGCGGCAACGCCAACCTCTGCTCCATCATCCCCAACCTCAAACTCAAGCTGGGCCATGACTGCATCAGCGATGAGCAACTGCGCCGCTTGGCCAGTGTCTCTCGCTACGTCAGCGAGCTGGCGAATCTCGCCCACGACGCCCACCTGCCCTACGTGGGTCACAGCGCTTTCGCTCACAAAGGCGGCATGCATGTCAACGCCTTGCTCAAGTGCGAAGAGAGCTACCAGCACGTTGACCCATCTCTGGTGGGCAACCACAAACGGGTGGTGGTCTCGGAGCTTTCGGGCAAGAGCAACATCGCCTACAAGATCGAGGAGTTCGGCCTGAACCCCTCTCTTGGCCCGGATCAGACCCGCGAAATACTTCATAAGGTCAAGGATCTGGAGAGTCAGGGATTCCAGTTCGAGGGAGCGGAGGGGTCATTGGAGTTGCTCATCCGCCGGACTCAACCGGGGTACAAGCCGCCCTTCGAGTTGGTAGATTTCCACGTGCTGGTGGAAAAGCGCCAGGATCGAGGAATGTTGGCCGAGGTCTCCATCAAGGTGCGGGTAGGCGAGGAGATCATGCACACTGCTGCTGAGGGCAACGGCCCGGTCAACGCCTTAGACACAGCCGCGCGTAAGGCCCTGCTGCCCTTCTATCCCCAGTTGGCCGAGATCCACTTGACCGACTACAAAGTGCGCATTCTCGACAGCGAAGCCGGCACTGGGGCCCAAGTCCGCGTGCTAATTGATTCGGCTTGCGGCGCTCGCACCTGGAGCACGGTGGGCTCTTCCCCTAACATCATCGAGGCCAGTTGGCAGGCCCTGGCCGATAGTTTGGAATATGGGTTGTTGAATGGCTTCGGGGGAAATAGAGGGGACGATAGATAAGACTCGCTGAGGGTTATTCGGGGCAACTCACCTCCCACTTGGTCACGTCCTTTACCTTTCCGGTGGATTTCCTGGTGAGGCTACAGACATCTTCGACAAGCTGGCCGTCAGCAATCACTCTCACGTTCACCTGAGTACCGCTGTCCTTCTCCTGCACAGAAACAATGTCTTTTACACGCCAATCCTCGTAATAAGCGAGGACAGCAGCCTCAGGATGGGCAACGGGATATTGCTTCTGCTTGGGCTGCTTTGCTCCCTCAGGTCGCCCAAAAACGAAATCTATGCTTTCGGATCTCTTCTCTAGTTTCGTTTGGCTGGCATCCCATTCGTAAACGACGCGGCGGCCGAGCTGGCTGCGGAGGTACCAATATGGGTGATACAGCCTGCTTCTGACGATGGCCATCTTTATGGGCCCCTGGCCGAAGGCAGGTTCCAGCTCGATTCCGGCATCGCCCCAGAGCATGTCCGCATCCCCTCCCTCTGCATGGAACATGGCCTCGTAGCCTCTCTTCTTGTCCACCCAACGAAACAGGGCCAAGCTGGTAGCGAAGCCGGGAAAAGAGTAGCCCAGGATCACCAACTCACTTTCGCCATCACCATTGACATCGTACGCTTCTACCCTGGGCCAGGGCTTGCCCTCGCCACCCACGTTTTCCCCCAGATAGCCCCTTCCGCCCGCCGCCGGCAGAAGGTGATAAGCCACAAGGATGGCCGACCGGTACGGCTCCAGCGTGGCGAAGTCTTCAGGCGACCTATCGGGCTGGCGGTCGTAAACTACGCCCCCGAGACGGCCACCGAAGCCCCCGGGGGATTTATCATAGCGGTAGATGACTAGCCACTCGACTTCGTTGTCTCCGTCAACGTCTACTTCCTCCACTTTCTCGATGGTCCAGGCATCGGGAATGAGATGGCTGAAGTCTGGTCTGCCAGTTTCCGGCGTCGCTCTTCCTAGCACATCGCTAAAGCTACAACCACCAACACTGAGCAGCCCCAACATCACCGCCAGGAGAACCGCTTTTCTGATGGCTGATATCATTGTTCCCCTCCTTCGCCTTCAAGACATCCCTCGATCGCTAGGCCCCCTTGCCCTGGGCCGGTACCGGCAGCAGGGCTGTCTCCAACACTTCCCCCATCCGCTCCACGAAGATGAACTCCAGGTCCCGCTTGACCTTGTTGGGAATTTCGATCATGTCCTTTTTGTTTCTCTTCGGCAGGATGACGATCTTCAGGCCGGCCCGGTGGGCGGACAGCACCTTCTCCTTGAGGCCACCGATGGGCAGCACTCGACCCCGCAGGGTGATCTCGCCGGTCATGCCCACGTCGTGGCGGACGGGGCGACTGGCCAGGGCCGAGATGAGGGCGGTGGACATGGTTATGCCCGCTGAGGGGCCGTCCTTGGGAATAGCCCCCTCCGGCACGTGGATGTGGATGTCCAGCTTGTCGAAGTTTCGCTCCTTGATACCCAGCTCTTTAGCGTGAGAACGAGCATAAGAGAGGGCCGCCTGGGCCGATTCCTGCATCACCTCGCCCAACTGGCCTGTAAGCATGAGGCTGCCCTTACCCTCCATCAAGGTCACTTCCACGGGCATGATGTCTCCCCCAGCCTCTGTCCAGGCGATGCCCATGGCTACCCCGATTTCGTCCTCCTTCTCGGCCAGACCGTAGGTGAACTGCGGCGGCCCCAGGTACTTGAGCAACGACTGGGTAGTGATGCGATGAGGAGCTTGCTTGCCATCAGCCACTCGTCGGGCCACCTTGCGACAGACGTTGGCGATCTCTCGCTCCAGGTTGCGCACTCCGGCCTCGTAAGTGTACTCACGGATGATGTGGCGCAGAGCCTCGTCGGAGAAGTGGAGCTTTGCATTATTATCCAGGCCATTTTCCGTCAACTGCCGGGGGACGAGAAACCGCCTGGCGATCGCCAGCTTCTCCTCTTCGATGTAGCCGGGGAACTCAATGACCTCCATGCGGTCGCGCAGGGCTGGCGGCACAGGATCGAGGATGTTGGCCGTGGTGATGAACATCACCTTCGATAGGTCGTAGGACACGTCCAGGTAGTGATCGGAGAAAGCGTGGTTCTGTTCAGGGTCCAACACCTCCAGCAGTGCGGCCGAAGGATCGCCTCGGAAGTCAATGCCCAGCTTGTCTATCTCGTCCAGCATGAACAGGGGATTGGTGGTCTCGGCGCGGCGCATGGTCTGGATGATACGGCCCGGCATTGACCCAACGTAAGTGCGGCGGTGGCCCCGGATCTCGGCCTCGTCGCGGACGCCGCCCAGGCTCACCCGCACGAACTTCCTCCCCAATGCCTCGGCGATAGCTTTGCCGAGGGAGGTCTTGCCCGTCCCCGGCGGCCCCACGAAGCACAGGATGGGACTGCGCATCTTGTCGGCGGCCAGCTTGCGGACGGCCATGTATTCCAGGATGCGCTCCTTGGCCTTGGCCAGCCCATAGTGACTGTCGTCCAACACCGTGGCCGCGACCGCAATGCCTATGTTGTCCTCGGTGGCATTGCTCCACGGCAACTCGATCAGCCAGTCGAGGTAGGTGCGGATGACGCTCACCTCAGGAGAGGCGATAGGCATGGAAGAGAGCCGGCCCAACTCCTTCTCCGCCTTCTCCCGCACCTCCTCCGGCATCTCGGCGGCTGCGATCTTTTCCTTCAGTTCGCTGACCTCCTGGAACTGGCCATCAATCTCGCCTAGCTCGGTCTGGATGGCCTTCATCTGTTGCCGCAGGAAATACTCGCGCTGAGATTTATCAACCTCTTCCTGCACCTGGGCGTGGATGCGATCCTCCAGCTCCAGGACGTCTAGCTCCTGGGCCAGAAGGATGCTCAATCTTTGCAGGCGCATAGCCGGCTGAATGGTCTCCAGCACCTCCTGGCGCTTTTCGATGTCTATGTTGAGAGCAGAGGCCACCAGGTCTGCCAGCCAACCTGGCTCGTCAATGTTCATGGCAATCACAAAAGCATCCTCAGGGAGATTGCGGTCCAATTGCACACACTTTTCAAACAGGGCCAGCACTGCGCGCATCAGTGCTTGGGAGGAGAGGGTTTTCTCGCTGGGTTCCACTATCTCCCTGACCCTTACTTTGATATAAGGGTCAATGTGCACGAAATCGAGGATTTCAACCCTTCGCGTTCCCCGCCCCCAGATATTGGTTGTGCCATCGGGCAGGTGCCACATGCGAGCGATGGTCATCTCGGTGCCGACGGTGTAGATGTCATCGGAGGTTGGCTCTTCTAACTCGTCATCCCTTTGGGCCGCGACGATGATAATGCCTTCAGTAGCCATTGCCGCCTCCACAGCCTTCAGCGAGCGGTCGCGGCCCACGAAGAGGGGAGTGACCATGTGGGGGAAGATGACTGTATCGCGTAGGGGAAGCAAGGGATACTCGCCAATCTTGTTAGTTAGTTCAAGAAACTCGGCTCCCAAACCGTTGGGAGTTCCTTCGGCCCGCCGGCCACTGACGGCCAGGAAGCCTCCTTCTTCGAGAAGTTTGTCCATATCGTTATCTGGCATCTAGGTTATGCGCCTCCATATTTTGGTCTGGTGGTTCTTGGTCAGTTGGTCGCGGGAAGCCTCCACGTCATTCATTCGTGGTTCTTGGTGATCAGGGGTAGAAAAACGGGCTGAGGAGCTCCGGCGAGGAAAGCGTCCGACCACTCCTTGGTCAGTTCAAGGTAAGTTAAACCGTGGCTATCGCTGGGTTCGATGTGGGTGTGCTCCCACCACTCGTTGAAGCTGGTGATGACGATCCAATCGGCCTGGGACTGAATGGCTGCCTGGAACGTGAAGCCGTAGGTATCGCCGTCAGCTCGATCGAGGTACCAGGAGCCAGGGCGGCCCAAGAGATCATCATCGTAGCCCGGCATGACCACGGGCGCCCAGATCTTCCGCTCAGCGTTCGGATCCTGCAGGAATTGATAACTCCTCACCTGGCCCGCAACCGAGGAGTACACTTCGAGCATGTCTGGGGCATAGAAGCCATAGGCGTGCAGGCCATCGAACACCTGTAGATAGCTCGGGTTGAAGGTCTGGCCGAGCCACATCACATCGTAGCCGTCGGCCCGGATCTGATCGAGTATGGCCTGCCAGGTCTGAAGAGGAGTCTGGCCGGGATTTCTGGCTACGTGGTCAACGGCGTAGAGAAAAATCACCGGCTTACCCTGATAGCGCAGGAAGTTGGGGTGATCGCTGTAGGAATCCAAGACATACTCCAACTGATTGACGACATCTTGAACAGTCCGGAACCGCTCCCCAAGGGTCTCGAAGTAGATGGTCGCTTTGAAATCAGTGCCCTCCGTTAGCGAAGCGGCCTCCGCCGCCGTGAGGAGTTTGGCAAAATTGTCATCTCGAAAGTTGCCCGAACCCCACCAGGAGGAGATGAAGCCGTGAATACCGTACTGCTGCGCCCAGTTGACGTGCCTGGTGATGGTCTCCACATCGCCAGAGCTGTCAGGAAAAAGCGGGTGATCCTCAAGAACGGGACTCGACCAGGAATCTAGATCATACCAGGGGTAGTAGAAAGCCAAAACCAGCCTGGGCAAGACACTACGCTGGGGCAGAGGGCCGCCGGTCGTGAAATGGGAGCCGGCTATAGAGAAGGAGAAGGGATTAGAAGGGTCATCAGGCTCGTTGAGGAGATTGGTCCAGGAGGCGATGGGAGTGGCGGACGATGAGTTATAGCTGTGAAACTCTACCGTCGTAAAGCCTAAATCACCTTTTTGATTTTCGAAGAAAACGTGACTGTCATCATCCAGGCCCGTCATCACCAGATCGTACTGCACCTTGACCGTCTGAGCCAGAGCATCGGCCAGGGGCTGCTCCAGATAGAGCTCGTCACTGCCCCACTCAACTCGAGTTGTCGAGGCATTGCCCTGCAGGATAGCAGTTGTGGCGTTGAGAATCCGCTCCCCACCGCGAACATAGAGTCGCGTCCAGTCAGACGACGTACTGAGCACTATCCTGGCCCTGTACAGCGCGGGAAGTCCTCCTCCCAAATTGCCGCTCGCCCCCCCTCCTTCCCTCCCAACTTGGGGGGGAGGCAGGGGAGGAGCAGACGCCCCTTCCACGCTCAGGGCTTGAGAGAAGACCAGCGCCCCTAAGCCTATCAGCAAAGCGGCCAAGATAATTCGGCCTCTAAATAGCATAGCTTCCATCAGCTAATCCTCCCGATACATGTGGGGTGAGATGTGGGAAGTGATTGGCCCAGGCTTCGCGAGCTTCGGCTGCTACGAAGACGGAGCCGGTCGCACAAATCAGATCGTGTGAGCCGGCCGTTTCCAAAGCCAGACTCAGAGCCTCGGCCACGCTATCGCTGGCCATGACGGCTCGACTGAGCCTGTCCTGAGCGTGGTCGAAGGTCTCGCCGAAGTCCTCCCACCCCAAAGCCAGAGCTTCCTCTCGGAGTGCGCCGACGTCCGCAGCGCGAGGATGTCTGGCCTGGGCAACGATGACCTGATGAGCTAGAGGGAAAAGCTCCCTCATCATCCCCGCGATGTCCTTGTCAACAGAGGCGCCAAAGATCAGGATCAGGCGGCGGTAGGTAAACAGCTCTTCCAGGGCGGCTTTCAGCTTCCCGGCCGAGTCAGCGTTGTGGGCGCAATCAACGACCACGAATGGCCCCCGCCCCAGGATCTCCAGACGCCCCGGCCAGCGAACCCGGCGCAGCCCCTCCCTGACGCTGGTCTCAGGGATGTTGACGCCCCGCTGCCGCAGCTTCTCCATAGCGGCGACCGCCACAGTAGCATTATCCAGTTGATGCCTGCCCAGCAACGGTATCCAGAATTCGCGACTCGCAACCCGAAACTCGAAACCCAAAACTCGAAACCCTTGACCTTCCAGGCTCGCCTCCCCCGCCTCCCACGTCCAGTCCCGACCGACCACTGTTAGCTCGGCGCCCCGCTCCCTGCAGACCTCCTCAATAACGGACATGGCCTCCGGCGCTTGGGGGGCACTGACCACCAAAGCCTGGTCTTTGATGATACCCGCCTTCTCCCGCGCGATCAGAGGCAGGGTCTCGCCCAGGATATGAGTGTGATCGTGGCTGAGGGAGGTTATGACAGCCACCAACGGGTTGACCACGTTGGTGGCATCCAGCCGCCCGCCCATGCCCACTTCCAGAGCGGCTAACTCCACCCCTTGCTCAGCGAAATAGAGAAAGCTCAGCACGGTGATGATCTCGAAGGTGGTGATATCCTCGATCCGGCTCACCAAAGGCTGCAACCGCGCGGTGAGAGAAGCCACCGTCTCCTCCGGAATCAACTGGCCGTCAACCTGGATCCTCTCGCGGAAGGTATGCAGGTGCGGAGAGGTGTAGAGCCCCGTCCGGTAGCCAGCGGTCCGCAGAATTGATTCGCTCATCGCCGCCACCGAACCCTTGCCCTTGGTTCCGGCAATATGAATGGACTTAAAGTGCAGGTGGGGGTTATCGAGCCAGGCCAGCAGCTTTTCCACGCGAGCCAGATCAAAGTGCTCAGGCCCGTACAGATAAGAGCTTTCCTTCTCGTAATCGGTGAAGCTATAGATATAGTCGAGAGCGTCCTTGTAGGTTAGCATGCTTTGTTAGCCAATCCGACAGTTCCTCGGCGCAGAAGTCCGGCGCTTATTGTATATCAACTGAGGCAAAAAGTAAAATGCGGGAATGTTCTTGACTATTCGCCCACAATCTGGTAAACTTCAGGCTGACAAAGTTCTTTACCACAAAAACACCAGGGCACGAAGAAAAGCCATGAAAACACATGGAGCAGCCTCTCCCAAAACCTTCATGTCTTTGTGTCTTAGTGGTAAGAAAGAATCTGCGCGATCTGGCACTACAAGCAAAGCATCAAGGAGGTACCGCTGATTTGAAATACTTCTTCTTAGCGCTAGTGATCGTATTGATCCTGGCAGGACTAAACATGACGGGATGCTCAGCCCGCCCTCTGCTCTACGATGTGGAGTTCTATCCCGATGTGATCTCACCGAACGCCGACGGGCACGACGACGCCGCCAACATCCTCTACAAACTCTCCCGCAACGCCGGCCTGTCCATCTACTTCGTTGACGAGGCCGGGGTGCGGCATTACCATCGAAATGGAGAGCGACGCTCAGCCCAGGACGAGTCTTACTGGACCCTCTTTGGCGGCGTGGTGGATGTGCTCGACGGCGGCCCAGTCAAGAGAAGCATGATGCCCAACGGGCAGTACACCTGGGTCATCGAGGCCACTGACGACAGCGGACACACCGAGAAAGCGGAGGGCAGCTTGACCATCGCTGACGCCGACACGGCCGTTCCTGAGATGCGGAACTTCAGTGTCTATCCCCAGGTTTTCACCCCCAATCAGGACGGCATAGACGACCGGGTTGCCATCACCTTTTACCTGTCGAAGGAGGCCAAGTACCGCGTCTACCTGGAGGATGAGGAGGGCGACCGCTATCCCCTGGCCGAGAAAGAGAGAGAGGTAGAACCCGGCCAGCCCGGCATGCACATATACGACTACGAGGGCGGGGTGGACTTGGGGGCTACGCCACCGCCAGATGGCATCTACACCGTGGTGGCTGAGGCCGAGGACCTGGTGGGCAACAAGGTGATAGTAACCAGCACCTTGACTTTCAAGGATGGTGGCGTCCCCCGGGCCGACATAGTCAACGCCGACGTGGACTTCGATCCCATGATCGTGCCTCTGGGAGGAACCCTGACCTTCACTGCCACGGTAGAGAACTTCGGCGCGGTGCCCATCCGTACCACAGGCCCGCCTCCGCGAACCACCTACGAGAGCGACCAAAACTTCAACAGCCTGGGCTGGTACGAGGAGCCTGGAGCCTGGCGCCTGGGCATTGACTTCGAGACCAACTCCAGCGGCCGCCCCTACCCCTACCGCTTCGCCATCGGAGACGACGACGATCTGGAGATCAGAGTGATCAGAGGCCAGGAATATCGCTACCTGATGCCCGGCCAGCGGGCCACCGTGACCGGTCACATCCACATCATGCAAGAGCCACCTCGCAACCCCATCTACTTCTTCGCCGGGCTCATCCACGAGGACGTGAGGATTGACGCTTTCAATGACCATGTGGATCCTCAGGAGATTTCTATTGGGTTTTAGGTTTTAGGCTCACTTCAGGTGTGAGTTAGCCCGGGAGGTCAACGATGAAAAGACTGATTGTCCTTAGTACCTTAGCGTTTGTGATTCTGTCTTACTTCTTGGCTGGACTGACAGGATTTGCAGTTGCGGCAATCGTTGCCGCCGTTGCTATTCTCTCCTATCGCATCGCCGGCGAGACAGGCGCAGCCCGGGCCATGCTCCTTGTTACCATTATCCTTGCGCTTGCGGTTGGCGGTTCTGTAGGTTGGGCTTGGGGTCCCAACCCGCCCGGAATAAGTGTGGGGGAGATCGCCTTCTTCACTATTGGAGGTGTAATGGGACTTGTGTCCTGGCTGTTGGCAGTCCTATCTACACTGTTCCTATGCTCTAAGGTGATCGTTATTTCTCAAGAAGGTGATCGGTGGGAATCCTTTGTCTATTTGATAGAATCCGTGTTGCTTGAGCGTGCAGGCCCTCTTGAGATTGTCAACAGAGGCGAAGTGATAACCATAAAGTCGAGAAGCCGGCTCGCTCCCGCGAGGACGGTCGGCTACACGGTTATCCAGCACGGAAACGCCGTTGTCTTTGAACGCTTCGGACGCCCCAGCCAGGTGGCAGGGCTCGGTCTTGTAGTGAAGAAGCCTTTCGAGACGATACGAGCAGTCGTTGATTTGAGTATGCAAGTAGAAGAAAGGATGCAGACACTTTTTACCAGAGATGGAATTCCATTGACCACTCATGTAAAAGTGTTATTTCAAATTGATCCTGGGAGACGCCCTCCTGCACGTGATAACATGTTTCCATTTTCCGAACCAGCAGTGTTCAACGCAGTATATCTTGTACCGGATTGGAAGGCACATACTATTGAGACTGCCCTTGCCCTACTCCGCGATATGATATGCAAATGTTATCTCGACGAAATCTACGATTCATTGAAGAAGAATTCCGATGAGGTTAGTCCAGAAACTCATGCCCAGCTCCTCCAGGATAAACTGCAAATTGCCTTGAGTGATACAGTGACCGCGTGGGGGGTGAGAATCCACCGAGTGGAGCTTGGAATCGAGGCGCCGCAGGAAATCAAGGAGCAAGCCCTGGCCTTCGAAAAGACGAGAAAAGAGGAGGAGCTCGAATACCAAAGATCCAAAGCTGAGAACGAACGGATTAAGGATTTTGTCTCGCAGACTGGGGGAAGCGTAACAGATTACGCCATGCTTCGCTATTTGGAGAAGGTTGGTGAGGCTAGGCTGATCCCCCCGTCGCTCGAGCGGGTGTTCCTTGAAGCTCTTCAAGAAGGTACTGTCTCCCCCAAGAGCGAAGGCAGCGATCGCCACAAGGGAGACGCCAACAAGTAAGACCATGAAGCCCCTGTCGAAACGACAGGGGCTTGCCTTTTGCCCCACCGTAAGTATAATCTATCTCAGCAGAACATGTCGCTTTTACGGGGGGTAAGGGTGAATCTGGACCTGGCCATTGTCATCGTCAGTTGGAACGTGCGGGGGCTGCTGGAGGCTTGCCTGACCTCGGTGTACGAGAGCCTGAAGAGTTCAAATCTGAGAGGCGAGGTCTGGGTGGTGGATAATGCCTCGACGGACGGCAGCGCGGCGATGGTGCGGGAGCGCTTTCCCCAGGCCAGGCTCATGGCCAACGAGACCAACGTCGGCTTTGCCGCTGCCAATAACCAGGCCCTGCGGGCGATGGGGTTTGCCTCGGCTGAGCCTCACGAACTGCCGCGCTACGTGCTTCTGCTGAACCCCGATACCGAGGTGCTCGATGATGCCCTGACCACGATGGTGCGTTTCCTGGACGGGAATCCCCAGGCCGGTGTCGCCGGAGCCAGGCTCCTCTATCCCGATGGCAGCTTGCAGCACTCGGCCTTCGCCTTTCCATCCTTGGCCCAGGCTTTCCTCGACTTTTTCCCCCTCCACCATCGCCTGCTAACCTCCCGCCTCAACGGTCGCTATCCCCGCCGACTCTACGAGAGGGGAGAGCCTTTCCCCATTGACCATCCCCTCGGCGCGGCCCTGATGGCGCGGGGGGAGGCCATCCAGGCAGTGGGCCTGCTCGACGAGCGGTTCTTCATCTATTGCGAGGAGATTGATTGGTGCATGAGGATGAAGAAAGCGGGCTGGGGTATCTACTGCGTGCCCAGAGCCGAGGTTGTGCACCACGAGGCCAAGAGCACCAGGCAGGTGCGGGGTGAGATGTTTGCGGCCCTATGGAGGAGCCGCCATCTGCTCTTTGAGAAGCACTACGGGCGTTTTTATCAGTGGGCCGTGCGCCGCATTGTGCGGTTAGGGCTGCGAGCGGAGATGCGTCGCGCGCTGGCGGACTATGAGCGAGGCGAGATCGGCAAAGCGGAGCTGGAGAGCTGTCTGGCAGCCTATCGGGCGGTGGCGGGAATTATGACAACGAATTCAAAGGATTTATCGTAGCTGCTCAACCATCCCCAGCGGAGCGTTGGAACATATCCTTTAGGACGCAGATTAACGCAGATAAACGCCGATTTTTTGATCTTATCTGCGGAAATCTGCGTGTAAGCGAAGCGGCATCTGCGTCCTATTCCAGTTTGCCACTATTGATGTTTATCCCTATTACCAGGTCTCGCGCCGACGACGATGATGAAGAGAAAGCCAGAGCTAAGCGCCATCATCCTCACCAAAGACGAGGAGAAGAACATCACCGACTGCATCGCCAGCCTGCAATGGGCCGATGAGGTCGTGGTCTTCGATTCCTTCAGCCAGGATGGGACGGTGGAGGTTGCGCGAGGGGCGGGGGCGACGGTTCTCCAGCACCCGTTCCAGAACTTCGCCCAGCAGCGCAACGCCGCCCTGGATGCCGTTGATAGCGACTGGGTCTTCTTCGTTGACGCCGACGAGCGAGCCACGCCGGATCTGGCAGCCGAGATACGTCGCGCCATCCAGGATGAATCGCGGTCCGGCTGGTGGGTTCCACGCCACAATTATATCTTCGGCCGCGTGATCCGCCACGCCGGCTGGTATCCCGACTACCAACTGCGCCTCCTGCGGCATGGCCAGGCCCGCTATGATCCCCAGCGGGAAGTTCACGAGATAGTCATCCTGGATGGTGAGGAGGGGTATTTGGAGAACCCCCTGATCCACTACAACTACGACACCCTGGCCCAATTCATCGAGAGGCAAAATCGCTACACTGATTACGAGGCCGGGATCCTCTTCGACCAGGGCGTCCGCCCCAGGCCCCACAACTTCGTTTTGCAGCCCCTCAGGGAGTTCAGGCGGCGCTATATCACGCTGAAGGGCTACAAGGACGGCTTTCATGGGCTGCTCTTGAGCCTCTTGATGGCCTACTACACTCTGGTGATGTACCTGCGCCTGAGGCTGCTATGGCGTCAGTAGCGCCTGCCCCCCCGGCCCCCCAATCCTGGGGTGAGCGGCAAGGTTTCCCCCCAGGGTTGGGGGGTTAGGGGGGCGGCTGTGGCAAAGCCAATCTTGACCTAATTGCAAGGTCATGTTATAATCGGCTCTAGATCTGAGAACCATTGAGGAGGCACGGTTGAGCGGCCTGTTAGATTCTCCAGTTCTTGTCCTCAATCTAAACTACGAACCGCTGAACGTCTGCAACGTCAAGCGGGCTATCACCCTGGTCGTGGTGGGCAAGGCCGACGTTCTGGAGAACAGCCGCGGGGTCATCCGCACCCCTTCCACTACCTTTTTGTGCCCATCGGTGATAAAGCTGGGCTACATGATCAGGCGTCCTCGCCCCCGGGTGAAGCTCACCAAGAAAGAGATCTTCCGGCGAGATAACTACACCTGCCAGTATTGCGGCCGTCAAGCCAAGAACTTGACCGTAGATCACGTCATCCCGCGCCATCATGGGGGGCAGCACCATTGGGAAAACCTGGTGAGCGCGTGCCCGGCCTGCAACCATCGAAAGGGCGGCCGGACTCTCCGTGAGGCCCACATGCAATTTTTGCAACGCCCTCACGAGCCTCGCGCCACCAGCAGTTACCTCTTTGGCCGATACTTGAAAGAGAACGAGGAGTGGCAAGAGTTTATAGAGGGTTGGTGACAATAGATAACGAGAAAAGGGGAGTCCGCTGGCGGACTCACCTTAAACTTTTCTGAAATGGGCATTCACCTTTTACTCGCGACGGACTAACGTCCAGCAGGGGCAGGTCTTTAGCCGC
>CAYWWC010000057.1:0-17929 GCA_964461615.1 uncultured Anaerolineae bacterium
TCCAGCAGGAGCTGGGGAATCCATCCCCTCACGACCCCAGGGCCTCCAGCAGGAGTTGCAGTTCTGCGGCGTCGCGGAAGTCCAGGTTGGGTTCCGTGGCCAGGGCGGGGTCGCGGGAGCCCTGGAGGATGGCCTGGAGCTTGGGGATCAGGGCCTGGGCCCATGGTTCGGGATCCGCGCTCAAGATTTGGGCGAGGCGTTGTTCCGCTTCGGTGGTGTTCCTCTGCTGGATGGCCTGGGCTACCAGGGCGCAGAGCTGCGCACCAGGCAGCCGGCTCTCCCCACCCGCACGGCGGTAGGCCAGGTAGGTCTGCACGGCCTGCTGGCGGGCCTGGGCGGCGGCCTGGGGGTCCCCGGCCTCCCGTTCCAGGTTGTGTAGCATGTTCCATGCCTTCCAAGGTGTGGCAGCGTGCCCGAAGGGCTCAAAACACTTGATGGCCCGCTCTAGCTCGCGGCGCACCTCGTCGTACCGCCCCAGCTTGATGAGCACTCTCGCCAGGTTGCCGCGGTCTATCCCTTCATCACGCAAATCGCCCAATTCAATATCGATGTCTATCGCCTGGCGATAGAAGGTAACTGTCGTCCATCAGCACATCGTGGAGAGACTAACAGGCTAAACGTCAGGACATCGTGGAGGGGATTAACTTGATAACCATCAGAGCATCGTAGGGAGCTATCCCAACGGTAGTGGTAAGAGCCGTGAATCAGGGCCCCGACCACTAGATGCAGTAGGTGGGCGGCAAAATAGATTCCACGATGTTATGATGGTTCAACATGCTGTTAGTGCTATCTGATTCTCTACGATGTCTTGATGGACGACAGGTAACGGCTTCCTCGAGACGCTCCATTTCAACGTACAGGTTGCCGAGTTCAGTCAAGGTGTCGCACTCGCCGGCCCGGTCTTTCAGCCGCACACTGATGGCCAGCGACTGGCGGTAGGCCCGCTCGGCCTGGTCGTACTGGCCGGCCTCTCGGTGGACTATACCCATCTGATGCCAGGCCGTGGCGACGCTGCGCGGCTCGCCCAGGCCCTCGAAGATGTCACGGGCTTCGGCGCAGATGGCCAGCGCCTCGGCGTAGCGCGCCTGCAGCAGCCGAACGTGGCCGAGCTGGCCCTTGTTGACGGCGACCCATCTCCTATCTCCTAGCTTCTCAAACCGCCGGATGGCCTCTTCGTAGCGGGTGGCCGCCTCATCCAGCCGGCCCAGGTCCGTCAGGCAATCCGCGCTCTCGGTGATAGCGACGGAGGTCCCGCGCGCGGCGTTGGCATCGCCAGTATCGGCCAGGCGTTGGAAGCGCCGCTGCGCCTCGGCCAGGGGCTCCAGCGCCGCCTCGGCCGCGCCCATCTCTTTCAGCACCTTCCCAACCTGCCAATGGACATACGCGATGTCGTATGCTGCCTGGGGATAGGCCGCCTCGCTGCCGGCCAGACAGCGCTGCAGGAGTTGCCGAGCGGCGGCGTGGGCGCCGGGCAGGTCGCCCCGCTCCAGCAGCCGGTCAATGTTCGCGCTCTCCGCCACGAATCGGGCCTGGCTCCACTCGCCCAGGGCCCGGGCAGCCCCCTCCCGCACCCAGGTCGCCTGGGCCAGGGCCTGGGGCCGGCCCAACTGGGCGAGCAGCGTTTCCACCACGCCCGCCAAGCCCACCACCTGCTCTGCCGGCAGGTTCTCCTGGGCCCAGGCCAGCATGGTCAGCAGGTTGGGCAGCTCCAGCAGCGTCAACTGCGCCGCGAGTTGCGCATCCTGAAACCGCTGCCGGTACAGGAAACCCGTCAGCGCCACCATCGCCTGGCCCCAGCGCACCCGCAGCGCGTCCCGTTCCGCCTCTTCCAGCTCCCCCAGCAGGTAGGCCGGCAAGGCCGGGTCCAGCCGCAGGTGCCCGTACCCCATGTCCTCACCCAACCCCACGTCAATCAATCGGATGGCCAGCTCACGCGCCGCATCTGCGTCCACACCCAACACGTGGGCCATCACGCTCAGTTGTGCTCCGCCGTGAAATACCGCCAGCGCCTTCACCTGCTCCCGCATGGCCGCCGGCAGCCGGCGCAGGGAGAGCTCCACGCTGGCGAACAGGGATCGCTCCCGGTCGTCGGGGTGCTTCTGGTGCAGCTCGTGCATCAGGTGGTGCAGGTTGTCGGTGGTGGCGCGCACGCCGCGCCGGGCCACCTCCCGCGCCAGCAGCACCAGCGCCCTGGGGTGGCGGATCACCGCCTCCACCAGGTCGGTGATCTCCTGGGGGGTGGCACCGGGGTCGGCCGCCGGCGGCTCCCAGCCCGCCCGGGCCATCACCTGCTCCACCAGTTTCACGGCGTCGTTCCGCGTCAGCACGCCAAGACCGATGTGGCGCCGACCATGATCGAAGGGGGCAGGCAGGGGCTCGCGGCTGGTGAAGACCAGGCGCGTGGCCCCGTGGGCGTCCAGCAGGGTCTGGCACAGCTCGAACAGCTCCTCCACCGGGGCGGCGCCGGGTGGCATCTGGCCTGCCGCGTCGGGCAGCACGCTCTCCAGGTTGTCCAGCACGATGATGGTGGCCTGGTCAGCCAGGGCGCGCTCCACGGGCTGCCGCGCCTTCTCCAGGCTGGGATACTGGGCCACGGAGTAAGTATCGCCGTCGGGCAGCAGTTGTCGGCCCAGGGTGTCCAGCACGCCACGGGCGTCGGTGTAGGTCTCCAGGCTGGCGAAGGCGGCGCGCCGGAAGCGACCGCTGCGCACCAGCCAGCGGGCCAGCTCGGCACCCAGCGTGGTCTTGCCGATGCCGCCCGGCCCGCGCACCACGGCGTAGGGTTCCGTGTGCAGCAGACGCTCCAGGGCCAACAGCTCCCGGCTGCGCCCAACGAAGGCGTGGGGCGGCGCTTCGGGCAGGCCGCCCAGGCTCAGCCGGCGCTGCCGCGCCTGGAGCTGCCGGACGGTCTGAGGCGGCAGCGCGGTGATCAACTGCGGGTCCCGCTCCTCCTGGTACAGCACCGGCACGAACCAGTCGTGCAGGTGCAGCTCGCCAGCGCCCATAACCGCGCCTCGGTAGGTGTCGCCGCTCAGGTCGAGCTGGCCGGCCAGCATGGCCTTTCCCACCGGCGCTCCCAGCGCCAGCTCGGCGTAAAATGCCTGGACGAAGCGGCGGGCCGTCTCCACCAGCACGCTGTGGCTCATGGCCGCCACCGAGGTCACGCCCTCGTCCAGCAGTTTGGCGGCCACGGAGGCCGTGGGGTCCTCCTCGACGCGAGCGGTCTGGCAGGCCTCGAGGAACACCAGGGGGATGCGGTAGCCGCGGATCACCTCGGCCAGTTTCTCGGCGTGGACCAGTTGCATCCCCCGCTGTTGCAATTTACCGGCGTCCGTGGGATCCTCGAAACACAGCGCGCCCAGGCCCAGCTTGCGGTCGTACACCCCGTGGCCGTCGAAGTGGACCACATCGAAGGGTTCGTCCGCTTCATCGGCGCGCCGCAGGGCTTCCTCCAGGGCGGGGAAGGTGGGGGGCGTGAGGACGGTGAGATCCACCAGCTCCCCCAGGTTCTCCACCGCCTCCACCAGCGGCAGTCCGCTGGCGCGGTGATCGAAGTAGCCCGTGTGGTCGTCCTCGGGCCTCGGGCTGACCAGCAGGATGCGGATGGGCAGCTCCGTCAGCCGGACGGACTGAGGGTGGCGGTTGGGCAGTCGGCGGCGGACGCGAACGGCGTCCTTGCCCCGGAACAGGTAGCCGCGATCGTCGCGGAGCAGCTCCCAGGGCAGGGTCACCAGGTCGCTGGCAGCTTCCCACGCCGCCGCCTGGTCGTCCTCGTGGCTGCCCTCGGGCAACTCGCTGTCCACCCAGACGGAGAAGCGCCGCTCGGTACCATCACCAGCCTGTCGCCAGGCGGTGAGGGCCCTCTGAGCGGCGGGCGTCCCCAGGGCGGCCTGGTACAGCGCCTGCCCCCACTTGGGCAGTTGGGCCTCGATGCGCTCGGCCCGCTCCTTGAACACCCCGGTCGGCCACAGGGCGTAGTCCTCCAGGTACCAGCGCAGTTCGTCCAGCTCAATGGGGCCCAGGGACGCGGTGAAGGTGTAGCGGCTGCTCTCGACCTGGCGGGCGGCGTAGTGGGCCGGCTGGTAGACCAGGGTGGCGGTGGCCGTGACCTCGCGCTTTCCCTCGCGCAGCGTCACCTTGGGATCGCGCAGTTCCAGCGCCAACTCTTCCACCAGTTGTGGTGCGACGGCCTGCATGGTCTCGCGGTCGGTGGGCAGGCGCTCCCCCACGGCGGCCAGAATGGCCGGCAGGGCCTCGCTCACCCCGCCGACTTTGAGTTCGATGGGCACGGCCAGGGGCTCTTCGTCGAACCACAGTTCCAGGGCTCGTGGTTCAACACCAGGCAAGAGGAGAGGGATCATGCGATACTCGTCATCGTCACGCTGCTTTTCGACCTCTAGCGCTTTCCGAATCTCCTTGCGCACCCACGGGGAGTTGATGGTGCGGGGGCTGAGGACGACGATGACCTGGCGCGCGGCTTCGATAGCTTGTTCGATCTCGCGGGCCAGCTTACCTCCACCGCGCAGGTTGCGCGAGTCCACCCACACGCTCAGGCCCAGGCTCTCCAGGGCCTGGCGCAGGTCTCGGACGAAGGCGTCGTCCGCTGTGGCGTGGGAGATGAAGATGTGGTCAGCGGTCATGGGACGTCCTCCTTGTTGTCACGCTCATAGTCAGTGATCAAACAGCAATCTCCGAATCCGACTACCGTAGCGATTATACCACACCACCTTCGCTAACGCAACTGGGTACACCCCATAGGTGTATTTCACTTCGGGAGCGAGACCGAGGGCCCGCCCAGTCTGTCATTGCGAGGAGCGGTTTGTGCGAAGCAATCCCCTTCATGGTGGAGATTGCTTCGCACAAACCGCTCGCAATGACACTTGCCCCAAAACTGAAATGTACCTCACCTCATCATTCTGCTATCTGGCCATGCTCATCAATGCCAGCGTCACCATCCGGCCAGTCACGCCGAGGCGATACGGGTCTACTTCGTCGGCTATCTCGACCGGCCAGTTATCCTCGCTGCCCCCCCGCCAGGTGATCAGCAAGGTTGGGAGTCCAGCTTTGTGGAACGGAACTTGGTCGCTCTCCCCTGATTGACCTCTGAGGGCCAAGCGCCCATCTATCAGATCTTCTGTGGCCATCATGCTAAACAGCAGCACTCCATCCTGTTCCCATTCACCCCGCGCTTCCAGATAATACCCACCGCCGCCGCCAACGGCGTCCAATTGCAGCATGGTCACGGTTTTGTCCAGCGGCAGAACTGGATTGTCAACGTAGTAGCTCGACCCTAGCTCCCCCGGCTCCTGAGCGCCCCAGGCAGCAAAGAGCACACTTCGTTTCGGGCGGTATCCCGTCTCGTGCCACAGGCGCGCCATCTCCAGCAAAACCCCCACGCCGCTGGCGTTGTCGTTGGCGCCCGCGAATCGTCTGCCTGGGTCATCTCCGACGTGGTCGTAATGAGCGCCAAGGATGATCACCTCCTGCCCCAAGACCGGATCCGAGCCGGGCAGCAATCCCAGCACGTTGGCCGTTTCCACAGTTTCGGGCGTGCTGAGGGGAATCTCAAGTCGAGCCTTCAAGCCCAGAAGTAATGCCGGCGGAGAGTCGAGAATGCTCTCCCGCGTGTGGCCAACCATCTCCAGCAGTTTGAGAGATCCCTCCGAAGCGAGTTCCAGCACCGGGATGGCAGTGCCAGATGAAGACTTCAGCGGGGCTTTGGCCAACAACTGTTTTCTGCTCTCTTTCTTGCCCAGCAAGATGAACCCGCCCGCGCCATGCTCAGCAGCCTGGGCCACTTCCACGCCAATGGAAGAAATGGGAGGCCGTAAAACGATCTTCCCGTCCAGTTCCATGCCCTCATAGTCGCCATCCTGAATCCAGATCAACTCGCCCTCTGCGGTTCCGCCGCTACCAGCTTCGTTCAAAAGGGTCAGGAAACCTTCGCGATAGGCAAAGGCATCCAAGGTCTGACCGTCTTCATCCATGATCTCCAGACGCGGGACCGAGAGCAGAGTCGTGTAACTAATGGGGAAGTGCTGTAGGAAAGTGGCCTCGCCATCTTCTTCTTCCACAGGTACCAGGCCATACTCGGCAAACCTATCCGCGATATAAGCCGCTGCTGCCTCCGATCCTGGCGAACCGGCTTGGCGGCCGGCCAATAGCGGGCTGGCGAGATACTCGACATGCTGGTTGGCCATCTCAGGATCAAACACCCAGGCGACTTCAATCCATTCGGGGAGGGTATGCCCTTGGACTACTGACTCCAACCAGGCGGCCTCAAACTCCGACAGTGTTTGGCCGATGGCGTTTTGCAGCGCAGCACCGAGCCTCTCCTGGCTGTACAACAAGTCAATCAGCGCGTCCCAGCCGTGGGTGTAAACCAGATAGCGCGCGGCGTCCCAGGCTTGGGCGTTGGCCAGGCCAAGTTCGTCCCTCGACAGTCTGTAGTCCGGCGGTATGGTCCCTAGGCCACGAACCGTTCCCTTCTGGGCGGCCCGCAGCAGCGGGTACAAGTTCTCAGTGGCGGCCTGTTCGGTAACGCCGCCATCGAAGTTTCTGGACAGGTAAATGCTCAAGCCTTTGACCAGCCACTCAGAGTCCACGCCAAGTTGATACAGCAGGCGGCGCGCCAGTTGCATAGCCAGGGTGGGACGGTGATCCGTAAGCGAATCGCCTCTCTGCCAGCGGAGCTTGACCGATTCCCCTTCCCCGGTCCAGGCCGGCACCCAGTCTACCAACGGAAACGATGGGAAGATCGAGGCTCGGAACACGTCATCGCTCTCGTACAGTTTGATGGTCAGAGGATCTGGCTGCTCAACACCCAAGTCAGCGGCAAGCTGGACGTAGATCGTCTCGGCTTCATTTAGCAAAGTCCAGGCCGGCCCCTCTTGCCCCTCCGAGTAGAGAACGCTCCCTCGGTCGCTTTGCCGGGCTTCAAAAGGCACGCCCGCCCAGCGATACCCCTCACTGTTCAGCGTGAACAATACCTGGAAGTGGGAGGTTGGAAATCGGAGGTCGGACGACGACTCAGTGCGGCGATACTCCATAGTGACTTCCGCCAGGATGCTGCCATCTTCTAGCAAGGCCAGCGGCTCACCGGTCGAAGAGAAGCTCGTCAGCGAACCCGAGCCGGCAAGCCAATGCTGTTCTTCGGCCATCAAACTGGGCACCTGGAGGTCAACCGTGTTCAAGAACTTGGCCTCATCTCTGGCCAACACCGCCTCGGTGCGCGCGGTCAACACGCCATCCAGGTTCGCCTGGGCGGTCGCCAGGCCGTCTCGCCAATGAGTCTGCCAGGCGGTCTCAAAAGTGGCAGAATCCATCTGGACAGTGTCGGACAGAGCCAAGTTCATCCCGTCGGCGCTTTCGCACAGGCCAGCGCGGCAAGCCTGCCCAAAGGCGGTGATGAATGTCCCTAAGCCTTGCCAGCCAATCTGCTGCCGCAAGTAATCAACCGAAGCCCAAGCCGTGGCATCGTTCAGGGCAACAGTGTCATCCTCCTCGTCATCATCGAGAGCTTTGCGCAACCCGGGAAGATACTCCATGTGGGTTTCGACCAGATCGGTTCGAGCCCTCAAGGCCAGCGGCAAGCCCTGCCATAGCCAGGGTGCGGCGGTTTCGGTCAAGCCAGCCTCCGCCAGCAGAAGCTGGGCCAGCGCGTCGTCCAATTGCGTGCTGTCGCCGATCCCTTCGCTGTAGACCAATTTCACCACACCGGGACCGATCCAGACACCCCGACCGGGCGACAACGACAGCGCGGTGCTAACCCGCAGTGACTCGAAGCGTGAGAACAGCATCAACGTAGCGTCTGGCTCTGCTGGCAATCCCAACAACTGGGCGATGTCAGCATATTTCCCGGTGGCCAGTTGACTTAGCTGCCACAGGCCCCTTTCCTTATCCGGTGGATAGGCCAGTGCAAAGCCTGGACCTTGATCCAACCAGATCAAACCGGGCCCCGCCCATTGCCAACCGTTCTCGGTATGCACGAACTCAGCATCCAGGGAAGAGGTTTTTACTTCAGGCTCCACTTCACCCACAACCGGGTACTCTAGCGTCATCCGCACAGTCGCCGTGGCCGTGCGCCCCAGCGCGCGGACATTGGTGGCCTGCATCTCGAACCGGATGGCGGCAAAAGTCTGCGCGTCGTCAAACCAGAAACGTTCGGCGGCTTCTTGATCGGGGAGCGACGTTGCCAGGAAGGCCGGCAGATCCCCCTGTTCAACCGCCACAGCCCGCCGGGCCAGCAACTCGTTGACGGCTGGCTCAGCCTCGGTGAACCCCAACGTGGTGAGGACCGTAATCTTGCCCACGGCGTCCAGCTTGTCCAGCTCGATTGTTTCTGGGACATCTCCTGGCCGGTGCCATTGAGGTTCCGTCTCACCCAGAAAGCTCCAAATCAACAGGGCAGCAGGAATTCTGGCCCCCTGAAATGGCACATGGTCGCTGCCCCCACTATGAGTGCTCTCAGTCTCGATGCCCAAAGCCTCGGCCACCGAACGGAGCTTTTCTGCCAGTCCGCCTCCCCCATCAATTTCAAGCGTATCGCCACCGGCCCCGACCATATCGAGCTGGATCTTGACCATTGTGTTTTCCAGTGGGTAACGAGGGTGCTCGACGTAATAGCTGGATCCCACCAGCCCTACTTCCTCGGCATCCCACGCTGCGAACAGCACGGTGTGGCGGGGCACGTAGCCCTGCTCGTGCCAACTGCGGGCGATCTCCAGCAAAACCGCGACACCCGAAGCATCGTCGTTGGCGCCCGGCCAGACGGTGCCGTCGGGCGTTTGCCCAAGATGATCGTAGTGCCCGCCGATGATGATGACCTGGTCAGCGTATTTCGGATCGCGGCCGGGCAGCACGCCCAACACGTTGCGGCCCTGGCACCCTTGACTAGGGCAAGCTTCTGGACCTGTGGTTGTCACTTCCATTCGAGCTTGAGTTGACAGAGAAAAAGGCGCGAAGCTGGTTGACAGGTCCTCGACGGATTTGCCGCTGCCTAGCAACAGTTCGTCGGCCACTGAGGGATAGATCCGGAAGACCGGGATGGGCTCTGGTATCCAGATTTCGCGATGAGTAATGCCGAAATCTGGCGAGCGCCTTTCTGGGTCGGTGATCAGCAGCATCAACCCTGCTGCTCCGTGCTCCAGAGCATTGCGTTCGGCGTCCATCAGCGGCACAGAGTCGCTACGACACAAGACGACCTTATCTACTACGTCTATGGGATTGAAATCATCGTGAGTGCAGTCGTTAGCCCAAACCACCCCTCCGTTGGCCGTGCCCGAGCCGGAGTACCATCTCACAAACGCGATGAAGTCTTCGTTCAGCGTGTAGTGGTCGTAAATCGCGCCATCGGGGCCTTCCACCGTCAGGATGGGCAACTCGGCCAAAGAGGTGTAGAAAACCGGGAAAGACTGGAAGAAGGCGCCATCATCCCCCGCAGGTTGCAAACCGTAGCTGGCGAACTGCTCCGCAATATAGTCACCCGCCGCCCACCCCTCTGGCGAGCCAGTGTATCGCCCCAGGTAGGGCGGGCCGGTCAGCGCCTCGATCTGGGCCAGGGCCGACTCCGCGCTGAAGGTGGAGGCCAGGGCCAACAGGTCGCCAGAGGCAGCGATGGATCCGGGGTTGTAGGCCACCGGTTGGACTACGGGCGTAGCAACGACCTGCGGTTGTTCTTCCGTCTGGCTATCCACTTGGGCAAGGATTGGTGTCGCGGTGGCTTTGGCTACGCTGAGGGGTGTTTTCTGGATATTGGATATGGGGTCTCGGGTATTGGAGGTTTCTTCCAGGCGGAAACGCCAAGTGACCAGGGCCCCTGCCCAGAGCAGCAGCACAACCCAGGCGCCCACCAGGGCGATTTTGGGATCCACCCTGGCGACGATTTGGCGAGCTTTTCGCCATAAGACGAGCAACCGGCCATCTTGAGTTGCCTCGCGCCGCAGTGGCTGGCGTCTGCCGTAGGTGAGCGTGCGCCACACCCATTCCATTGGCCCGAACTGGAAACGCTCGAACCACCACCCGCTCAGCCGGACTTGGGCCCAGTAGATCGCCAGCGTCAGTATCAATGCAAGAGGTGGGCCGATTTCGCCGTACAGCCCCAGGCCGTAGTTGTAGAAGATCAAGGTACACACCACGGACTGGAGCAGGTAGTTGCTGAGAGCGCTGCGGCCCAGGTTGGCCAATGGCGCCAGGCGGCGATACCAATCCTCTCGCTGAATCAGCAGGATGATGGCGGACACGTAGAAAAGCATCAGAGCCGGAGCGCCGATGGTGCGCCCTCCCACTCGTACCAGTCGGTGGTACTCAGCCGGCACTCGTTGTGGCCACAAGATGGTCGAGATAAAGATGGCATTGAAAATCAAGCCAATGCCTAAGAAAACCCACACCGCCTTGCGAAGTGCGGGCAGATGTTGGTGAATCTCCCGAAAGATCCTGCGCTTGCCAACATACAGGCCCAGCAGGAACATCCCAAAGATGTTTCCAAAGTAATAAATGAGTTGAGAGTGGCCTGCGAGGGAGTCCTGAATCCGGAATCGGGTGACCTCTTTGTAGGTACCGGTGGCGTACAGGCTCTCTGAGTAAGTGTCGGAGCGCAGGAAATCGGTCAGGTTAGCGTACCACTCCCGAACGGTGTCCATCGTCTCTCCAGGCACAGTCAGCACGATAGAGAGCGACAGCACCAGCACAGCCGTCACCAAAAGGGCCTTGCCAGAGCGCTTGCGGAAGAGCAGGAGCAGGAAGCCGAATAGCGCATAGGTGGTCAGAATATCCCCATCCCAAATCAAAATCGCGTGCAACACACCAATAATCAGCAGGATGAACAAGCGCCGCAAAAACACGGGCAGGAACTTGGCACCCTTGGCCTCGGCCCGCATCATCTGAATGGCCATCCCCCACCCGAACAGGAAGGAAAACATGGAGTAGAACTTGGCCTCCACCAGGAAGCGAACCAGAACCACCACTGCCCGATCAATTCCAGAAGCGGTTTGGGGGGCTTGATAAACATCCCCCTGACCGCTAAAACCGTACATGTTCATGAGCAGAACACCGAGCAAGGCAAAGCCGCGCAGGATGTCAACAAACTCAATGCGCTCTTTGGCTTGAACGGGCGTGGCCCTCAATGATCGCTTTGTAGCAACAGACTCAAGTTCGGACATAAGTTCTCCTGGTGGGATTCGTATACCTATGAATGATGCGTGACTCGTGAATTCACGAATCACGCATCAGGGAGCGCGTCAGGGAGGATTTGAACTCACGTACTCGGCCTCGACCCAGCCTCGAGCAGTCCTGGCTTCAACATAGTACCAGGTCTGGCCGTCTTTAGCTGTGGAATCTCTGACGATGACCGCTGTGCCACGCTTAAAGGTGGCGATAATGCGGGAGAAGCGATCTGGCTGGTTATGCAGAACGTTCAAGCTGCTTCTTCTGCTCAGATAGACTTCGCTGTTCAGAACAGCTTTGGCCCTGGCTTTGGAGGCCAGCCCAATGGTGGCGGCCATCAAGACTAAGGCCACCAGGCCCGTGATAATCCATAATGTAGAGAGGGTTTTCTTTGACATGTTTGGGCCTCGCCATCCTTCGCTCTCGCTAGATCCAGCAGCTCATGCCAGACGGGGATCTGACGATCCCCTTTGAGCAGCACTGATACACGCTCCCGCCGCAACGCCTTTCGCTCTCGCTGGATCGCCAGATCCAGCGGCTCACGCCAGACGGGGATCTGATGATTCCCTTTGAGCAAGCACTGAAGATTGTATCAGTAGCGGGCCTGCCGCACAACCCTGGTCAAGGCCAGGGCAAAAGCCTCTCCAACCATCCGCAGCTTATCTGGCTCAATGCGTTCGATGCTGTCCTCGTCTGGCGCGACATCCGGGTTCGACCACGTGAAATAGAGCCACTGAGTGCTTCGAGAGGGCACAATGTCGTCGTAAGGTGGCGAGCCGCCTCCTTCGGACACGATGGATATACCGACCTCGGTAGCGGTCTCCGCCAATAGCCTGCCCAGGTTGTCACTGGAATTGGGATGGATATAGAGAGAATCATCCCCCGCCCCCACATAATCCAGTTGAACGATCATGGCTGGCGCAAAGCGACGGTACATGGTCCGGACAGGCAAATAGGGAAAGTTGCGACCATCCCCTAAGAAATCCCTTGCCCCTGAGTCATCCAACTGGCCTCCGCCCCAGGCGACAAACAGCACCGACCGACGAGCGTTCAGGTCTTGCTCTTGCCATAGTCGAGCCATCTCCAGCAGGAGACCAACGCCAGAAGCATCGTGATTGGCAGCCGGGAAAACCGTGCCATCAGGGTCCATCCCCAGGCCATCGTAGGCGGCGAATAGGATGATCAGTTGTCCGGCCAAATCAAAGTCAGAGCCACGCTTATAGGCCAGCACGCAGGGGACCTCGGCGTCTTGAGGTTCAGTCAAAGTCAAGGACATGCGCACAATGCCCCCCACATCGCGGGTGAACCAGCCTGGGCCAGACTGGTCAACCTCACCGCTGAGGGCAAAAAGGTCGGACATCGTCCCCCCACTCTCTTCGATGATGGTATTGGCGACCGAGGGACGAATGTTAAAAATTGGGATGTTGGGCTTGCGCAGGTAGTCGCTATCAGGGTCAGCCAACTGTATCTGGGAGCGGATATCGTCGCGCCCATCGCCACTGATCCAGAGCACTCCGCGCGCGCCACGAATCAGGGCCTCGGTGACAAAGTCGGGCGGGGCATTTCCCTCCAGCAGAACGATTATCTGGTCGCGCAAGTCCAGCCCCTTGAAGGATTCCCACTCGTACTCATGCTGCCCCAGGCGAAAGCCAACAAAGGTCAGCGGCGCTTCTACGTCCCCATCGCCGCCGTGTCCTTCGATCACGAAGCCAAAGTCGAGTTGGTGACGGAACTCTTGAAGCGGTTGTCCATCGTCACCGATCAACGCCAGATACGGCTGAGACAAGGGCTGCACCAGTTGGGCGTCCAGAGGGTAAATGTAGCTATCACGTTTCCAGCCCGGCTCCAGGCCATAGGCAGCAAATCTCTCGGCGATGTATGCTGCGGCCCGATCTCCGCCCTCCTGCCCAATGCCGCGCCCATCCATCTCGCTCAGGGTCTCGATGTGCTCGTAGGCGAAATCGCCGTTAAATGCCTGGGCCACTTTGGCGAACCAGGGCGCCGGGCCGGTGTTGTTCATGATAAACACGGTAGCGAAGGACACCCCAGCGATAACCAGCAGCATACGTTTCCGCAGCAGGAAGGCGGTGTTGAGACCAGCTTTTTCAATCAAGCGCCGCAGTCCCTCGCCCAGGGCGTTGAAGCCCACTACAGAGACAAAGAAGGCTACCGCCGGCGGGAAAACCACAAAGGGTTTCGAGCGTAGAAAACGAAAGCCATCGGCCAGCATGGCTCCCCATTCGGGCACCTCCACCAGGGTGAAAACCTCGGTTGGGGCCATATCCTGCAATATACCAATCCGACTGCCGCCGCCAATGAAGACTCCAACGAAGCCCAACTCGCCCATGAGCATCATCACCGCGCCCATCTCCAGGAACGAGATCACCAGCAACTGCGGGAGGACATTGGGGATCACATGCCGCACCGCAATGCCCAAGCCCCTCAGGCCCACTGACCGCGCTCCCTCGATATAAGGCATCTTGCGCAGCACCAGAAATTCGCTACGAATGTATTGAGCTATCTCCGCCCAGCCGATCACTGACAAAGCAACGATAAAAACCGGCAGACCTTTCCGAATGTCCAGGGCGTAGATCAGGATCATGCTGCTGATCAGCATCGGCACCGACGTGATGACCACGATCAGACCCATGATGAACTGATCAGAGGTCTTGCCCTCGTTCCAGCCCGCAAGGCCACCAAGAGCAAGCCCCAGTATCACGCGCACCATCGTGATGAAGGTGCAAGCCACCAGGGTGTTGCGGGCTCCGTGCATCAGCAGGCTGAGGAGATCGTTCCCCCAACGATCGGAGCCTAGAGGGAACTCCGGTGAAGGAGACAGCGGCGGCCTGACGTACTCCTGGAGTTTGAAGTCGTAATGGGGGACAATGTGCTGCCCGGCAATGTAGGGGTTCTTGGGAGCCCAGACCGGGCCGAAGAGCACCAGAACAAATAGGCCCAGGACGATCACCATCCCCATCATCAAGGGAACGTTAAAGATCGCATGTCGGAGACGCAAGCGTCCGCGTGCTCCCGCCGGTGCGCTGCCGATTGAATCATTCTCGGCTTCTGGGGCTGAACGACGAAGCTTCTCCAATCTGGATTTGGGGTTGAGCAGGCTGCCTGCAATGCTTTTCAGAAAATCCATCATAGCTCTCTCACTCGTGGGTCTATAATGCGATAGGCGACATCTAACAGCAAATTGATGAACAGAAAAGTCAGGCCCAGGGCAGAGGCCAGAGCCACTACTACTGGGGTCTGACGGGTGTTCAGCGCATCCAACAGGCGACGGCCCATGCCCGGCCAATTGAAGAAGAACTCGACCACGGGCAGGGTGCTCAGGGAGAAGCGCACCGAAACGCCCACGGCGGTCAGCACCGAGACGGCTATGTTGCGCAGGGCGTGTACGTTTATGATCCGTCGAAGCGAGAGCCCCTTGGAAAAGGCGGTGCGGATGTAGTCTTCTTCCATGACGTGGGTGAGCGCGAGGAAGACTGCGCGGGTCAGATAGGCCAACGGGCGGGCGGCCAGCACCAACACCGGCATTAGCATGTGCTCAAAATCCCAGCCGAACCCGGCCATGCTCACCAATCGCCGTCCAGTAATGGCCAGGTAGCGCAGTTCACCCACCTGCAAGATTAGCCCGGCAAAGAAAGATGGAGCCGAGATACCCAGGATGGTCAGAGTGAGCAATGGAAGCACCAACGCCCTCCGTTTCGTCAGAGCTGCCAGGCCGCCGATGTACAGACCGAGGACAGTGGCAATCGCCAGGGCCACGAGCAGCAGGCCCATGCTGTTTACGTAGGCGTCTTTAAGAATGTCTTTGACCGGCGCCAGACCACTTGCGATCCTCATGGATCCCAAATCCCCCTGCACCGCGCCAGCAACAAAAGCGCGTGTATCTTGCCAGGCACGCCTGCTGTGTTCAAGCACATTGTAATCCGGCCTGGAGATCTCAGAGTTCCGGGCCATCCTCATCCCCAGGTTGGAAAAGAAGACAATGAAGACCCAGACCAGAGCTATGAAGAAGATTCGACGTACGATGAAACGAAGCATGATCTACACCCCCACCCTGACCCTCCCTCTACCAGGGGGAGGGCATGAATGGCTACTTTCTCGGCAACAAGGAAATGAGGGGCAAGCCCAACAATGTAATGACCGCGCTGGCGGTGAATGCCATGCGCAGCCCGAACAGGTCTCCCATCGCCCCAAGCACCAATGTTACCACCGAACCGAGGACGAAACTAAGCGACATGTAGACGCCATTGGCCAGCGACCGGTTATCGGGAAAGCTCTCCTGCACCAGAGCCATGATGACAGGGGTGACGGAGAGAGCGGTGAAACCCATCACCAGCAGAAGCGGGAACTTAAGCCAGCCATCAACTGTCAAAAAGGCGAAGGTGAAAAGCGGCGTCGTCAACATCGAGACAAAGAGAACCAATCGGCGGCCCAGCCTGTCGCTCATCGCGCCCCCCAGCAAGGCGCCAACCACGCCCCCCGCCTCCAGGAGCGAGAGGGAGGCTCCGGCGAGCCAAAGGTCGGCTCCCTCCTCGCTCAGGAAAATAGGCAGATAGGTGGTTAACGATCTGACCATGAACAAACGCGCCACGATGATGCCCGTCAGCGGGAGCAGAAGCGGCCCCATGCTCCGCAACGCCTGCCGCCAGGGGAGTCCCTGGCCGGCGTTGACAGGCTGCGTGGGCACGTCTTTGAGCCGGATGTAGAGCATTGCTGAGACCAGGAAGCCGCCGATCATCAGCCAGGGCGTACTCCTCAGACCAAACAGGCGGACCGTGCTGACGATCACGATGGGGCCCAGGACACGGCCCAACTCACCGCCGACCATCCAGAATCCCATGCCCCGCCCCAGGCTTCGCCCCGACAGATTGCCGGCAATCACCGGTGCCACAGCGTGCAGGCTGGCCGAACTGAGGCCGGCCACCATCAGGAACAGGGCCAGCATCCCGTAGCCCGGCGCTATCCCCAGCAGGCTCATCATCACGGCGGTTACCGTTGGAGCCAGAATCACGAGGTAGCGCAAGTTCACGCGGTCGGCCAGGTGACCGATGAAAGGTTGGAATAACGACGGCGCCTGCATGAACACCGACAGCAGCCCAGCCTCGGTCTTGGACAGGGCCAGGTTGGCAATGAAGGCCGGCAAAAGAGGGGCCAGGAAAGCGGTGTAGGTATCGTGCACCGCGTGCCCCGCGCTGATGGTGATCACGCCGTCGGTCTGAAATCGTTCGGGTTCAGCGGTCCGAGCCGTGGCTACAGTCCCGGCCTTCGGGTCGCTTTTGATGGAATCGCGTATGGTTGGCATAGTGGCTACCTCGACTGACTTGTTTGCTTTTTGTCAATCCGTATGATATAATCTTGCACAAATATAGCAGGCAGCAACATTATGGCGTTGATTGCCTCAAGGAGTAAGACATGGGTCAACAAGCTCAAGTCACTTTGGTCTCGCCAAGCGGAGTCGCCATCAGGCCACTGGTGGAGTCAGCCCTGCGCTCTGAGTCGAAAATGATTGAACTAGGATTAGCACGAACGCAGCGCCATCTGCGAGACTTTGAACAGAAGTATGGCATGAATACCGCTGAGTTTTACCGTCGCCTGGTCGAGGATGAACTGCAAGAGTCTTTGGACTTCATTGAGTGGGCTGGCGAATACAAGACCCTGCTCAAGCTCCAAGAGAAGCGCCGGGCGTTGCAGGAGATCCAGTTTGCTAATTGATGTCTACTTTCAGACCATCCATGACACCATTGAGGCGAGCCGTGCTGTTCATTCCTCTAGCGTTACCTATGATAAACGCACCAGCTACGTAGGCTTCATCAAGGGCACAATCTTGTTGCTTGATGGCTCGACTTTGCACTTCCGCGAGTTCGTTGACGTAGAAACCGCCATCGAGCGCTACACGTATGCCTATCAGTACCAACGCGGTGATGATTTGGTATTCCGTTACGATAACACGGAGCATCACCGAAAGCTGAAGTTGCCCACATTTCCACATCACAAGCACGACGGCAGTGAGACAAGCGTCATCGCTGCACGGGCACCCGCACTGGCAGCCGTCTTGGAAGAGGTCGAGATTCTCCTCAATGTTCCCCTGTAGTTCTAGTACCCTCTCTCTTAGGTATTCCAACCAGCAGCGCCACTGGCCCCAAAAGCAAAAGCCACATAGTCGCCGCCAGATCAAATTGCTCGGCTACCAGTCCCAAGCCCAGCGGGACAAGTGCGCCCAGCAATCCAAACACGTTCCCCACCGTCATCACCGCGCCGCTCTGCCCCGGCATGGCTGAGTACAACTGTGCTTTGAGGATCGAGTACCAGCCCGCGTTGAAGAGGCCCAACAGCCCCAACAGCGCCAGCTTGGCCCAGAATCCTGGCGCCAGCAGGAAGGCAGGGAACAGCATCAATTCCACCGCCGCGCTCAGACGCAGGTAACGCAGGCCGCGAACTCGCTCCAGGAGCGGGATGAGCAGCAGATTGCCCAGCAATCCCAGCCCCGTCCACACCGCCACCGCTGCCCCCGCCTGGGTCGGCGTCGCGCCTGCCGAGTCCACGAAGTACAGGGCCAGGAAGCCCAGCAGCACGTCCAACATCAGGTCGGAGAACTCTAGCAGCGTCAGCCAGCGCAGCACCTCGCCTCGCCGCAGCGCGCGCAGGGCGTTCACCAGGCCCGCCTTGAGATCGGCTCCATCGGATCGTTGTTGCCCGATGGCAGACCGAAAGCGGTACGCCATCACCAGCGGGATCAGCGTCAGCCCGGCAA
>CAYWWC010000058.1:0-9473 GCA_964461615.1 uncultured Anaerolineae bacterium
GTTGGAAGTCATGATGATGATCGTATTGCAGAAGTCAACCTCTCGCCCCCTGGCGTCGGAGAGTCCCCCCTCCTCCATAAGCTGAAGCAGCATATTGAAGACCTCAGGGTGGGCCTTCTCCACTTCGTCGAAGCAGATAACGGAGTAAGGGTTACGGCGGACGGCTTCGGTAAGCTGCCCTGCGTCCTCGTAGCCAACGTAGCCTGGCGGGGCCCCCACCAGCCGGGACACGTTGTGGCGCTCCATGAACTCGGACATGTCCAACTGCACCAGGGCATCCTCGCTGCCGAACATAAACTCGGCCAGGGCCTTGGCCAGCTCCGTCTTACCCACGCCCGTGGGCCCCAAGAAGATGAATGAGCCGATGGGCCGCTTTGGGTCCTTCAAGCCTGCCCGTGCCCGGCGAACAGCTTTGGCAATGGTGGTGATGGCCTCATCTTGGCCAACAATCCTCTGGTGCAGGGCCTCCTCCATTTGCAGCAGCCGTTCCGTCTCCTCACCGGCAATGCGGGTGAGAGGGATGCCCGTCCACATGGAGATCACTTCAGCCACATCGTCGGCCGTGACAGACGGGCCATCCTCCGATGAAAAATCCCAGCCCAGGCGAAGCTGGTTCAACTTCCCCTGAAGCTCCACCTCCAGGTAACGTAGATCTGCTGCATCTTCGTATTGTCCATCTTCAATGGCGCTGTCCTTTTGGCGTTGCACTGTCTTCAAGCCGAGGTAGGTCTCCTTCAGGCCTGTAACCTGGGGAACCTTATACATGCGCACCCGGGCGGCAGTCTCGTCAATGAGGTCTATGGCCTTGTCCGGCAGAAACCTGTCGGATACATAGCGGGCGGCCAGGTGGGCGGCCGTATGGATGGCCTCGTCGGATATTCTCAGCTTGTGGTGGGCCTCGTAGCGCCCTTTTAAGCCTTGCAGGATGCCGACAGTCTCTTCGACGGTGGGCTCGCCAACCAGGATGGGCTGGAAACGCCGTTCCAAAGCGGCGTCCCGCTCGATGTATCTGCGATACTCATCGGCCGTGGTGGCCCCGATGCACTGGAGCTCACCCCGCGCCAGAGCTGGCTTGAGAATGTTGGCTGCGTCCACAGAGCCACCGCCAGACCCAGCTCCAACCAACATGTGTACTTCATCTATGAAGAGGATGCTGTCCGAGTCTTTGACTTCATCGATGACCCGTTTAAGCCGCTCTTCGAACTGTCCACGGTATATGGTGCCAGCTACCAGCGAGCCGACATCCAACTGTATCAGCCGCTTGTCGAGCAGGAGCGCCGGTGAATCGCCATTCACGATACGCTGGGCCAGCCCCTCCACGATGGCCGTCTTGCCTACCCCCGGCTCGCCGATGAGAGCCGGATTGTTTTTTGTCCGCCGCGCGAGGATTTGAATGACTCGCTCTATCTCCATTTGCCGACCGACAACGGGGTCCAGCTTGCCCTCCTCGGCCAGGGCCGTGAGGTCGGTGGCAAGTTGATCAATGAGGGGGGTCTTTCTCTCATCCTGCTGTCTGGCACGCCCGGCATAGACGGGGTTCTTCATCATGCCCCGTGTGGTCTCAGTGCGCACCTTGTCCAAACTGACGCCCAGGCTCTTCAGCACATCAACGGCCACGCCGTCGCCCTGGCGCACTAACCCCAGGAGAAGATGTTCGGTGCCAATGTAATGGTGACCCAGTCGCCGCGCCTCATCAAAAGCCAGCTCTATCACTCGTTTGGTGCGGGGAGTGAGGTATGCCTTGCCAAATGAGGCCTGCCGGCTGAGTCCACTTATTCTCTCAATTGTCTGCTGTACGCGCTTTGGCTTGACCCCCAAGTCCTTCAAGACTCTGCTAGCCATGCCATTCTTCTCACCTATCAGGCCCAACAACAAGTGTTCAGTGCCGATGTAGCCATGATGGAGACGCTGTGCCTCCTCTTGAGCCAGGGTCAGGACATGGCGGGCTTTCTTGGTGAATCTATCGAGTTTGTCAGTCATCCTATATACCCTCTCGTCCACTCGTTCGGCTTACCAATGAGCCAGTGCCCATCAACAACGAAAGACGAAGTATAATCGCCTAAGAACTGCTATCATCTGCCAAAAGGGACTCGGTAGGCTGGAGAGCTTCAGCTACCGGAATGGCCTCTGGGGCTTCTTCAGACCCTTCGTTCTCCATCTGGGTTAGTTCCTCTCCTTCCCTACCTTCGCTTCCTACTTCGACTTCGTGCTCCTCAGACCGGAGGGTTTCGTTCTGAGCTACTGGGAGAGCTTCTGGGATCTCTTCAGCACCTTCGCTCTCCGCTTGAGTTAGTTCCTCTTCCTTGCCTTCGCTTGCTACTTCGACTTCGCGCTCCCCCTCTTCGAGCATGGCGGCCTGTTCCATGCGCCAGTCCAAGTCAGCGTACTCGGCTTTGGCGACGCTTTTCAGGCTGAGGCCCATGCGACGGCGATTTGGGTCGAGGCGGACGATTCTCAGAGTGAGGATGTCTCCTTCTTTGACCACCTCTTTGGGATGCGCGATGCGGTCATCCGATAGTTCTGAAACGTGTACCAGCCCTTCAATCGCATCTCCCCTTAGCCGGGCAAAGGCTCCGAAGTCAGTCAGCTTAGTGATGGTGCCTTCCACCAACTGACCCTCGGTGTATTTCCCCTCGACCTGGCTCCAAGGGTCGGGCTGTAGATGCTTGAGGCTGAGGCCAATACGACGCTTCTCGCGATTGACGTTCATGACGTAGACTTCCACCTCGTCGCCCATCTGGAGCACTTCCCTGGAATGAGACACCCGCCCCCACGAAAGCTCCGACAGGTGAATCAGGCCATCGGCCCCTCCCAAGTCAACGAACGCGCCGAAATCGCACAGATTGCTAACCCGTCCACGGCAGACGTCGCCTTCTTTGAGTGAGGCCAACAACTGTTCCTTTTGCTCCTTGCGCCATATTCGATTGGCGGCTCTCTCGGAGAGGATCAGGCGGTTGCGCTGACGATCCAATTCGATAATCTTAAGCCTCAATTGCTGGCCAACCATCTTCGCTCGGCGCTCCTCGTGAGTTAGTGCCTTTTCCTCGCGCCGCCGCAAGGAACGAACCAACTGCGAGGATGGCACAAAGCCTCGCACCTGACCCAGTTGGACGATCAAGCCTCCCTTGTTGTAGCCAGTCACCGTCCCCTCGAAAACCTCTCCAGTCTCGAAGAGCTTCTCAAAAGACCGCCACTCCTTCTCCAGATCGGCTTGGCGCAGGGATAGGACGATCCGGCCGCTCTTGTCCTCAGGGTTCACTACATAGGTCAGTACCTCGTCCCCGATCCGCATCTCCTCGCTGGCTGCTGTCCCCGCGCTCTCCAATTCGTGACTGGAGATGGTGCCTTCATATTTCCAGCCTACGTCAACCAGAACTTCTTCAGGGCTGACTCGCACCACCTTGCCCTCCAGAATGTCGCCGCGTTTCAAGGCCTTGAAATCATAGGCTCCCTCTGGAAGATGCTCCCCAGCGTCAGCAGTCTGGTCTTCGACCACCTCTGGGACCTTCTCTTCTTCTACCACCAGGACCTTCTCTTCTTCCATGAAATCTCTCCTGTTTCAAGTTACCTATTATTATACCAACTTTCGCGCTAAAAGGCAAGCAAAATCGGCGGGGTCACGGTGTCGGAGTCCCCAACTTGTTGGGATGGCGGCGCGACACCCCCAAACAAGTTCGGGACTCCGGACCGCTATTCACGCCAACTCGCAAAGACCTCGGTCATTTGATCCGCTAGATTTGGCGAGCGAGGCTGCCAGAACTGCTGGGGGCTGGAAACTTGGCACTCGCAGCCCATTACCCCACAACTGCTATAGCGTCTATTTCCACCAGGGCTCCCAGAGGCAGAGCCGCCACCTCTACGGTCGAACGAGCGGGTGGTTCATTGGCAAAGAACTCGCCATAGACCCCGTTCATGGCCTTGAAGTCGCCCATGTCCTTGAGGAACACCGTGGTCTTTACCACTTTGTCCAGGGAACTGCCGGCTGCCTCCAGCACAGCGGCGATGTTCCGCAGCACCTGGCGGGTCTGCTCCTCAATCCCGCCCTCGACAAACTTGCCCGTGGCTGGATCGAAGGCCAACTGGCCGGCGGTAAAGACAAAATCGCCAACCTGTATCGCCTGAGAGTACGGGCCTACTGCCCCCGGAGCCTTCTTGGTAGCTATCACTTCTCGTTTCATCGAACATCCTCCTTAAATGTAATGGTTATTGATTCTCTACCCTTATTGCCCCCGCCCCCAGCATTCCGGCCAGGGCCTCCTTCAGAGCGGGGCAATAGCCAGTGGTGACGTTGGGGAAATCCAACTGCACTCGCCGCCCGTCGCTGACCAAATAGAAGCTGAAGCGATCATCACCCTCATAGCTCTGCAATAGACTGTGCACCTGCCCCAGGCGTTTGCTGTCCCGCTTTTGCTCCCCGGTGCGACGGATGGTGATGCGGAGGTATCGGGGACTACCAGGCCGGCGCTTCTCTTCATTCGCCGGGCGGCTGGTCAGCAGGTGATCTTGGACCGATTCGCAGATCACTTTGCCCCCCCTGCCCTTTGCGTCCACCCGGCCTCTGACGACCAGAATCTTGTCCGCCTGCCAAAGCTCTTGGGTCTTCTCGTAGGTGCTGGGGAAGACGACGACCTCAGTACTGCCCCGCAGGTCCTCAAGTTGCACAAAGGCCATGGGTTTCCCCTTCTTAGTTGTGTGGGGGCGCACCCAAAGCACCACTCCTGCTATGACCACCTTCTGGCCAGTCATCTCCTCGCCAATCTCGCCGCAGAAAGCGGTCACCGTCCCATCCAGGCTGGCGGCCATCTGCTGTAAAGGATGCTCGGATACGTAGAAGCCAACTAGCTCCTTCTCCCAGGCCAGCATGTCCTTGCGAGGCGTTTCAGGTATGTCGGGCAAAGGGATAGCACTTCCCATGGACTGGGAGAAGCCACTGGAGGTATCGAACATGCTCAATTGACCCACTTCCTGGGCCTGGTGGGTGCTCTGGCTTAGGGCCATCATGGGATCAACGATGGCTAACAGTTGGGGTCGCTGGCCGAAGGCGTCCAGGGCACCGACCTTGACAAGACATTCCAGAGCCCGGCGATTCACCTGGCGCAAATCAACCCGCCGGCAGAAATCCTCAATATCTTCGAAAGGGCCGCCTTGCTCTCGGGCGGCTAGTATGACCTCAATGGGCCCTTCGCCCACGTTCTTCACTGCTCCCAGACCATACTGGATGGCCCTGCTTTCCTCCCCGTCTCCTTCTATCGTAAAGTCCAGCCCGCTCTTGTTCACATCCGGCGGCAGGATCTCGATCTCCATTCTGCGACACTCGGCGATGAACTGGCCAACCTTGTCGGTGTTGTTGCGCTCCACGCTCAGCAGGGCGGCCATGTACTCCACGGGATGGTTCGCCTTGAGCCAGGCCGTCTGGCAGGTGATGACGGCGTAGGAGACAGCGTGGCTCTTGTTGAAGCCGTAGCGAGCAAAATACTCAATGGCATCGAAGATCTCCGTGGCCTTAGCGGCTTCGATGTTGCCATACTTAAGTGCCCCCTCAATGAAGGTCTCCCGATGCTTGAGGAGCTCCTCCTTCTTCTTTTTGCCCACGGCCCGGCGCATCAAGTCGGCATCAGCAGCCGAATAACCGGCTAGTTCGGTCAGGGTGCGGATTATCTGTTCTTGATAAACACAGATGCCGTAGGTCTCTCTCAGGATAGGCTCCAGCTTGGGATGGACATAGCTCACTTCCTCCCGGCCGTGCTTGCGGGCGACGTAATCGGGGATGAATTGCATCGGGCCAGGGCGGTAGAGGGAGATCACCACCACTATGTCCTCGAAGCCTGTGGGCTGCATGTCGGTGAGGACGCGGCGCATACCCGCTGATTCCACTTGGAATAAGCCGGTTACGTTGCCGCTGGAGAGTAGCTCGAAGATGACGGGATCATCGGTGGGGATGGTGTTCAGATCCAGTTGGGGGCCGTGATTCTGGCGAATGAGATCAATGGCCTTGCGCATGATGGTCAGAGTGGAAAGGCCCAGGAAATCAATCTTGAGAAGGCCGATGTCGTCCAATATCTCCATCGGGTATTGGGTTACGGCTATGCCCCCCTCTGCGCCTTTGCTTGGGCGATGCAGCGGGGTGTAGTTGATCAGGGGCGCGTCGGCGATGACCACACCGGCAGCGTGGGTCGAGGCATGGCGAGCCACCCCCTCTAAGCTCTTGGCCGTATCAATGAGCTTTTTGATATAACCCTTGCTCTCGTATAGATTTCGAAGCTCTGCTACTTTATCCAGGCCGTCTTGTAACTTGACCTTTGGCCCGAAGGGGATCAGCTTGGCTACCACGTCCACCTCGTTCAGAGGCAGATCCAGTGCTCGCCCGGCGTCGCGGATGGCCGCCCGAGGGCCCATGGTGCCGAAGGTGATGATTTGGGCCACCATATCCTGGCCGTATTTTTCCACTGTGTACTTGATCATCTCATCGCGGCGGTCGTCGGGGAAGTCCAAGTCAATGTCGGGCATAGTAACCCGGCCCGGATTGAGGAAGCGCTCGAAGATGAGGCCGTGCCTCAGAGGGTCCAGGTTAGTGATGCCCATGGTATAGGCCACTATGCTGCCAGCCACAGAGCCACGCACAGTCCACCAGATGTCCCGATCCCTGGCGTGGCACACGAGATCCCAGACGATCAAAAAGTAAGTGTCGAAGCCCATCTGATGAATGATGGCCAGCTCGTGCTGAAGGCGGGCTTCGATCTCCGGCGTGATGACGGCATAACGCTCCCTCAGGCCCTCCTGGCATAGGTAACGCAGATAGCTTTCGGCATCGTAGCCCCCGGGCACCTCGAAGGCCGGCAAGTGGTAGCCCGTCCTCTCCAGCGCCAGGTCACATTTTTCGGCGATGAGCAGGCTGTTTCCCACCGCTTCTGGCACATCGGAGAAGAGGGCAGTCATTTCCTCGCCGCTCTTGAGGTAGAAGCTCTCGCCCCCCATGGTCATGTGCTTGGGATCGTTGATAGTGGTGTTGGTCTGGATGCAGAGAAGGATCTCCTGAGCCTTGGCTTCTTCAGGCCGCACGTAGTGGACATCGTTAGTAGCCACAAGAGGGATGCCCATTTCATCGGATAGGGCAATGATTCCCTCACTCACCTGTTTAAGCTCAGGGATGCCCTCGTGTCTCTGTAGCTCCAGGTAGAAATTGTCCCGTCCGAAGGTATCTCGGTACCAGGCGGCCACCTGGCGAGCTTTATCCAATTGCCCATTCAAGACCAGGCGGGGAATCTCCCCTGAGCCGCAACCGGAGAGGGCGATCAATCCCTGGGTGTGTTCGGCCAGGTATTCTTTGTCCACGCGCGGTTTGTAGTAGAAGCCTTCGAGTTCTGCGGTCGTAGCTATCTGGAGCAGGTTTTGATAGCCGACGTTGTTCTTGGCCAGAAGGGTGATGTGATGCGATTTCCTGTCTTGCTTGGAGTCTCTCTGCTTCATGCCGCGAGGAGAAATGTACATCTCAGTGCCGATGATGGGCTTTATCCCGTGCTTCTGGGCCGCCTGATAGAACTCGATGGCTCCGTACATCACTCCGTGGTCGGTGAGAGCCAGGGCTGGCATGTCCAGCTCCGTGGCCCGGACTACCAGGTCCTCTATCCGACCCAAGCCATCGAGCAGGGAGTATTCGCTGTGCACGTGGAGATGAACAAAAGGGGGCATGAAACGCTCCTGATCAAGTGTTGCCTGTATTATATACTGAAAACTGAAAACTGGAAACTGTAACAAGCTCCTGAGGGCCGTAGAAAGGCCGTTTGAGAAAATTTTAAGGTTAAAAACGCAGAGTTGACCTGACCTCCGTTCGGCTGTATAATCTGGGGGGATATGGAAATCAACAGTTTTTTCGACATCCTTAGCTTATTTGGCGCGGGGGTCTGCGGGCAGATACCCAGCCATTCTTTCACCATCGGCGGCAGGCTACTTCCGCTCTGCGCTCGCTGCACGGGAACCTATCTGGGCGCTCTGTTAGGTCTATTGGGCCTGGCTGCACTGAGGAGGCAGCGGGCCAGCAGCCTACCGCGTAGAGGGGTCTTGATTTCCCTGATCAGCTTCATTGCCCTATGGGGCGGTGACGGCCTCAACTCTTTTCTCAACCTCCTCCCCCACGTTCCTCACCTCTACGAGCCCCACAACCTCCTGCGCTTGATCACGGGCATTTTGCAGGGCCTGGCCCTGAGCATCATCGTCTATCCCATCTTTGGCTTCCTCCTCTGGAAAGAGACCGACAACGAGAGGGTGATCCGCAACTGGCGTGAATTGGGCTATCTTCTGATTCCAGCGGCACTGCTCGTATGGATCGTCCAGACACAAGCTAGTTTTCTATTGTACCCCATAGCTGCCTTGAGCATCCTGGGGGTGTTGGCCATGTTGACGCTCGTAAACGCCATGATCATCCTGATCGTGACCCGGCGGGAAAGCAAAGCCGCGAGTTGGCGCGATGCTTTTCTGCCCCTGTCGCTGGGACTGCTGGCTGCCTTCTTCGCAATCAGTGCACTGGGACTGCTGCACTTTGCCTTGATCCAACGGCTGGCTCTGGCCGTTTAATGGGGAAGCTGGGAGGAGGTAGAGCGCCGGGTTTACGGCAGTGTCTCTATGATGACCAACGAGGTCTTCTCAGCCTCGACCGTTACCTCCTGGATGTACAACCGTCCGCCTATCCTGGTCTTCAGGACATAGGAGCCGGCTGGCACATCTCCCATCACGAAGTTCTCGCCCCATTCCTCATCAGGGTTGACCCCATCGCTGGCATAGGTCCAGGCCTCGAGCCATCGCCTGTCGGGTGACTCCGCTTGGTGAAAGTTGATGACAACCTCAGGTATGGGATTTCCCTGGGCATCCAACAACTGCCCGGCTATGGTCCCGTGGCTGGGCAGGGGCTTCAGCCATAGCTCCGGGTTGCGGGTATTGTCGTAGCTATTGGCTCCTACGCGCACCTCGAAGTGAAGGTGCGGCCCGATGGCTACTCCCGTCATTCCCACCTCGCCCAGCACGTCGCCTTTGTCCACTCGTTGAGCAACGTGAGCCGTCACTCGTGAGAGGTGACCGTACAGGATAAAGACGGGCTGCTCGTGGAACTCCCTATCTAACTGCACTACCACGAGCTGGCCATAGAAATTGGGTTTGAGGCCGTAGACTACGGACAGATCGTTGCCGGCGACGATGACCATCCCTGATGCGACAGCCAGCACAGGGGTGCCGCTGGGATTCCCGATGTCCACTCCACAATGGAGAAAATAGAGGCCGTTGGCTGTGGAACCGTAGGGGTAAAAGCGACTGGCCTGCACCTGGCCCTCAGGGCCGATGGGACGCTCCAGCCAGTAGTGGTCCTGGGGGGAGCTTGGTGTAGGCGTCAGCGTCGCTGTCGGTGTCAATGTGGCGCTGGCGGTCGGGCTGGGCGTCGGAGTAAGCGTAAGCGTCGGCGTCGGAGTAAGCGTCGGCGTCGGAGT
>CAYWWC010000058.1:9573-17784 GCA_964461615.1 uncultured Anaerolineae bacterium
GTAAGCGTCGGCGTCGGAGTTGCCGTAGATGTTGGTGTGGGCGTAGGGGTGCTTGTAGGGGTTGACGTAGGCGCTGGGGTAGACGTGGGTGTGGACGTAGGGGTGCTGGTGAAGGTTGGCGTAGGTGTGTGGGTGGGAGTAGGGGTGGAGGTGGGTGTAGATGTGGGGGGGACTGGTGTAAGCGTAAGCGTCAGCGTCGCCGTAGGCGTGGGAGTTCCCAGGACGGTGGGCTGCGCGGAAGGCCGCCAACTGAAGGCAATGCCTGAGATGACCAGGGCCAAAGCGAGGGACCCGGTTACTAAGACCCGTGAACTGTTCTCAGTCTTGAGCAAAGCTTTTACCCTCGCTGAGTGAAATCAGCCAAGCGATTCTCCAAAACCTGCTGTGACGAGAAGTCGCCCAGTTGTAGATAGAATTCTGCCGCCTCCACCAATGCCTCGTTGGGCATGAGGCCAATGAGCTCGCTTTCTACCACAGACACGCCATAGCGCTCCGCTTCTCGGCGGATCATCTCCACCACGCGGTGAACGGGCGTCTGGCGATAGTCGGTCAGGTTCATCGAGACCTGAGCCTGGCCTTTGACCAGGAGGCCCAGGGCCTTGACGTAGCGTAGGCCGCCGGAGGAGTGGCGAACCGCGCGGGCGATGGCCTTAGCCACTTCCACGTCATCGGTGTTTAGATAGACGTTGTAGGCGATGAGCGGCGGCCGCGCTCCGACAGCCGTGGCTCCTGCCTTGCCCACGCGACGGGGGCCGAAGTCGGGCTCCCGTTCGGGCCTGGTTGAGATCTCCGCTTTGATCCCCTCGTATTCACCCCGCCGCACATCAGCCAGGTTCCGCCTCTCGGGACGGGTGGCTGCTCTTTCGTAAAGATAGACGGGAATGTCCAGCTCGCGACCCACCCGCTCACCCAACCGTTGGGCTATGGCCACGCAATCCTCCATGGTCACATTCTTGATGGGCACGAAGGGTACCACATCGGCCGCTCCCAGGCGGGGATGCTCGCCCCGATGCAGATCCATGTCAATGAGCTCCGCCGCTTTCTCAATGCCCCGGAAGGCGGCTTCTTTCACAGCCTCCGGTTCCCCGGCGAAGGTCACCACCGTACGGTTGTGGTCGACATCGGACTGAACGTCCAGCACATGGACGCGGGGCACAGCGGCTATGGCCTCCGCGATCTGGTCAACGACCTCCCTCCGCCGTCCCTCACTGAAATTAGGCACACACTCCACGATCTTTCTCATCACGCCTCCTTTTTTCCCACTCCTGCAAGCGCGAATAGGTGCTCGGTTAATCATTGAGAGGTTAGCGAGCGTCGGTCGAGTGCGCAGCGTATCGAGACCAGCGAGCGGGTTCTCGGACACAACCCGCTTGGCTTCGATACGTCGCTCCGCTCCTACTCAGCCGGCGCTAGTCTCCTACCTAACCCAACGGCTATTCGCGCTAATCAGATCTTCCTCGCTTCTGACGATGATTCCCTCTCGCTTCAACAGAGCTGCGGTCACGCCGTCCCCCTCCACCAGGCGTCCGCCGAAGCTCCCATCGTAGATTCGGCCCAAGCCACAAGAGGGGCTGCGGGCTTTCAGTATGGCCTCTTTGATGTCCCAGCGCTGGGCGATGCGCAATGCCTTTTGAGCTCCGGCTAAGAACTCGGCCGTGACATCCTTCCCCTCAATGTTCACTACGCGAGCCCGTCCCTCCAGGACATCGTGTCCGTCGCCGCCCTGGATCTCCGCTGGCGGGCGCGGCGTGGGAAGCCCGCCCGCCACCTCTGGACAAAAAGGCAACACGCCGCCTTGCGTGGCCAGGTCTTGGATCTGGTCGTTGGGGCAACTGCCGCCGTCGTACTGGCAGGAGACGCCCACCAGGCACGCGCTTACCAGGAGAGGGGCGCTTGTTTGCCTTGAGCTAACCGAATCGGGTTCCATGATAGATCAATACTTCATCACTATCGGCAGGTACACCATATACGGCTGCGTGCCCACGTATATACCGGCTGTATCGCTCGCGGATTGTTCGTCACTGTCAACCGCCTCCAGGGTAATGACGTGCCAACCTGTATCAAGGCCGGTTATTGATAGCTCCTTTCCTGTGCCCAGTTCTCCATTGACGTCGGAGCTCCAGCGCAGTCCCTCATTGGGCAAGAGGCCGTCCTCAGTGTCGTATCCCTCCCCCACCAACATCACCTGTTGGCCAGGCGTGAATCTGGTGCCGCCGCCAGGGGATGTGATCCAGGCCTGCGGCGCTTTGCGGATTACCTGGAAGGCGCCATCGGACTCGTCTTGGCCGGTGTTCACCCCGTCGGAGGCGATCACGCGGAAGAGAGCCTCATCGCTTCCGGGCAGCTCATCCAGGCTGACCGTGTGCTCAGTGTCCGTGAGGCTTACGGCCAGAGTCTGCCACGAGCTACCGCCGTCGGGACTGTACAGCAGAGCATAGACCAGCGGCCCTTCGTCGGGGTCACTAGCTTCCCAGGTCACGGTGACGGTATCCCCATCCAGCGCCTCGCCGCCGTTGGGATAGATCACCTCAACGCTCGGCTGTCCCGCACTGACGTCGCGGGCGGCGACTTCTGTTCCCTGGTATTGAACCGCAATCCTGGCCGTGCCTTCAACCCAGAGCACGGTTTCAATAATGGAAGCCGTAGTATATTCCTCGTCGCCCGGACCGGAATCATTCTTGGGAGTGAAAGGATACGTCGCCAGAGCTTCCCCTTCCCCGTCGAGGAGGACCAGGCTCCAATCTTCGTTGGGAGTCGGGGCTTCCGGGGCAGGGAAGTCTTGCAGGCGATAGAGGGTACCCAGTTCAGCCGTAAGCTCGACCAGATTGATTTGCCCGAAGACAGCCAGATACTCGCCTGTGGCAGACCTAACGTTGGCGAGCGACGCCGTTTCCGCCGCCTCGGCGATCAGTTGTTCGCGGAGGCCGTTATATGTGAAATCGGAGATCCACTGTTCATCGCAGTAGCTCATTATCTCAGTCCAGGTTGGCGGATAGACCTGCTGCAACTCTATGTCCCAGCCGTAGAAACGATCCGTATCTCCCACTGGCCCACCGATGATGCAGTTGGGATATGGATACGGCGAGCCGCCCTTAGCGCCACAACATTCGGCGTGGTAGCGTCCATAGGCGTGGCCCAGTTCATGGCCGCCGTACCAGTCGCCGTAGGAGCCGTCAGTGTCCCAACCCCATGTGCCTGTTCCGGTCGGCCCGGAAGCGACAAGAGCCGGGATGCCAGCAGCGCAACCCCTCATCATGTCGCCGGCGTCTATCACCATGCCGTAGAATCTCCAATTGGGGTCGAAGAAAGGCAAGCCGCTGTTGTTGGCCACGTACAGGGCGTGCAGCGTGGCCAGTTCATTATTCACCGCGCCGCAGCCAACGTCAAAAGGCACGTAGGGTTGAGACCAATATAGGGTGTGAGTGTTCCACACGACGCTGGGTACCGGATAGGCCCGATGCAACCACGAGACGAGCGCCTTGACGTGGTCCATTGAAGCTTCATAGGAAGGGAAAGGGCCATACTGAAAGCTCACCGTGTAGATCCTGACTTTGATCTGGGGCGAGGATGTTAGCTGTACTTGTGCGCAGGCCCAGTTGTTGTCGTAATCGAACTCCGGTACATTCTTGTCGGGGTTCAAGTCCAGACAGATATGTATCCAGCCAGGCCACAGCATCTGGGGAGGGATCTCAAAATAGAAGCTATCGTCCACCTCCCCTCTGTCTGGGTCGCTCTTGACAGTGATCCGCCCTCCTGGGTTATCTGCGTCGTAGGGGCCATCCTTGACGAAATCCCAGATGACGAAGAACTGGCCTAACACGTAGGGATGGTCTCCCTGGTTAGCGCGCACGTGCGCCCGCACGTAAGTGCGCTTGTTGGCGATGAGAGGCACGCTGTTGTCTAAGTCCTGAATCCCTTGAGTGACCTCGATCGCGTCTATGAAGAGGTCCACATCGGGCACGGAGGTGGGGGTTGGCGTCGTTGTCGGGGTAGACGTCGGAGGGCGGGTTGGCGTGTTTGTGGGAGTAGATGTCGGAGGACGGGTCGGTTCGGTCGTTGACGTGGCTGTTGACGTGGCCGTTGGCGTGTGAGTGAACGTTGGTGTGATTGTTGGCGTGCGTGTGGGCGTCGGTGTGGTGGTTGGCGTCGGGGATGTGGTGGGAGTGCGGGTTGGAGTGTTGGGCGGGCGGCTTTTGGTGGGGGGCGTGGGAGTGCTCGTTGGCGGGGTTGTGGGAGTGTTGGTCAGCGTCAGAGTGGGGGTAGTTGTTGGAGTAGGCGTTGGGGTGGACGTACGCGTTGGGGTAGATGTGAACGTCGGCGGGTTAGTTGGTGTACTGGTTGGCGTGTTTGTGTGTCGGGTGACTGGCGTGTCTGTCGGTGTGGTTGTTGGCGTACTGGTTGGCGTGGCCGTGTATGAGGGCGACGTTGGGGTGGGTGTGGGTGTGAGTGTCGGTCTTTGATTCCGAGCCATGACCGGTTGTGTGCTCTCCCCTGGTGCAACAACGAAGATGACAATAAAGGTGAGCAAGAGAACAGGAACAAGTATGAGATACTGCCTGATATTCATTGCACTCCTCCTTCTGAATTTTTGATACGAGCGTTATGGCAAGTCATTTTGCCTACAGGTTGTGGCTATATCTCGGAGATACCACAAGATATGACTGGGATCGCTAAACATAAACCTTATATCGCAATTTCAGCCTTCCTTAATGCTTACGAACCCAAAATTTACTCTGGCGGGATCCCTTCGACAGGACTTCGGCGAGCTCAGTCGAGCCGCTCAGGACAAGTGCCAAATCCCTGCTTTTCACAACCTGTCCGTATCCAAGATAATGGTCACCGGCCCATCGTTGTGGATCTCGACCAGCATGTAGGCTCTGAACACCCCCGTTTCGACTTTGGCGACGCCCGCCTCTCGAAGCTGATCAACGAAATGTTCGATCAGCGGCTCCGCTGCCTCCGGGGGGGCGGCCTCGGTGAAGCTGGGCCTCCGCCCTCGCCTGCAATCGGCGTAGAGCGTGAATTGGGAAACAACCAGGATGCCCGCGCCGACGTCGAGGGCTGAGAGATTCATCTTGCCAGCCTCGTCCTCGAAAATGCGCAGGTGAGCTGTCTTCTGGGCCAGCTTTTGGGCTTCCGCTTCGGTGTCCTGGTGAGTCGCGCCAATGAGAACTACCAGACCGTTATCCACGGATCCTGTAATCTCACCGTCCACCGAGACGGCGCCTCGTTTGACCCGCTGTATGATTGCACGCATAGATCGCGCTACCTCCACCTATTACTGAGATCTCCCGGAAAGTCAACGGGGCAACGAGACGACTGGGGGCATTGATGCATTACCCGTCGCCTCGTTACTCGTTACCCTTTGTCCCTCAGACTAGTCTACAGTGATCAAGTCTTTGAGTTTCTGGAAAGTGACCTCCCCGATGCCTGGCACCTTCTGGATATCCTCAATGCTATCGTAAGGACGGTCCTCGATTATGTCTTGTGCTCTGGAGGGCCCGATGCCTGGCAGGGTCTCAATCTCGGATTGACTGGCGGTATTGATGTTGATCTTGCCCCCTGCTTGGCCACTGGCTGTATCCGGCGGCCCGGTTGGTGGGCTTATCGGTGGACTCTCCTCGCCCTGATGAGGCACGTAGATGTGCTGGCCATCCGCCACAGACAGCGCGAGATTGATGCGGTCCAGGTCGGCCTCGCTGGTAGCGCCCCCGGCAGCCTCGATGGCGTCCTTGACGATGCTTTCAGGGGGGAGCTCATAAACGTCGGCGTGAGTCACCGCCCCGCTGACGTAGACCTGCACGGGGGCCGGAGTAGGGGTAGGCAGAGGAGTAGCCGTGGGCGGGGGCGAAGTTACGATGAGCTCCGGCTGTGGAGGGCGACGCAAAAAGATAATCACCCCGCCCAGGACGATCAGATTGATTACGGTGATCAGAATATAACCCCGGTATCTCTCCAGCCAGTTGCCCATCTCCCCCTCGTTGGCATCTTGCCTTCTGTGTCTCTGTGGTTAACACTTGTCCAAATTATACCGCAAAGCGCCCAGGAAGGCAAGGGGGACGCCTTCTTTGCCCACACCCAGAAGTGATTTCGTCACTGCAAGAGACGACTTGGGCAGTATGTGCAAAGACATCTTGGTGAAGAGTGAACGAAGAACTTGATTTACGTAAGAAAGCTCAAAAGGACGTCTTTTGAATGGGTGTTAGGAAGCTCAATTAACGTAATAAAGCTTAAAGAAATGTGGTGAAACAGTAAGATTAGCTCAGGAAAGCATCGAATCCATGTGTGTAGATGGGGTATCGGGGGGCGATGTGGTTGGGTGTGGAAAGGCATTTTCTTGCGGGAAGAGACGTAAGTCTCGCTTTTGCTAAGCCAGCCAGGATAGTGTATAATTGTCACAGAACCGTCAGCATCACCCTCCGCGTTAGCCACCGGGTCTATCTGCTGCTGGTCGCGAGTGACAATCGTATTCATCACTAGCAAGAGCGAAAAATAAAAGGAGAAGAAAAATGCGAACCCGAATAAGTTCGATCACGATAGCGAGAGTTTCCGCCGTGCTGCTGGCCTTGGGCCTGTTCCTGGGTAGTATGAACCTGGCCAACCTGAGCGGATGGACCGCAGCCGCCCGCGTTGACCCGGCCGCAGTGTCCCTGCAAGCCTACACCTTCACTGGCCACGTCTACCGTGGGCAGCCCTACGACACCAGCACACCCATCGCTGGCGTGACCGTCGGGCTGTGGGGAGACGAAGACGAATGGCCCGAAGGCGGGGCCGCCAGGGTGCTCCTGGTCAATACAGTGACCAACGCGTCTGGCACCTTCAGCCTGAGTTGGACGCCGGGCGAAACCGTCTATACCTACCTGCACGTCATCGAGGAAGATCCGTCCGGCACCAGCTCCAAGGGTGCGCGGGCCGACGATCAAGGGGAGGGATACGTCACGAACTACAACGTGGTTTCCTTCTACTTCCGCAGCTTGGACCCGGGCACCTACACTGGCATCGGCTTCTGGGATGAGCTGCCGGAGGCCGACACACCGACCCCCACGTCAACTCCCATCTGTTGGACCTTCAGCGGGCGGGTGTACGAGGGGAACACGGGCGAGGAGCCGCCTGTTTCGCAGCCATTGCAGGGAGTCACCGTGTCTGTCTGGGGCTCGTACAATCCGCATCCTGATGCTGGCACGAAAATCCGCGACACCACCACCAACGCCGAGGGCTGGTACGGTCTGTTGGTCTGCGACAGCGACGGCCCCTACGAGTTCTACCACATCATAGAGACAGACCCACCGAGCTACACCTCTGTTGGGGCGACGAGTGTTGGTGGGACACCGAGGACCGCGAACTGGGTTGAGTATGAAGTCCCGCTGGGAGGGAAGACGCTGACGGGCAACAAGTTCTGGGACAGGGGGTCAGAGGAAGAAACGCCCACAGCCACCCCAACCGCCACCGGAGAGCCGCCCGAACATACTCCTACCCCCACCCCCACCGGCGAGTCGGGGGACGAGGCCGATCTGCAAATCAGCAAGCAGATGGTCGTGCCGTCCCAGGAGCCCGTCGCGCCGGGAGGACAGATCCAATACAATCTCGATGTCTGGCACAACGGGCCAGACACGGCTACCAATGTGGTGGTCACTGACTGGTTGCCACCTGAAGTGGCTTACGATGCCAGCAGCGGCGGCTGCGTGTTGATCGCCCACCGACCGCCGAACGACGTGCTGCGCTGCGATTTGGGGGACCTCACGACCTTCCCACCGGGCACTAGCATCTGGCTCCAGGTCAATGTGGACGAGGACGTCTGCGGTCCCATTCTCAATGCGGTGCAGGTGGAGAGCGATACCCACGACCCCAACCCATCAAACAACTACTTCGAGCTGGCAACGGAGGTCGGGCCTTGTGAAGGCACCGCCACGCCCACTCCGACAGCTACTCCCACCACTCCGCCTGACTGTCGGATGTTCGAGGGGCGGGTCTACGATGGGGAGGTGGGCGACGAAAGCCAGCCGCTGCAGGGTGTCACGGTGTCCGTCTGGGGTTCGAATAATCCATATCCCGACAGCGGCACTCCCATCGGCAGCACCGCCACCGACGCTAGTGGCTGGTATGGCCTGCTTGTTTGCGACCATGACGGCCCGTGGGAGTTCTATCATATCATTGAGACAGACCCGTTGCTCTACATCTCCGTGGGGGCGACGAGTGTTGGTGGGACAGTGA